>NZ_PDCM01000001.1:2457500-2817500 GCF_008634025.1 Streptomyces albofaciens JCM 4342 | reverse complement strand
CTGGAGATCCCGTGGGAGACGCCGGTGACGACGTTCCTGGGCCAGCAGCTGCACGGCATGCACGTCGGGGTGACGACGGAGCTGGCGATCGCCCGCGCGGTGGACTCCGGTGACCTCGATCCGGTCAACGTCCATCCGCTGCCGGCGCAGCAGGCCATCCTGGACGCCTTCGGCCGGCTCGGGTTCCGGTTCAAGAGCGCGGACCTGGAGCAGGGGCACATCCGGGACACCCGGCAGCGGCTGCCGTTCTACCAGGAGATCGAGTTCTACGCGCCGCAGCAGTACCGGGGCCTGAACCAGGTCGAGCTGTCCTTCGTCGCGGACGACCGCGAGATGGACGTGGTGCTGGAGATGGACAAGAAGCCGGGGCTCTTCAGCGAGGGCAGCGACACGTACCGCTCGTTCGTGGTGCCGCTGGACGGCTATCAGGCCACCGACTGGGCGGCGTACCTCAACCAGTGGCTGGCCGAGGTCGGCGGCAAGCGGAACTGGTTCTGAGGGGCGGCACCGCCTCCGGCCGGGCGCCCGGCCGGAGCTTCGGCACAGGCTCTAACCTGGCCCGACAGTTGTCCATTCGCGACTCAGGAGGTGCCCAGGTGTCCGAGCTCAAGCGCCGGCCGCTCCCGCACGATTTCCATCCGCCGGTGGCCGGGTTCACCGTGGTGAGCGACGGGCTGACCGACGGCGGCCCGCTTCCGTCGGCGCAGGTGCAGGCGGAGGGCAACACCTCGCCGCACCTGCGGTGGGAGGGCGCGCCCGAGGGGACCCGCAGTTACGCCGTCACCTGCTTCGACCCGGACGCGCCGACCGGCAGCGGCTTCTGGCACTGGTCGGTCTTCGACATCCCCGCCTCCGTCACCGAGCTGCCCGCGGGCGCCGGTACGGGTGACATGAAGGGGCTGCCGGAGGGGGCCGTCCACGTGCGCAACGACGCGGGTTCGCGGGACTTCACGGGCGCGGCGCCGCCGCCCGGTGACGGCCCGCACCGCTATGTCTTCACCGTGTACGCGGTGGACCAGGAGAAGCTCGGCCCGGACGCGGACGCGACGCCGGCCGTGGTCGGCTTCAACCTCCGCTTCCACACGATCGGCCGGGCGCAGCTGATCGGCGAGTACGAGGTGCCGGCCGGGAGCTGAGCGAGGGGCCGGTGCGGGTGCCGGCCGGGAGGTGAACCGTGGGCCGGTGTCCGGGCCGCGGCCGCGTGCGGCCGTGCGGGCACCGGCCCGCTTCGTGTGCGCACCGGCCCCGTTCGGACGGGAATCAGCCTTAATTCCGTTGCGTCCCGGCGCCCGTGCTCGCACAGTGGTGCATGACCGGCGAACGGCTCGCGGTTCGGCCGTCGGGCAGCCGGCACCGCAGTGGCGGAGGCGGCGGGGCGCAGGTGTGTCGCCGGCCGCCTGCCGGAGTCCGCGTCGTGTCGGACGTCCGCGTCGGCTGCCATACGCTCCGGGGTCCCGGTGTACGCACGGGGGCGGGGCCCCGGAGCGTGCCGCCGAGCGCTCCTTCGCGCCGCCGGGCGCTTCCCGTCGCCCCCTCCTGCGCATCCGTACCTTCACCTCCCCGTCACCTCCCATCTCCCTTGTGGCGTGCGGAAATTGCGTTGTCCAGGGGATCACTGGAGCTGCACAGTGGACCCGCTTCGCCGAGCGGCGAACGGGGACCGGGAGGTGGACGGGATGCGCGAGACGCTGGTGCTCAATGCCAGTTTCGAGCCGCTGGCGACGGTGTCGCTGCGGCGTGCGGTGGTGCTGGTGATGCAGGACAAGGCCGTGGTCGAGCAGGCGCATCCGGGGCTGCGGGTCCGGGCCGCCGCGGTGGAGGTGCCGGTGCCGCAGGTGATCCGGCTCAGCAGGTACGTACGGGTGCCGTTCCGAAGACAGGCGGCGTGGTCGCGGCGGGGCGTTCTCGTACGGGACCGGCACCGGTGCGCGTACTGCGGCCGGCGGGCGACGACCGTGGACCACATCGTGCCGCGCTCGCGCGGCGGCGGCGACAACTGGCTGAACACGGTCGCCTCCTGCGCCGAGGACAACCACCGCAAGGCGGATCGGACGCCGGAGCAGGCCGGGATGCGGCTGCTGACCCGGCCGTTCGAGCCGACGCCCGCGGACGCGCTGGTGGCGGCGCTGGCCGGGGCCGTGCGGGAGGAGCTGCCGGAGTGGCTGGGGCTGCCCGCGTAGCGCCGTGGCGTCCGTACGGGTCAAGTGCCCGTACGGGTCAGTCGAGCAGCAGCTGGGTGATCGCCGCGACGCCGACGGCGACGATCACCCCGCGCAGCACGGCGGGCGGCAGCCGGCGGCCGATCCGCGCGCCGATCAGGCCGCCGAGGGCCGAGCCGGCGGCGATGAGGACGACGGCGAGCCAGTCGATGTGCGCGGCGAAGAGGAAGAAGAGCGCGGCGACGCCGTTGACGAGCAGGGTCAGGACGTTCTTGACGGCGTTGAGGCGTTGCAGGTCCTCGCTGAGCAGCAGGCCCATCAGGGAGAGGTAGATGACTCCCTGGGCGGCGCCGAAGTAGCCGCCGTACATGCTCGCGCAGAGGATTCCGGTCAGCAGCAGGGCACCACCGTCCGCACGGGCGGTGGTGCCGTTGCGTTCGCGGCGGGCGCGCAGGCGGGCGGCGAGCCGGGGCTGGACGACGACGAGGACGAGGGCGACGGCGATCAGGACGGGCACGATCGCGTCGAAGGCGTCGGACGGCAGCATCAGGAGCAGGGCCGCGCCGATCAGCCCGCCGGCCAGGGCGGCGGCGCCGAAGCGCCGTATGCGGCGCCCCTGACCGGCCAGTTCGCGGCGGTAGCCGATGGCGCCGCTGAGCGAGCCGGGCACCAGGCCGAGGGTGTTGGAGACATTCGCGGTGACCGGCGGGAGGCCGATGGCCAGCAGGACCGGGAAGGTGATCAGGGTTCCGGAGCCGACGACGACGTTGATCGCGCCGGCGGCGCCGCCGGCCCCGAAGACGGCGAGCGCTTCCCAGATGGTCATGCGATCTCCCTCGTACATGATCGGTACGGACCGATCATGCATCAGGGCCCGTTCCCGTGACAGTGCTTTCGCCGGGGACGGGCCCTGAGGGGAGCCGGGTCAGTCGATGGGCGGCTGTTCGCGGTGCGGGGCGGGCTTGGTCATACCGGGGCCGGCGGACGGGGCGCCGCCGCCCGCGGGGTTGAAGCTGTTGATGGCGCCGCCGAGGCCCTTGAGGGCGTCGCCGATCTCGCTGGGCACGATCCAGAGCTTGTTGGCGTCGCCCTCGGCGATCTTCGGCAGCATCTGGAGGTACTGGTACGACAGCAGCTTCTGGTCCGGGTCGCCGGCGTGGATGGACTCGAAGACCACCCGGATGGCCTGGGCCTCGCCCTCGGCGCGCAGCGCGGCGGCCTTGGCCTCACCCTCGGCGCGCAGGATCGAGGACTGCTTCTCACCCTCGGCGGTCAGGATCTGGGACTGCCGGACACCTTCGGCCTGGAGGATCGCCGCGCGCTTGTCACGGTCGGCGCGCATCTGCTTCTCCATCGAGTCCTGGATGGAGGTCGGCGGCTCGATCGCCTTGAGCTCGACGCGGTTGACGCGGATGCCCCACTTGCCGGTGGCCTCGTCCAGGACGCCGCGCAGCGCCGCGTTGATCTCCTCGCGGGAGGTCAGGGTCCGCTCCAGGTCCATGCCGCCGATGATGTTGCGCAGGGTGGTGACGGTCAGTTGCTCGATGGCCTGGATGTAGCTGGCGACCTCGTACGTCGCGGCGCGCGCGTCGGTGACCTGGTAGTAGATGACGGTGTCGATGTTCACGACCAGGTTGTCCTGGGTGATCACCGGCTGCGGGGGGAACGGCACGACCTGTTCGCGCAGGTCGATGCGGTTGCGGATGGAGTCGATGAACGGCACGACGATGTTCAGGCCCGCGTTGAGGGTGCGGGTGTAGCGGCCGAAGCGCTCCACGATGGCGGCGCTGGCCTGTGGGATGACCTGGATCGTCTTGATGAGTGCGATGAACACGAGCACCACCAGGATGATCAGGACGATGATGATCGGTTCCACTGCGGCTCCCGGTACCCCTCGGTGACTGACTGCGGCGGCCGGTGCCGGCCTTCCGCTTGATCGAGTCTTTCAGAGCGAACGGCCGTCACGCAGGCGGTTCGGCTCATCGGTGCGCTCGTACGACGACGGGCTCGGCCTCTTACATGACGACCGCCGTGGCGCCTTCGATCTCCACCACGTCCACCTTCTGGCCCGGTTCGTAGACCTGGTCCGAGTCCAGCGCGCGGGCCGACCAGACCTCGCCGCCGAGCTTGACCCGGCCGCCGGAGGCGTCGACCCGTTCCAGGACGGTCGCGGAGCGGCCCTTGAGGGCGTCGATGCCCGAGGCCAGCCGCGGCCGTTGGTTCCGGTGGCGGTTGGCGATCGGGCGGACCACCGCGATCAGCGCGACGGAGACGGCGGCGAAGACGATGAACTGCGTGACCAGGCCGCCGCCGAGCCCCGCGGTCACGGCACCGGCCACGGCGCCGACCGCGAGCATCCCGAACTCGGGCATCGCGGTCACGACGAGCGGAATGCCCAGTCCCACGGCGGCGACGAGCCACCACACCCATGGATCCACGCCTTCATGGTAGATCCGCCGGACGGCCCGGGACAGGGGCCGTCCGGTCAAGGAGTGACCCGAAAGGTCAGGAAAGCGGCAGGCCCTGGGCGGTCCATCGGTCGCCGTTGCGCTCGACGATCAGCGGCAGCCCGAAGCAGTGCGAAAGGTTGCTGGAGGTCAGCTCCAGGTCGAGCGGGCCCGCGGTCAGGACCTTGCCCTGGCGGATCATCAGCACGTGGGTGAAGCCCGGCGGGATCTCCTCGACGTGGTGGGTGACCATGACCATGGAGGGGGCGTACGGGTCGCGGGCGAGCCGGCCGAGGCGGCGTACGAGGTCCTCGCGGCCACCGAGGTCGAGGCCGGCCGCGGGCTCGTCCAGGAGGAGCAGTTCGGGGTCGGTCATCATCGCGCGGGCGATGAGGGTGCGCTTGCGCTCGCCCTCGGAGAGCGTGCCGAACTTCCGGTCGAGGTACTCGTTCATGCCGAGGCGGTCGAGGAAGGCGCGGGCGCGCTGCTCGTCGATGTCCTCGTACTTCTCGCGCCAGCCGGCGGTCATGCCGTACGCGGCGGTGAGCACGGTCTGCAGGACGGTCTGGCTGCGCGGCAGCTTGTCGGCGAGCGCGATGCCGGCCACGCCGATGCGCGGGCGCAGGTCGAAGACGTCGACCTTGCCGAGGGTCTCACCGAGGATCGTGGTGGTCCCGGTGCTCGGGTAGAGGTAGCTGGAGGCGACGTTGAGCAGGGTGGTCTTGCCGGCGCCGTTGGGGCCGAGGATGACCCAGCGCTCGCCTTCCTTGACCGACCAGGAGACCTGGTCCACCAGAGCCCGTCCGTCGCGGACCACGGATACGTCCACCAGCTCCAGCACATCGCTCATGAGCGCGTTGTCTCCCATTGCATCTCGGTCTTCTCGTGCGCCTGTGGGCGCATCCCCCCTGCAAACCTACGCCACTCGCTGTCGGTGCCTGTCCTTAGGCTGGGGAGCATGCTCGATGAACCTCGTTCGGGACGCCTGGCCGCGTGGGGAAATGCCCTTTTGGCCGGGCTTGTCTCACCTGATGAAGCCGTGCAGCACATCGCGGACGACGACGCCGTGCACCGCGTGCACGGCCTGCCCGGGGAGCCGGGCCCGGTCGGGCTGACGCTCGCGCTGGGACGGCTGCGGGCGCTGGGCGCGACGGGCCTGCGGGTGGCGCTGCCGGTGCCGGGACACCCGCTGGGGCTGAGCGGCCCGCCGGAGTTCAACGCGCGGGCGCTGGACGCCGGGGAAGCGGTGCTGGCGACCGGGGCCGCGCTGGGTCTCGTGCCGGAGGTGTTCGAGTCCGGCCCGGAGGGGGCGTCGGTGCCGCGCGCCGACGTGCATGTCGAGGTGGTCTGGCACTGCCTCCCCATACGGGACGCGCCGCCCGCCGACGTCCCCTCGCTCGGTGAGGCGGAGCGGGAGCTGGCGGAGGCCCTGCGGGAGGCGACGGAGGTGCTCTCCCGGCTGGATGTGGCCGGCTCCGGCCCGGTCGCCCAGGCGGCGCTGGAGGCGTACCGCGCGCGGGCCGAGGCGGGCCGGCAGGTGCTGGCGCCCGGCTATCCGCCGCGGGCGGTGCGGGTGCTGGAGCTGGCGCAGCGGGTCGGCGCGCTCATGGACATCGCGCAGGGCGCCGGCGGGGACGGGCAGGAGCACGGCGGTGCGGTGAGCGCCTCCGAGATGGCGGCGCGGTCCGCGGCCCTGCGCCCGGTGGAGCGCACGGCCCGGCGGGCGCAGGTCGCGGCGTACAACGCGTCGGTGGAGGAGGCGGAGCGGCGCCGGAGGTGACGGAGTGGCGGCCCACGCCCCCGTACGGAAGGCCTCTGCGTGCGGAGAATTCTCCGGCCTACGGGGAAGTCCTGCCGCACAGCACCCCGCCGTACGGCGAAGGCCCCGCCGGACCGGGGTCGGTCGGGCGGGGCCTTCGGCAGGATGCGGTGCGGCCGCGGTCCGGAGCGTCGTGGCTCAGCGGTTCGCGGCGGCGTTGTGGTGGGCCGGGTTCAGCACGCCCACGACGTTGATGGTGTTGCCGGAGACGTTCACGGGCACGTCCACGGGGATCTGGACGAGGTTGCCCGACAGCACGCCCGGGGACTTGGTGACCGCGCCGTTGGCGTGCGCGTGACCGGTCGCGGCGGCGGAGCCGGCGGCGGCACCGGCGGCCAGGCCGGCGGTGGCGAGGACGAGAGCGGCCTTCTTGGCGGTGTTCATGGTGGTGTTCCTCACGTGTCGGCGCGGGGCCGGGATGGTGGTGGAGTGCTCGCTGCGGCCGGGCCGCCGGGCGGTGGGTGCCGGGCGGCCGGCCGTGCTGCGGCCGTCAGGAGTTGTGGCTACGGTTCCCGAAGGCCGGGTTCAGGGCGCCGATGACGGTGACGGTGTTGCCGGTGACGTTCACCGGGACGTGCACCGGGACCTGGAGCAGGTTGCCGGAAAGGACACCGGGGGAGTTGACGGCGTGGCCCTGGGCGATGCCTTGCGCGCAGGCGGCACCGGCACCGGCGAAGGCGAGCCCACCCGTGGCGATCGTGACGGCCACGGCCTTCTTGATGTTCTTCACTTCTTCTGACCTCTCCTGACGACGGCCGCGGTCGGGTCCCGCGGCACGCCATGGAGAACGTCCCCGCACAGGACGGGTTGCGCCACACGGGTGACGTCCACCCGACGGTATGAATCTCGGATGGGATGCGCGCGGACCGGCCCGCGCCCTGATAGTCGGACCGGAGGCCGGCTTCAGGCGCCGATGCCGTGCCGGACCGCCCAGAGGGCCGCCTGTGTCCGGTCCGCCAGGTCCAGCTTCATCAGGATGTTCGACACATGGGTCTTGACGGTCTTCTCGGACAGCACCAGCGTCCGGGCGATCTCGCGGTTGGAGCGGCCGTCCGCGATCAGGGCCAGCACCTCGCGCTCCCGGTCGGTCAGCGACGTACCGCGGCCCTGGCCGTTGCCGCCCTCGTCCTGGGCGAGCAGCGCGCCGGCCACCTCGGGCTGGAGCAGGACGTGCCCGGCGTGCACGGAACGGATGGCGCCGGCCAGCGCCTCCGGGTCCACGTCCTTGTAGACGTAGCCCGCCGCGCCCGCGCGGAGCGCCGGGACGACGGTGCGCTGTTCGGTGAAGCTGGTGACGACCAGCACGCGCGCCGGATTGTCCAGTTCGCGCAGCTTGCGCAGCGCCTCGATGCCGTCCGTGCCCGGCATCTTGACGTCCATCAGGATGACGTGCGGGCGCAGTCGCTCGGCGGCGGCGATGCCCTCGTCGCCGTCGGACGCCTCCCCCACCACCTCGATGTCGTCCTGGACCTCCAGGAACGTGCGCAGCCCGCGCCGTACGACCTGGTGGTCGTCGACCAGCAGCACCCGGATCGCCCGTCCGCCGTCCGCCATCGCGCCGCCCCTGTCCTTGTCACCCACCGGGTACCTCCATCTCCACAGCGGTGCCCTTGCCGGGCTCCGATTGCACGGTGAGCCGGCCGCCGACGCCGCTCGCCCGGTCGCGCATCGACACCAGGCCCAGGTGCCGCCCGGCGCGGCGCACCGCGCGGGTGTCGAAGCCGCGGCCGTCGTCGGCGACGCGCAGCAGGGCGCCCTGGCCGTGCCGTACGAGGGTCACCTCGACCCGGTCGGCGCGGGCGTGCCGCAGGGCGTTGTGCAGGGCTTCCTGGGCGACGCGCAGCAGCGCCTCTTCCTGGGCGGCCGGCAGGGCCCGTACGCCGCGGGAGTCGAAGGTGACGCGGGCGTGGTGGGCGCGGTCCAGGACCTGGGTCTGGGAGCGCAGGGTGGCGACGAGGCCGTCCTCGTCCAGGGCGGCGGGCCGCAACTCGACGACTGCGGCGCGCAGTTCGTCGGCGGCCTCCGCGGCGAGCGCGGCGACCTGCTGCAACTCGCCCTTGGCACGCGCCGGGTCGCGGTCCACGAGGGCGGTGGCGGCCTGCGCGGTCAGCCGCAGCGAGAAGAGCTTCTGGGCGACGGCGTCGTGCAGTTCGTGGGCGAGGCGGGCGCGCTCCCCCGCGATGGTCAGTTCGCGGCTGCGCTCGTACAGCCGGGCGTTGGTCAGGGCGATGGCGGCGTGCTGGGCGAGTATGCCGAGCAGCCGCTCGTCCTCGGCGGTGAAGCCGCAGCCGCCCGCGGGCTTGGGGCACCGCTTGTTGGCGAGGAAGAGCGCGCCGAGGATCTCGTCGCCGTCGGCGACCGGCAGGCCGATGAAGTCGGACATGTCGGGGTGGGCCGCGGGCCAGCCGCCGAAGCGCGGGTCGGCGCGGACGTCGGCGAGCCGCTCGGGGGTGGCGTTGTGCAGCATCGCGGCGAGGATGCCGTGCTGGCGCGGCAGCGGGCCGATGGCCTTCCACTGCTCCTCGCTGACGCCGTCGACCACGAACTGCGCGAAGCCGCCGTGGTCGTCGGGCACGCCGAGCGCGGCGTATTCGGCGTCGAGCAGTTCGCGGGCGGAGGCGACGATCGTCTTGAGGACGTCGCGCACCTCCAGGTGCCGGCTCATGGCGAGGATCGCGCTGCTCACGGCGGGGATCCCGGCGCCCGGCCCGTCTCCCGGCCCGTGTCCGTCTCCCGGTCCGTTGGTCATGGCATCACCGTACCGGCGGGCACCGACAGCCGTATCCGACCACCGTCGGCCTCCGCTTACGCCGTCGGGACTAGGCCGAAGTGCCCTGGTCCGGCCCGTCCGCTGCCCGAGGTGGCCCGGGACGTCCCGTTCCTAGCGTGACGGTACGGACGCGAATCGAGACGGAGAGGCGGGCCGGGATCATGCCGGTGGCAGTCATTACGGGGGCATCGAAGGGGCTGGGGCGCGCGCTGGGCGCGGCGCTGGCCCGGCGCGGCTGGGACCTGGTGGTGGACGCCAGGTCGGCCGGGCCGCTGGAGGAGGCGGCGCGGGAGCTGCGCCGGGGCGGGGCGCGGGTGGTGGCGCTGCCCGGGGACGTGGCGGACGCCGCGCACCGGGCGGAGATGGTGGCGGCGGCGCGGGGGCTGGGCGGGCTGGACCTGCTGGTGAACAACGCGAGCGTGCTGGGCGCGGAGCCGCTGGTGCGGCTGGAGGAGCATGCGCTCGACGGGCTGCGGGCGGCGCTGGAAGTGAACACGGTGGCGCCGCTGGGACTCGTACAGGAGGCGCTGCCGCTGTTGCGGGCGTCGTCGCTCTTCGGGACGTCCGTCTCTTCTCCTTATATAGGTGACGACGACCCCCACATAGGGACAGAAGCGCCCAGGAGTGCGGGCGGGGCCGTGCTGAACATCAGCTCCGACGCGGCGGCCGAGGCGTACGAGACCTGGGGCGGTTACGGGGCGGCGAAGGCGGCGCTCGACCAGCTCTCGGCGGTGCTGGCGGTCGAGGAGCCGGGGCTGCGGGTGTGGTGGGTGGATCCGGGCGACATGCGGACGGACCTGTACGCGGCGGCCGTGCCCGGCGACGACGGCTCCGGCCGCCCGCTGCCCGAGACGGTCGTCCCGGCGCTGCTGCGGCTGCTGGACGCGGGCGCGGCCAGCGGCCGGTACGCGGCGCCCGGCCTGCTGGACGGTGCCCGGTGACCGCCGAGGTGCTGCGGGTGCCGCCGGAGCTGTCGGCGCGGGAGCCGGCCGAGCAGCGGGCGCCCGGCCGGGGCCGGGACGCGGTGCGCCTGCTGGTCAGCCGGGGTACGGCGGAGCCCGCGCACCACGCGTTCCGGGAGCTGCCGCGGCTGCTGTCGGCCGGGGACGTCCTGGTGGTGAACACCTCGCGGACCCTGCCGGCGGCGCTGGACGGCCGGCTCGGGGACGGGCGGGGCCGCGGTGAGCCGGTGGTGGTGCACTTCTCGACGCGCGCCGACCGGCAGCATCCACGGCCGGAGGCGGCGGCCGGGGACTGGGCGGTGGAGCTGCGGACGCCGGACGGCCGCGGCAGCACCCGGCAGCGGGCGGGCGGCCCGGCCGGCACGGTGGTGCGGCTGCCGGACGGGGCGCGGCTGGAGCTGCGCGCGCCGGTGGACCGCGGGGGCGTACGGCTGTGGTGGGCGCGGACGTCCGGGGCGCCGGTCGCGGATCTGCTGCGCCGGTACGGGCGGCCGATCCGTTACGGCTATACGGACCGGGACCAGCCGCTGGACGCGTACCAGACGGTCTTCGCGGTGGACTCGCCGGACGGCGGCGGCAGCGCGGAGATGCCGAGCGCGGCCCGGCCGTTCACCGCGTCCCTGGTGGCGCGGCTGGTCAGCAGGGGTGTGCAGATCGCGCCGGTGACGCTGCACACGGGGGTGGCGTCGGCGGAGGCGTACGAGCCGCCGTACCCGGAGCGCTTCGCGGTGCCGCCGTCGACGGCGTGGCAGATCAACGCGGCACGGGCGGGCGGCGGCCGGGTGGTGGCGGTGGGGACGACGGCCGTACGGGCGCTGGAGACCGCCGCCGACGCGGCCGGGCGGATCCGCCCGGCGTCCGGGTGGACGGAGCTGGTCGTCACCCCGGAGCGCGGGGTGCGGGCGGTGGACGGGCTGCTGACCGGGCTGCACGAGCCGCAGGCGTCGCACCTGCTGATGCTGGAGGCGGTCGGGCGGGCGGCGGCCGGCGCGGATTTCGGGGACTCGCTGTGCCGGGCGTACGCGGAGGCCGTCCACCGCCGCTACCTGTGGCACGAGTTCGGGGATCTCCACCTCATCCTGCCGTCCTGAACCCCACACTCGGAGCATGTCGACACCAACGAGGAACTGGGCACCGACCCACGGCGATCCCTACCGGTCGGTGCCGTACCACCCCGAGCGGATGCCGGCCGGCGAATCCCTGGCCCGCGCCGCCGAGCTGCGGGAGCGGATGGACCGGCGGCGCACCGTCCGGCAGTTCTCCCCCGACCCGGTGCCGGAACAGGCGGTGAAGGACGCCATCGCCTGCGCGGCCACCGCGCCCTCCGGCGCGCACCAGCAGCCCTGGACATTCGTCCTGGTCAAGGACCCGGAAGTGCGGCGGCGCATCCGGGAGGCGGCGGAGGCGGAGGAACGTCTCTCCTACGCCGGGCGGCTCGGCGAGGAGTGGCTGGCCGCGCTGCGCCCGCTGGGTACGGACGAGGTCAAGCCGCACCTGACCGAAGCGCCCCACCTGATCGTGGTCTTCCAGCAGCGGTACTGGCTGGGCGCGGACGGCACGAAGCACAAGCACTACTACGTGGACGAGTCGGTGGGCATCGCGGTCGGCATGCTGCTGTCCGCGCTGCACCTGTCGGGCCTGGCGGCCCTGGTGCACACACCGAGTCCGATGCGCTTCCTCCAGGAGGTGCTGGGGCGGCCCGCGAACGAGAAGGCGTTCGCGGTGATTCCGGTGGGATATCCGGCCGAGGACTGCCGGGTACCGGATCTGGTCCGTAAGTCCCTGGACCAGGTGCTGGTGGAGATCTAATTCACTGACACGCTGTGCGAATGCAATCACACCGGGCAACTAAACCCCTTGCCCGGTGTGACGCCGCGCATAGGACCTACGTCACTTACGAATGGCATTAGTGGCTTTGCGGGACACGTACGACTTTTGGACGATGCGGGGTGTACCTGGGGTGGACCCGGACCTGACGCCGGGATGAGCCGACCGTGACGCGAGATCCGCAGCACGGGTTCCACTAAGCGGGATCGTAATTCGGCTCTTTGCTCGGCGAATTTCCGGCCGCTAACAATGACTGCCGTCGCTCGGCGCCGTGGACAGAACTCGGCGTTCACCGCCTTTCCCGGCCACAGCGGCGCACCCCATTGGAAGAGGTCTGATCCCGCATGCCCAAGCACGCCATTCCCGGCTACGCCCGCCTGAACCGGACGCACAAGCTCTCGGCCGCCGGCGTCGCCGCGGCCGGTGCCGCCGCGCTGGTCTTCGCCCTCGTCCCGGGTTCGGCGGACGCCGGACAGAACGACAAGACCGCGGGCCGGAACATCAAGCCGGTGGCCTTCAGCGCGGTCGACCACGCCGCCAAGACCCAGCTGGAGACCCTCGGCAAGCAGGCGGACGCCTCCGCCCAGCAGGCCGAGAAGGACGCCGCCGAGGCCAGGAAGAAGGCCGAGGACGAGGCCAAGGCCAAGGAGGAGGCCGACGCCAAGGCCAAGGCCGAGCAGGAGCGCAAGGACCAGGAGGCCGCGAGCCGGTCCGCCGACCGCGCCGCCGCCCCGGCCCCGGAGCCGGCCAAGACGTACAGCAACGACCTGGACGGCTGGATCCGCGAGTCGCTGGACATCATGCAGAAGCACGGCATCCCCGGCTCGTACGACGGTCTCTACCGCAACATCATGCGCGAGTCGACCGGCAACCCGCAGGCCGTCAACGGCTACGACTCCAACGCGCAGCAGGGCACCCCGTCCAAGGGCCTGCTCCAGGTGATCGACCCGACCTTCCAGGCGTACCACGTCGAGGGCACCTCCTGGGACATCTTCGACCCGGTCGCCAACATCGTCGCCGCCTGCAACTACGCGGCCGCGACCTACGGCTCGATGGACAACGTGAACTCCGCGTACTGAGCCGGACCAGCACGCGCCGAGGGGCGGCACCCACTGTGGGTGCCGCCCCTCGGCGCGTTTCCGGTGTACCGCGCTACTTGCGCATGACCTCTGGCTCGTGGCGGCGCAGCAGCCGGGCCACCGCGAAGGCCAGCGCGACGCCGAGCGCGAGGAGGATGATCAGGTCCATCGCGTAGACGCTCGCCTCGTGCTTCCACAGCGGGTCGGGGTTGCCCGCCTCCCACGGCAGCAGCGTGTTCATGTCGGCGGTCGCGCCCATCGCGGCCACCGCCCAGCGCGACGGCATCAGCCAGGCCACCTGGGCGACGCCGACCGTATCGAAGAGCTGGAAGAGCACGCCGGTGAAGACAACCTGGACGATGGCGAACATGACCAGCAGCGGCATGGTCTTCTCGGCGGTCTTGACCAGCGACGAGATGATCAGGCCGAACATCATCGAGGTGAAGCCCAGGGCGATGACCGCCAGCGCCATCTCGACGGCGGGCAGGTCCTTGAACAGCACGCCCTCGGTGGGCATCTTGCGCGGGGTGAAGCCGATCGCCGCGATGATCACGCCCTGGATGGCGGTGACCACCCCGAGGACGATCACCTTGGACATCAGGTACGCGGACCGGGACAGGCCGGTGGCCCGTTCCCGCTCGTAGATCACCCGTTCCTTGATCAGCTCACGGACCGAGTTGGCGGCGCCCGAGAAGCACATGCCGACCGCGAGGATCAGCATGATCGTGCTGGCGTCGCGGTTGGGGCCCTTGGGGCCGTAGCCCAGACCGTGCTGGCTGGGGATGAGGATGGAGACCACGCCGAGCACCGCGGGCAGGATCAGCATCAGACCGAGGAAGCCGCGGTCGGAGGCGAGCACGGAGACATAGCGCCGCATCAGGGTCCACAGCTGCGAGCCCCAGCTCTGCGACTTCTGCATCCGGGCCGGGGGCGCCTGGACCGACACCGACTGCGGGGCGACCGCGTCGATGTCCGCGGCGTACATCTGGTAGTGCGGGGAGCCGCGCCAGCGGCCCATCCAGTCGTAGTCGCGGTAGTTCTCGAAGGCGGAGAAGACATCCGCCCAGGAGTCGTACTGGAAGAAGTTCAGCGCCTCCTCGGGCGGGCCGAAGTAGGCGACGCCGCCGCCCGGCGCCATCACCAGCAGCTTGTCGCACAGGGCCAGCTCGGCGACGGAGTGGGTGACCACCAGGACCGTACGGCCGTCGTCGGCCAGGCCGCGCAGCAGCTGCATGACGTCGCGGTCCATGCCCGGGTCCAGGCCGGAGGTCGGCTCGTCCAGGAATATCAGGGACGGCTTGGTCAGCAGCTCCAGGGCGACCGAGACGCGCTTGCGCTGGCCGCCGGACAGGGAGGTGACCTTCTTGTCCTTGTGGACGTCGAGCTTGAGCTCGCGCAGCACCTCGTCGATCCGCGCCGTGCGCTCGGCCTCGGCGGTGTCGCCGGGGAAGCGCAGCTTGGCCGCGTACTTCAGGGCCTTCTGGACGGTCAGCTCCTTGTGCAGGATGTCGTCCTGCGGGACCAGACCGATGCGCTGGCGCAGCTCGGCGAACTGCTTGTACAGGTTGCGGTTGTCGTAGAGCACGTCGCCCTGGTCGGCGGGCCGGTAGCCGGTCAGCGCCTTGAGCAGGGTGGACTTGCCGGACCCGGACGGGCCGATGACCGCGACCAGGGACTTCTCCGGGACGCCGAAGGAGACGTCCTTGAGGATCTGCTTGCCGCCGTCGACGGTGACGGTCAGGTGGCGGGCCGAGAAGGAGACCTCGCCGGTGTCGACGAACTCCTCCAGCCGGTCGCCGACCAGCCGGAAGGTGGAGTGGCCGACGCCGATGATGTCGTTCGGGCCGACCGGGGCCTTGCCCGACTTGGGGACGGGCTGGCCGTTGATGTACGTGCCGTTGTGGCTGCCGAGGTCGTGGATCTCGAAGCGGCCGTCCGGCGTGGCCCGGAACTCGGCGTGGTGCCGGGAGACCTGGAGGTCGGAGACGACCAGTTCGTTCTCCAGCGCGCGGCCGATGCGCATGACACGGCCGAGGTCGAGGCGGTGGAACGTGGTCGGGCTGCGGTCGCCGTAGACCGGCGGGGCGGTGGCGCCGGACCGGTCGGCAGGGGGCTGCGCCACGGGGGGCTGCTGCGCCATCGGAGGCCGGCTCTGCGGCGGCGGCTGCTGGGCGTACGGGGCCTGCGGCTGCTGGTTCCAGCCCTGCTGCTGCGGGATCTGGTGGGCCGGGGCCTGGTGGTGGACGGGTGCATGGTGGACCGGCGGCTGCTGCTGGACCTGCGGCGGCGCGGCCCAGCCGGGCCCGGCCTGGACCTGCGGCTGCGCCATCGCGGTCTGCGCACTGTGCACACCGGCGGCCGGCGCGGCGCTGCCCGACAGGGTCAGCCGCGGGCCGTCGGTGGCGTTGCCGAGGTGCACCGCGGAGCCGGGGCCTATCTCCAGCTGGTGGATCCGCCGGCCCTGGACGTACGTGCCGTTGGTGCTGCCCTGGTCTTCGATGACCCAACTGTGCCCGCCCCAGCGCACGATGGCGTGCCGCCAGGAGACCCTGGCGTCGTCCAGCACCATGTCGCCCTGTGGATCACGGCCCAGGCTGTAGGACCGGGACGGGTCGAGCGTCCAGGTCCGTCCGTTCAATTCGAGTACGAGTTCAGGCACTCCATGCCCCATTACATAGTCCCCCGAGTGACGCCCTGTATGGGAAGTCTAGGGATGGCGAACATCGTGAGGAACTATTTCAGGCACGGTGCCCGGAGCCAAAAAACGGGCCCGGCAAGGTCGTCGGCCGGCCGCGTTGACGGCGGCGAAACGCCCACGGAGAGTGGTAAGCACCCACGGATGCGTACGGATCATGGCATCGTGCGCGTTCGGGACGGCTCGGCTCGGATCGGGGGCTCGGATGACCACCGGCAAGACCGCACGGATCCGCTGGGGCGACGCCGTCCTGTCCGCCGTCGCCGCCGTCAGCTGGGCGTTCCTGGCGATGGCCGGGGTGGCGGCGCTGGGGCTGCACCTGCTGGGCGCCGACTCCGCCGCGTCGCTGGGGCCGCTGACCGCCGCGGCGGTGGTGCTGGCCGTGGGCGGCTCCGTGACGCCGTCGGGCGATGTGAGCGCCTTCGGGCTGGAGGGACAGGCGGCCGAAACCGCCGTTGACATCGCACCTTTGGGTGTGGGTCTGGTGGGCGCCCTGGTGCTGGGGTGGGTGTTCGCGCGGTCGCTGCGCCGGATCGGGGCGACCGTCGGCTGGGGTGAACTGGCCGCCCGCGCCGGGGTGTTGGCGGGCCTGTTCGTCGCGCTGCTGGCCTTCCTGGCGTGGGCCGGACACGACTCCGTAACGATCGACGGCAAGACGCTGGCCGGGCTGGGCGGACTCGTCGGCGGCGGGGGCGGTGGCTCCGGAGGCGGCGGGGGCGACGGGCTGCTCGACCGGCTGCGGGACGGCCTGGGCGGGCTCGGCATCGGGGACGGCGACGGCGGCGGGCTGCCGGAACGGATCGCCGACCTCATCGGCGCCGAGGCGTCGGTCGGGTTCGCGGTGGATACGGGCGCCTCCCTCCTCGGCGGCGCGGTGTGGGTACTGGGGGTGCTGGTGATCACGGTGCTGGCGGCCCGGCGGGCGCCGCTGCCCCGGGCGCTCACGGCGGCCCACCGCTTCGTGCGGCCCGCGGCGTCGGCGCTGGTCACGGTGGCGCTCGTGGCGGTGGCGGCGGGCCTGGCGGCGGCCGGGTACGCGGCGATCGGCGACGACCACCCGCGGCGGGTGCTGGGCGCGGCGCTGCTCGCCGCCCCGAACGGGGTGTGGCTCGGCATCCCGCTCGGCCTCTTCGTCCCCTGGCACGGCAGCGCCTCCGGCGTGCTCACCCGGTTCCTCCCCGACCCCGTGGACCGGCTGCTCGGCGGGCGGAACGAGGCGCAGCTGACCATCGGACGGCTCGCCGAGCTGGACGGGCGGGTGTGGCTGCTGCCGGTGGCCGCCGTCCTGATGATGGTGCTCGCGGGCGTGCTCACGGCGGTCCGCACGCCGCGGGACGGTGCCCGGACGCTGCCGTTCGCGCTGCGCTGCGCGGCCGGGCTGGGCGCGCTGGCGGCGCTCGCGCTGCCGCTGCTGGTGCACCTGACCGGCGTCTCGGCGAACGCGAGCCTGTCCGTCTTCGGCTTCGACGCCTTCGGCGCGGGCCTGGAGCTGCGCGGGAGCGTGCCGGCGGCGTTCGCGCTGGGGGCGGTGTGGGGCGCGGGGGCGGGCCTGGCGGGCGGCCTGCTGGCGTGCGCCACGGGGGCGGCCGGGCGGCGGGCCGTACGGCTTCCGGAGCGCGCGGGGCCGGAGCCGGAGGACGTACGGGGGTACGGGCAGGGCTCCGCGGCCCATACGCAGGGGTATGGCCAGGGGCCCGATGTGCGCGCGCAGAGGTACGGGCAGGGGGCCGATGCCCACGCGCAGACGTACGGCAACGGCTCCGATGCCCACACGCAGAGGTACGGGCAGGACCACGCGGCTTCCGCGCAGGGGTACGGAGGTCCGGGTTACCCCGACGCCGCCTACGGGCCCGGCCCGTACAGCCCCTCCCCCGTATATCGGCCTCCGAATGCCGATACGAATCCGTACATGCGCCGCCCGGAGGGGCACAAGCCTCCGCCGCCGCCTCCCGGACAACCGCCCCGCCCCCAGAACTGGCCGACGCCGCCGGCAGGCCCCCCGCCGGAGACCCAGACCTGGCCGCCGCCCCCCGAACAGCCCCCGCACACCCGCGACTGGGGCCCGCCGCCCGCCGGGCACGCGGCGCCGACGGCGCGCCGCCCCGGGAGCAGGCCGCCGGAGGCTCCCCCGCCGCCGGAGTCCCGCCCCACGGTGGGCGGCGGCCACCAGCCGCCCCCTCCCCCTCGTCCCCCGGTGCCGCCCAAGCCGCACGGCACGCCCCGGAAGCGCCGCGAGGACCCGCCCGACGGCCCGCCGCCGCCCGGACGGCCCGGAGAGGGCCGCTGACAGCCCGCGCGCGAACGCCGGGAGAACGCCGCTGAACAGCGGAGCGTCCGGACCACGGACACCTGTACGGGAGCCGGCGCGGTCCGGTTACCGTAAGAGCACCATGAGCGCATCGCAGATCCCGCCTGCCACCGCCGTACCGGGCGATGACGTACCGACCCTCCTCGTCAAGATCTTCGGGAAGGACCGGCCGGGCATCACCGCCGGACTCTTCGACACCCTCGCCGCCTACTCCGTCGACGTCGTCGACATCGAACAGGTGGTGACCCGGGGGCGCATCGTGCTGTGCGTCCTGATCACCTCACCCGTGCCGACCGACGGCTCGTCCGGCGTCTCCGAGGGCGACCTGCGCGCCACCGTGCACAGCTGGGCCGAGTCGCTGAACCTCCAGGCCGAGATCATCTCCGGCACCGGTGACAACCGGCCGCGCGGCACCGGCCGCTCGCACGTCACCGTGCTCGGCCACCCGCTGACCGCCGAGTGCACCGCCGCCATCGCCGCCGCGATCACCGGCACCGGCGCCAACATCGACCGCATCTTCCGACTGGCCAAGTACCCCGTCACCGCCGTGGAGTTCGCGGTCTCCGGCACCGCGACGGAGACCCTGCGCACCACCCTCGCCATAGAGGCCGCCGCACTCGAAGTGGACATCGCGGTGGTCTCCTCCGGCCTCCAGCGCCGCGCCCAGCGCCTGGTCGTCATGGACGTCGACTCCACCCTCATCCAGGACGAGGTCATCGAGCTGTTCGCGCGGCACGCGGGCTGCGAGGAGGAGGTCGCCGCGGTCACCACGGCGGCGATGCGCGGCGAGCTGGACTTCGAGGAGTCGCTGCACGCCCGCGTCGCGCTCCTGAAGGGGCTCGACGCGTCCGTGGTGGACCTGGTGCGCAAGGAGGTACGGCTGACCCCCGGCGCCCGGACGCTGGTCCGCACCCTCAAGCACCTCGGCTACCAAGTCGGCGTCGTGTCGGGCGGGTTCACCCAGGTCACCGACGCTCTCCAGGAGGAGCTGGGCCTGGACTTCGCGTCCGCCAACACCCTGGAGATCGTCGACGGCAAGCTCAC
The DNA here is from genome assembly GCF_008634025.1 of Streptomyces albofaciens JCM 4342. Taxonomy (NCBI): domain Bacteria; kingdom Bacillati; phylum Actinomycetota; class Actinomycetes; order Kitasatosporales; family Streptomycetaceae; genus Streptomyces; species Streptomyces albofaciens. Next base: position 2,798,390 of record NZ_PDCM01000001.1, on the reverse strand, counting down.
CGGCAAGGTGACCGGCGAGATCGTCGACCGCGCGGGCAAGGCGCGGCTGCTGCGCCGCTTCGCCCACGAGGCGGGCGTGCCGCTCGCGCAGACCGTGGCGATCGGCGACGGCGCCAACGACCTGGACATGCTCAACGCCGCGGGCCTGGGCGTGGCGTTCAACGCCAAGCCGCTGGTCCGCCAGGCCGCGCACACGGCGGTGAACGTGCCGTTCCTGGACACCGTGCTGTACCTGCTCGGCATCACCCGTGAAGAGGTCGAGGCGGCGGACACCCACGACGACTGAGCCGCGGGCTCGGGAACCGTACGGAACGGCCGCGGGCTCCGGAACCGCATGGAACGGCCGCGGCTTCCGGACCGTACGGAACGGCCGCGGTTTCCGGACCATACGGAACGGCCGCGGCTTCCGGACCGTACGGAACGGCGGAGGGCTCCGACGCGCGCGGCGTCGGAGCCCTCGTCCGTACGGCGGTACCGGTCTTCCCGTCAGGCGTGCGGCGCCCAGAACGCGGCCAGGCGGCCGACGCCGTGCTCGACCGACTTCCAGGAGCCGGTGAAGGTCAGCACGGCGATCGAGGAGGTGGGGAAGCCGCTGCGGTTCATCCGGGACAGCAGGTCGCCCTCCGCCTCGCCCGCCAGCGCGTCGGCGAGCCCGTGCATGCCCGGGTTGTGGCCGACCAGCATCAGGTCCTCGACATCGTCGGAGGTCTCGTTCAGCAGCGCGATCAGTTCGCCGAGGGAGGCTTCGTACAGCCGCTCCTCGTAGACGGTCCGGGGCCGCTGCGGCAGCTCGCCCACGACGAGCTTCCAGGTCTCGCGGGTACGCAGGGCGGTCGAGCACAGGGTCAGGTCGGGGGTGATCCCGGCTCCGGCCAGCCAGTGACCGGCGGCCGGGGCGTCCTTGCGGCCGCGCTCCGCGAGGGGACGCTCATGGTCGCTCTCCTGCGACCAGTCGGCCTTGGCATGGCGAAGAAGGACAATCCGGCGAGGTGTTTCGGCGCTCATGTGTCCCAGCTTCGCATGAAACCCGGCGCGGGGCGCGAGGTGTTGGGGCGCTCCCCCCGCAGGGTGAACGCGCCGTGCGCGGCCCCCGGCCACCGGCCCTCAGACGCCGATGCCGACGACCCGGGCGAGGAACTCCAGCAGCGGTGCCAGGCCCTGGGACGCGCTCACCGCGTGCGCCGGGGACGGCGCGGTCATGACGACGAGCAGCGTGACGAAGGAGACGACGGCCAGCGCCACGGCCCACCACGGCAGGCCCGTGCGGGCACCCGGGCTGCGGGGGACGGACGGCCGGCTGGACACGGCGGACATCGGTGGCCTCCGGGGGCGTTGGCGGGGACGACGCGGCCGCGTGGTGCGGCCGCGCCCACCGCAGCGGCACGGTGTGCTGCGAATCTACGGTCCGGCGGCGGCCGTTCCCATCCGGTACGCCACCCACTTGCCCCTGAGCCCGGCCCCCTAGGGGACGGTGGGGTTACCCCCACCACCTCCCGGCCGAGCCGCCCCGTGCCTCAGGGTGAGGCGATGCTCGCGATGACGCCGATGACGACGGTCACCGCCAGCATCGCCCCCAGCACGATGAGCAGCTTCTTCTGTCCGCCCTGCGGATTCGGTTCGAGCACTGGCATGGCTTCAGTGTCGCACCCGGGCCTCGTCCTCCATCCGGCGGTCCCGGCCCGCCAGCATCCCGACCGCCATCTGGGGCACCATCAGCCCGGCCATCAGCCCGAGCGGCAGCCCCCAGCCGCCGCTGTGCTGGTAGAGCGTGGCCACCAGGAACGGCCCCGGCAGGGAGATCAGGTAGCCGACGCTCTGGGCGAAGGCGGACAGCCGTACGACGCCCTCGGCGGACCGCGCACGCATCCCGATCATCGTCAGGGCCAGCGGGAAGGCACAGTTCGAGAGGCCCATGAGCAGCGTCCAGGCCCAGGCCCCGCCGGCCGGGGCCAGCCACAGGCCGGCGTAGGCGGCCAGCCCGCACAGGCCCAGGCCGACGGCGAGCGGACCCTGGTTGCGCATCCGGGCGGCCACCCGGGGGAGCACGAAGGACAGCGGTACGCCGATCGCCATGGTGACCGCGAGCAGCACGCCCGCGGTACCCGCCGGGACCCCGGCGTCGCGGAAGATCTGCGGCATCCAGCCCATGGTGACGTAGGCGGCGGTGGCCTGGAGGCCGAAGTAGACGGCCAGCGCCCAGGCGGTCGGTGACGTGCCGACCCGCAGGGCGGGCGGCGCGGCGGGCTTCGCGGCGGCCGTCCCGCGCTCGGCCCTGCGGCCGCGTACGACGGTCAGCCAGGGCAGGACGGCGAGCGCGGCGATCAGCGCCCACACCGCGAGACCGGCCTGCCAGCTGCCGCTGAGCACGCTCGTGACCGGGACGGTCAGCGCCGCGGCGACGGCGCTGCCCAGCGCCAGCGCCATGGAGTACAGGCCGGTCAGCGGGCCGACGCGGTCCGGGTACCAGGTCTTGATGACGACCGGGAGCAGCACGTTGCTGACCGCGATGCCCGCGAGGGCCAGTGCGGTGGCGGCGAGGAAGCCGGCGGTGCTGCCCGTGTAGGGCCGTACGACGATGCCCGCGGCGATGGCGGCCATGCCCGCGCAGACGACCGCGCCGGGGCCGAAGCGCCGGGCCAGCCGCGGGGCCGCGACGCCGAAGACCGCGAAGCACAGGGCCGGTACGGAGGTGAGCAGGCCGGCGACGGTCGCGCTCATGCCCAGGCCGGACCGAACCTCCTCCATGAGCGGGCCGAGGCTGGTGATGGCCGGGCGGAGGTTGAGGGCGGCCAGGAACAGGCCGAGGATCATGACGATCGGCACGGCGCGGCCGGGAACCGGGGGGTGGTGGTGCGGTCCCGGTGCGGCTTCCGGCCGGACCGGGGCGCGCGTGAGCCGGTCCGGTGCGCGCGTGAGCCGGTCCGGTGCGCTCGTGTGCCGGTCCGGTGGCGGGCCGGAGGACCCGGCACCGGGGCCGAGCGTCGCGAGGGAGTCGTCTGCCATGCGGCTCATCATAGAATCATGGGATGAATGGTTGTCCAGGGATTTCGGGGCGCGCACCGGGGACGCCCGGAGGCGCCCGGCGTGCGTCCTGCCCGGCCACGCGGGCCGTCGGCCCGGTGTCGGCGACCGGCTCGCTATCCTCTCGCGGTGCCTACCGTCGGGCCCCCGGCCCTTGTCCCACTGGAGCGCTGACATGCCACTGACCTCGCCCCGGCGCTCCGCGCTGGCGGACCAGGTGATCACGCAGCTGCGGGCGCAGATCACTTCCGGCGAATGGCCGGTGGGCTCCCGCATCCCGACCGAACCGGAGCTGGTCGAACAGCTCGGCGTGGCCCGCAACACCGTCCGCGAGGCCGTACGGGCACTGGCGCACAACGGTCTGCTGGACATCCGCCAGGGCTCCGGTACGTACGTGGCGGCGACCAGCGAGCTGGCCGGGGTGATGAACCGACGCTTCGCGGACGCCGACCCGGAGCACGTGGCGGAGCTGCGCAGCGCGCTGGAGGCCGCGGCGGCCAAGCTGGCCGCGCGCCGCCGTACCGACCACGACCTGCGGCAGCTCGACACCGCGCTGGAGCGGCGCGAGCGGGCCTGGGAGTCCGGCGCGGCGACCGCGTTCGTGGAGGCCGACGCGACCCTGCACATGGCGGTCGTCGCGGCCGCCCACAACGAGGTGCTGGCCGAGCTGTACGCCGACCTCGGCGGCGTACTGCGGGAGTTCCTGCGCGCCGACGTGGGCGACGTACTGCGGCCCGAGGCGCATGTGGACCACGCGCGGCTGGTGGCGGCGATCCGCGCGGGCGACGACGAACGCGCCGCGGCGGAGGCGAGCACCCACCCGTTCGGGTGCCGGCTCGGCGCTCGGCGCACCGGCTGATCCCACGGCGGGCGAGGCCCGTACGACGCGACGCTGCCCGCCCCGGCGGACCGGGGCGGGCAGCGTCGCGTCATTGCAGTCGCCGACGGGCGTCAGGCACCCCTGATGCCGCCGTACGTCACGGGCGTCAGGCGCCCATCATGTGCACGCCGCCGTCGACGTGCACGATCTCGCCGGTGGTGTTCGGGAAGAAGTCCGACAGCAGGGCGACGACACCGCGGCCGGCCGGCTCCGGGTCGGTCAGGTCCCAGCCGATCGGAGCGCGGTGGTTCCACACGTCCGCCAGCTCCTCGAAGCCCGGGATGGACTTGGCGGCCATCGACTTGATCGGGCCGGCCGAGACCAGGTTGCTGCGGATGCCCCGCGGGCCCAGGTCGCGGGCCAGGTAACGGCTGGTGCCCTCCAGGGCCGCCTTGGCCACGCCCATCCAGTCGTACTTCGGCCAGGCGGTCTGGGCGTCGAAGGTGAGGCCGACGACCGAGGAGCCGCGGCCCATCAGGGGCAGGCAGGCCATGGTCAGCGACTTCAGCGAGTACGCCGAGACGTGCACCGCGGTGGACACGTCCTCCCAGCTCGCCTCCAGGAAGTTGAAGGCGCCCTGCGGGCCGAAGGCGATGGAGTGCACGATGCCGTCGATCCGGGCGTCGTCGCCCTGGTGCGCACGGATCTTGTCCGCCAGCCCGTCCAGGTGCTCCTGGTTGGTCACGTCCAGCTCGATGACCGGCGCTTCCTTGGGCAGCCGCTTGGCGATCCGCTCCACCAGCGACAGCCGGCCGAAGCCGGTCAGGATGACCTCGGCGCCCTCGTTCTGGGCCACCTTGGCGGTCTGGAAGGCGATCGAGGCTTCGGTCAGTACGCCCGTGACGAGGATGCGCTTGCCTGCGAGGATTCCACTCATGCTGATCAGTGACCCATGCCCAATCCGCCGTCGACGGGAATGACGGCTCCGGTGATGTACGCGGCCTCGTCGGAGGCCAGGAAGCGGACCGAGGCGGCGATCTCCTCGGGCTGCGCGTAGCGCGCGAGCGGCACCTGCTTCACGATGCCCTCCCGCTGCTCGTCGGTGAGCGCACGGGTCATGTCGGTGTCGACGAAACCGGGCGCGACGACGTTGACGGTGATGTTACGGCTGCCCAGCTCACGGGCGAGCGACCGGGCGAAGCCCACCAGGCCCGCCTTGGAGGCGGCGTAGTTCGCCTGGCCCGCGGAGCCCAGCAGGCCCACGACGGAGGAGATCAGCACGACACGGCCCTTGCGCGCCCGCAGCATCCCGCGGTTGGCGCGCTTGACCACCCGGAACGTACCGGTGAGGTTGGTGTCGAGGACCGACGCGAAGTCCTCCTCGGACATCCGCATCAGCAGCTGGTCGCGGGTGACGCCGGCGTTGGCCACCAGCACCTCTACCGCGCCCTGCTTCTCCTCGATCTCCTTGTAGGCCTGCTCGACCTGCTCGGCGTCCGTGATGTCGCACTTCACGGCCAAAAATCCCTCGGGCGGCTCCCCCGAGCGGTAGGTGATGGCGACCTTGTCGCCTGCCTCGGCGAAGGCCCGGGCGATGGCGAGGCCAATGCCGCGGTTGCCTCCGGTGACCAGAACCGAGCGGCTCAAGAGATCACCCTTTCCGTGTCCTGTCCGACCTGCGTTCGCTACGAAACTATCGGTCACCGGCCTCGTACGGAGAATCGAGCCCGGACAGGCGCGCACGCCGGTCACTGTCGGGTCCCTACAGAAGATGCCGCCGTCCGGGTCCCCCTCGGGGTGGGCCGGACGCCCCGGGCAGGGCATGATTCATGGCGCCGACCACGGGAGGACGCCTTGCCTGTCATGCCTCGTTCGATCGACGAGACCTTCCTCGCCCTGCCCCTGCGCGCACTGGCCGACGCCGCGTTGGCGCGGGCCCGCGCGCTGGGCGCCGAGCACGCGGACTTCCGCCTGGAGCGGCTGCGCAGCGCGTCCTGGCGGCTGCGGGACGCCCGCCCTTCGGAGGCTTCCGACACCACGGACCTGGGCTACGCCGTGCGCGTGGTGCACAACGGCGCCTGGGGCTTCGCCGCCGGCGTCGACCTGACGATGGACGCCGCGGCGAGGGTGGCCGGCCAGGCGGTGGCCATGGCCAAGCTCTCCGCCAAGGTGACCGAGGCAGCCGGCTCCACGGAGCGTGTCGAGCTGGCGGACGAACCCGCCTACCCCGACCGCACCTGGATCTCCTCCTACGAGATCAACCCGTTCGACGTACCGGACGCGGACAAAACCGGCCTGCTGGCCGAGTGGAGCGCCCGCCTGCTGGCCGCGAAGGGCGTCGCGCACGCGGACGCCACCCTGATGACCGTCCAGGAGAACAAGTTCTACGCCGACACGGCGGGCACCAGCACCACCCAGCAACGCGTACGCCTCCACCCGGAGCTGACCGCGGTCGCCGTGGACCCGACGAGCGGCGAGTTCGACTCCATGCGCACCCTGGCCCCGCCGGCGGGCCGAGGGTGGGAGTACCTCACCGGCGGCCACTGGGACTGGGACGCGGAACTGGCCGAGATCCCGGCCCACCTGGCCGAGAAACTCCGCGCCCCCGGCGTCACCCCCGGCCGCTACGACCTGGTCGTGGACCCCTCCAACCTCTGGCTGACCATCCACGAGTCGATCGGCCACGCCACCGAACTGGACCGCGCCCTCGGCTACGAAGCCGCGTACGCGGGCACCTCCTTCGCCACCTTCGACCAGCTCGGCGAACTCGCCTACGGCTCCGAAATCATGAACGTCACCGGCGACCGCACCGCCGAACACGGCCTGGCGACGATCGGCTGGGACGACGAGGGCGTGGCCGCCCAGTCCTGGGACCTCATCAAGAACGGCACCCTCGTCGGCTACCAACTCGACCGCCGCATGGCCAAACTCACCGGCTCCCCCCGCTCCAACGGCTGCGCCTACGCCGACTCCCCCGCCCACGTCCCCGTCCAGCGCATGGCGAACGTGTCGTTGCAGCCCGCCCCGCAGGGCCCCGGCACGGAGGAGCTGATCTCCGGGGTGGAGCGGGGGATTTATGTGGTGGGGGACCGGTCTTGGTCGATTGATATGCAGCGGTACAACTTCCAGTTCACACAGCAGAGGGCATATCTCATCCGGGACGGCCGGCTTTGCGGGCAGCTCCGGGATGTTGCCTATCAGGGAAGTACCACGCAGTTCTGGGGCTCCATGGCAGCTATCGGAGGCCCGCAGACGTACGTCCTCGGAGGGGCCTTCAACTGCGGAAAGGCGCAGCCAGGGCAGATTGCGGCGGTGTCGCACGGGTGCCCGTCGGCGCTGTTTAGGAACGTGAACATCCTGAACACCTCCAGCGAGTCCGGCCGCTCGTAGCAAGATCGCTTAGGAGGGCCGAAGTCAGCACCAGGTCGACACGACGCCACGGGAAACCACCTTCGGAGAACCGCCTGCGACCGCCTACGCGACGTCGTCCCAGTCGTCGCCCATGTCGCCCTCCTCCGGTGTCAGCCGGGGCGGGGCGATGAGCCCCTTGAAGGGGGCCAGGTTCAGTCCCAAGCGGTTGTGCATGGTCCGGGCACCTCGTTCCATCGCCCTGCGGACGAGGTGCCCGTACACCAGCTCCGTCGTCCTGGTGGTCCGATGCCCCACCCAAGCCGCGACCTCGAAGAGCGGGATGTCCGCGTGGATGGCCTCCGAGACGAAGAAGCGCCGGAAGCTCTTGGGCGTGTACCGGGGAGTCCCCGCGGCCCTGGCCGCTGCCTTGAACTGGTCCAGGAACCAGTCGTACGAGGGATGGCGGCTCGCTCCGCTCCCCGTGCGCGGCCCGGTTCCCGACCGGACCTGCGCTCGTGTCTCCGCCCCATCCCAGCCCGGCCGGCGCCCGCCCGCATGTTTGACGAGAACCGGCCGGGGTGTGGTGTGCCTAGGGGAGTTACTGTTTTGCCCCGCCATCTCAGGCAAAGCAAGCAGACGTGGCGCCTAATCTACGAAAAGTCCCCCTATCAAGCCTCCTAGACGGAAACGATAATATTGCTCGCGGTAGCGAGATTACTTCGCCAACACGGCTCGACTATCCCACCAGTTTAATATACACCCACGCGCTATATACCCGAACATATGCAGATGCATAGGCAATGGTTCGGCACCCTTGACGGAGGCAGCCCCCCTTTCGACCAACGCGGAGGGAACTTCCGCAGCAACGATTGGGGCTTCCTTTGGCGCATTGCACATCAGTTTCGGAAACGGCCTGGCTTCATGTAGCCTCTTCGACCTATACGAGTAAACCTGTCCCACTCTTTTTCGGATCTCACCCCATGGCAACCTCACCGAATCGAGAGGTCTGAGTTTTGGCGGATCGGGGCAGAAGGAGTCTACGAAGTTCAAAAATCGACTCGTTGCTTTAACGATGGGAACCAATTCGGCGGCAACCACCCGCAACAGGTCAGCTCCGCCCGCCATCTCAACATTGTGAGCAAGTGCTGACATTTCCTTCGTCAGCATGTCGGACGGATCCATTCCCCGCGGGATGGCGTGTCGCGATGCTGGCGCCTCCAGTGCTGATACCAGGAGCAGCCAGCACAGCTCGGGGTCGGTCTCGGACACCCACAACGCGTCTCTTACCTGCCGCGCGGATCTTATAAGCACGACAGCGTCATCACGCCCCAACTTTTCATATTTTTGCATCCATTTCGCAACATTAGTGATGTCTGCACCGCGAGCGCTCGGGTAAAGCCTCTTGCCAGGAAAACGCGGGGACGACCAGTCAGGAGGCCTGTGAGCGAAATAGTTCGGCACGCCCAACGGGTCGCCATCGGGTTCAAAGACTCTGACTATCCCGCCCGACCGCATCCGAGCCCCGGTTATTAGCGATAGCAGGCAGGCCACCTCATCATCAATCTCTAGGTTGGCAACTCCGTCTATGTCGATCGGAAAAAGTGTCCCACTGTCACCCCGCGGCAAGTGAGAGTCGATACGCAAAGATAGGCAGGGCATCAGGCTACCGCTAAGGTGATTGGCATGCAGCCCATTGATGACCGAATGTAGAAACATAGGGCCGAAAGTTGAGGTACTTGACTCCCCTAAGATGGCATCAGAGTAAATAAGGTACTCCAACGAACCACGCCAAGGAGAACCGTTGATCTGAGCCTTCCACGCCAGCCAGCTAAGCGGGGCATTGGGGCCTTCATCCCGCCTTCTATAATTACTCAATCAAGTCACTCCACGTCGCAAAGTAATTACCTTCGGTGTCGAGGATCCGGGCGCGATTGCTCTCGTCGCCTCGCCCTGCCCCGCCGCGACGCAACCTGCAAGCGCCTTGAGACTCATCACGTCGATTTTCGCTTCCGCCAAAGCCTCCATCGGGGCCGCGCCGACTTCCCGAGCCTGGCGCCAACCGGTCACGTAGTCCACACCCCGGACCCACACCGTCTCGTCAGGGTCGAACCCGTGGGCCGCCAACCCCTCGCCGCCGAAGGCGTCCATCGACTCAAGTCCCTTCCCTGCTCACCGGATCACTGATCAAGCAGGGCAACCGCACATGCACACCACGGCAACCCCACCCGGGCCACCCCGGAAGCTGTCCAGGCGAGGGGTGGTCCGGTCTTGCATCTTGGGTTGTCGATCACGGTCCGGCCCTGAAGGGGAGCCGACAGAGCCGGACCGCCGCCCCCAGTGACGCGACCGTTCGCGTTCACGACCCTGCGGAGCGGACAGAGTCGGAAGTCGTACGGCCTGTGATCACCAAGGGAGTTCGGGGGGAGGCGCTGGCCGGGCTCGGCCAGCAGCCCCGACCAGGGTTACGCCAGAGGCCAGCCCCGCTCCTTCTTGACTAGGACCGTTCCTGGGGCTGGGCACTGCTGCGCGCAGCGCCGGCAACCGCGTGGGCTCCTTGCGGTCAGCCGGGCGCGCTCGCGGTCGAAGAGGCGGAACAACCTTCGGTCGGTCACGTGCCGCCACCACTGCTCTTGCGCTCGGAGGGTCGCCTCGTCAGCTATCCCCGCGGCCCATCGGAGCCCCCGGCGCGCGTTCCTCCAGCCCCGGCGCATCACCGGGTCTCCCCTACCGCCGTCGCTCGGAAGTACGAGAGGTTCACGGCCTGGAAGAGGGTGTGACCCTCGCGGCCCGCGTGCTTCAGCGCCCAGTTCTGAGCTGGCGCCGGGTCCTCGAAGGCACCGGAGGCCGCGTCGCACTTCATGCACTTCATTTCGAAGATCGGCGGGCTGCCCGACGTGTCGAGCTGCAACACCCAGTCCACGAACCGGTAGATCGCCTTGACCACCATCAGCGCGACCTCTTCCGGTCGCGTCCCCAGAGCCAGGTGTCGGCGGTGAACCGCTCCGACGGGTGCCCCTTGAAGACCAGGACCACCGTGGGGCGCCTGGACGACGCCCGGTCGGGGCGGACCGCCTTCACTTCCTGCAACCGGCCCCGCAGCCGTACTTGGTCTCCCCGCCGTACCCGAGAGGCCATCAGTCGGTCATCCATCACGCTCAGCTTCCCTCAGGGGCCGTCACCACGGCCCATACGGATTTCCCGGCCCCGGCGCGTTCGTCCACGCCCCAGCGGGCGGACAGTTCGCCGACGAGGCGCAGGCCCCAACCACCCGTATCGCTCGGTACGCGGATCACCGGGCGTTCGTCCGCCCAGTCGCGCACCTCGATCCGGACGCCATCCGGTACGCGGAGATACCGCGTTTCGATCTCGCGCTCGGCAGTCGCGCGCCCGTGCCTGACCGCATTGGTGACCATCTCGGAGAGCACCAGCAGCGCTTCGTCAACCACCGTGCTCAGGTCCCATTTGATCAACAGGTCACTCAACTCGGCGCGAGCCAGGCCGACGCTGCGAGCGCTGAGGGGCCATCGGCTCTCTGCCGAGTCCCCATTGCTCACCGTCGCATCGGACTTCATACGCAGCAGGATCAGGGCCAGTTGTTCCGGAATCGACATCAGCGTGATTACCCACGGTGGGTAACATCGCGAGGGAAGCGTCACAGCGATCCAGGCTGAGTCCATCGGAGCATCGCTCATGCCCAAGTCCGAACCGCCGCAAGACCTCCCCGCGCGCATCTTGAACGACGCCGAAATGATCAAAGCGTGCTACGAACGCGACTTTTCGCGCATTTTTAAGATCGTTAAGCGGGCAGGTCTCTACCCGGCTCTCATCGCGCGGCGCTGTGACCTGACACCGAGCCGGGTCGGTGAGGTCATCCAGGGGCAGCGGATCATCAAGGACATGGCCGTTGTCGAGCGTGTGGCCGATGGGCTCCGCATCCCCGGGCACATGCTCGGCCTCATGCGCCGGGACTGGGAGGAGGGCGCGGAGGTGCCGGCGGAGGCCGTTCTGCTGACGCCGCCCGAGCCAGCCATCGACTCCGAGCCGACTGATGATCTGTGGGTTGCGACGTCTGGCGAGGACCTGGCCGATCCGGAATTCACCGCGACTCTCATTGAGAGTCAGCTACCCCAGCGCTACAAGAGTGCGAATTACTTCGGGGCGAGACAACCGCTGGCCACGGTCAATCATGACGCGAAGACCATCGCCCGTCTTTTGGACACTGCCAATGGTCCGGTGCGGCGCAGGCTGTTGCATGTGGGCAGCCAGACCGCGGAATTCCTCGGGTGGTTGTATCAAGATCTGGGTGACTTCACGGCAGCGGCGTACTGGTCTGACCGTTCGATGGAATGGGCACAGGAAGCCGCCGACCATCACATGCAGTCATACCTGCTGTTCCGCAAGAGCCACCAGGCCGCTGCTCAAGGAAGCCCGGCGCGGGCCGTCGGCCTGGCTCAGGCAGCCCAGTACGTACCGAACAGGACGCCTCAGCTCTCCGCACTCGCGGCGCTGCAAGAGGCCGCCGGCCACGCTCTCCAAGGAGACCCGCAGGCCGCTCTGAGCAAGTTCGACGAGGCTCACGAGCTGGCGTCACGGACGTGCGAGGCCGATCCGAAGGCCCTTCTCGATACGTCGTACTGCACCCCGACCTACGTGGAGATCCAGCGCGCCAATTGCTGGATCGATCTTGGTGATCCGTCACGCGCCATCCGTCTCTTCGAGGAGGAGATCGCAGCCCTCCCCCAGGTCTTCCGGAACGACCGCAGCGTCTACCTCGCACGCCTCGCCCGTGCCTACGCCAAGGCCGGTGAACCCGAGCCGTGCGCGGAAGCCGCCGGGAAGGCTCTTGCCATCGTCGCGCAGACCGGTTCGGCCCGGACCCTGGCTGAGCTGACAGCCGTGGCTCGCGCCGTCCCGCCACGTCAAAAGGTTCCTGCCGTAGCGGCCTTCACCGAGCGCCTTCAGATCGTTCGCGACCGACTTACGACCTAGTTCGGCCGGAAACCATGAGGGATGCTAAGGACATGGACGATCTGATCACCCAGGCCACGTCCGAGGACGAGCGCCGCAAGGGTCCGACCATCGCCGTACTGCCTGTGGGGAGCTTCGAGCAGCATGGCGCCCACCTGCCTCTGACGACGGACACCGCCATTGCGTGCATGATCGCCAAGCGGATCGCCGACGATCACGGCCTCTTCCTCCTGCCGCCCATCACCGTCTCCTGCTCCCACGAGCACGCAGGCGTGGCAGGCATGGCAGGCACCGTGAGCATCAGCGCCGCGACCCTGTACGCCGTCGTCAACGACATCTGGCGGTCGCTGAAGGCGTCCGGCGTGCCGGGGCTGATGATCGTCAACGGGCATGGTGGCAACTACGTGCTGTCCAACGTCGCCCAGGAGGCCAACGTAGACGGCCCCCGCGTAGCCCTCTTCCCCGTCAGCGAGGATCGGACCCGCGCCCGCCAGGAAGCCGGCCTGGAGAGCAGTAGCCCCGGCGACATGCACGGCGGAGAGTTCGAGGTGTCTCTGCTCCTGCACGGCGCTCCGCACCTCGTACACGACGGCATCGAGCAGGATGATCACTCAGCTCCCACCCGTCCGCATCTGTTGACACTGGGCATGGCCGGGTACACCACCAACGGCATCATCGGGCAGCCTTCCCTCGCTACAGCGGCCAAGGGGAAGGCTCTGCTGGACAGCCTCTCCCAGTCCGCTCGTGCTCATCTCGCCGTTCTGGCCGGGGACCACCCTGCCCCGTAGGCCCGGCGTCTACGATCAGCATCGAAGATCCGCAGCACCCCGCCAAAAGTCGGCACCAAGCCGTCACCACACCCCGTACAGTCCGGTTTCAACCGGTATCAACACGGATCGAGGGTGGACCGTGAAACACCGTCTGACCTGCACAGACGCTGATCGGAGAGGTATGCCCTCCGCTCCCCCGGTGAACTTCCAGTTCACCGGCCAACGCTTCTTCCGCATCGAAAACGGCCGCCTCGCCGGACAACTGCGCGACGTCGCCTACCAGGCGACCACCACCGACTTCTGGGGGTCGATGGCCGCGGTCGGCGGGCCGAGTACGTATGTCCTGGGCGGGGCCTTCAACTGTGGGAAGGCGCAGCCGGGGCAGATCGCGGCGGTTTCGCATGGGTGTCCGGCCGCTTTGTTCACCGACGTCAGCATTTTGAATACGGCACAGGAGGCGGGTCGATGAGCCGTAACCCGCGGGCGGGTGCGCCCCATGAGATGGTCGAGCGGGCCCTGGAACTGTCCCGGGCCGACGGGTGTGTGGTCATCGCGAATGAGCGGTCGAGTGCCAATGTGCGGTGGGCCGGTAATGCGCTGACCACCAATGGGGTCACCCGTGGGCGGTCGCTGACGGTGATCGCCACCGTGGACGGCGCGCAGGGCACCGCCTCCGGTGTGGTTTCCCGGTCCGCGGTGACCTCGGCCGACCTGGAACCGCTGGTGCGGGAGGCGGAGGCGGCCGCGCGTGCGGCGGGGCCCGCCGAGGACGCCGGGCCGCTGGTCTCCGGTGCCGCGCCGTCGCCGGATTTCACCGATGCCCCGGCCGAGACCTCCTCCGCGGTTTTCGACTCCTTCGCGCCCGCGCTGGGCGAATCGTTCAAGCAGGCCGGGGACGGGGGGCGTGAGCTGTACGGGTTCGCCTTCCACGAGGTCGTGTCGTCCTATCTCGGCTCTTCCACGGGGCTGCGGCTGCGGCACGACCAGCCCACCGGGACGCTGGAGCTGAACGCCAAGTCCCCGGACCGCAGCCGGTCCGCCTGGGCGGGGCTGTCCACCCGGGACTTCCGTGACGCGGACCCGCTGGCCATGGACGCGGCGCTGGCGACCCGGCTCGGCTGGGCCGAGCGGCGCGTCGAGCTGCCGGCCGGGCGGTACGAGACCCTGCTGCCGCCGACCGCCGTCGCCGACCTGCTCGTGTACCAGCAGTGGTCGGCGACGGCCCGGGACGCGGCCGAGGGCCGTACGGTCTTCTCCCGGCCCGGCGGCGGCACCCGTGTCGGCAGCAAGGTCGCCGGGCTGCCTCTGACGCTGCGCAGCGACCCGCGCGCCCCGGGCCTGGAGTGCGCGCCGTTCGTCCTGGCCCACGCCTCCGGCGACGACGCCTCCGTGTTCGACAACGGGCTGGCGCTGGAACCGACCGACTGGATCCGCGAGGGCGAGCTGCGGCGGCTGGTGACCACCCGGCACAGCGCCGCGCTGACCGGGCTGCCGGTGGCGCCGGGCATCGGCAACCTGATCCTGGACGGCGGCGGCACCCGGTCGCTGGAGGAGATGGTGGCGGGCACCGAGCGGGGGCTGCTGCTGACCTGCCTGTGGTACATCCGCGAGGTGGACCCGGCGACGCTGCTGCTCACCGGGCTGACCCGGGACGGTGTCTATCTGGTCGAGAACGGCGAGGTGGTGGGCGAGGTGAACAACTTCCGCTTCAACGAGTCGCCGGTGGACCTGCTGGGGCGGGCGGCGGAGGCGGGCCGTACGGAGCGGACGCTGCCGCGGGAGTGGAGCGACTACTTCACGCGCGCCGCGATGCCGCCCCTGCGGATCCCGGACTTCAATATGAGTTCGGTCAGTCCCGGAGTGTGACGCCGCGGGTGCGCAGGGAGGGCTGTAGGGAGGGCTGTGGCCGGTCCCGGCAGGGCCGGCCGCCTCGAATAGACTCTTCCCTCGTCCTCCCGTACGGGAAAACCGACCGATCAGGAACGCCATGACACGCCTCGGCGAATCCGTCGCCCGCGCCAGCTCGCTGCTCTCCGCAGACCTCTCCGCCGACTCCACCGTCGCGGAGCTGCTCAAGGAGACGGGCGCCCGGCGCTATCTGGACCTGACGGACCTGCCCGCCAAGGAGCAGGCCGAGCTGATCGCCTCCCGTACCGTCGAGGTGCTGCCGGGCGTGGACCAGCTCGCCGAGCGCATCGAGGAGCGCCGGGCGGCGGGCAAGGGCCTGCACATCAAGCTGGGCATCGACCCGACCGCCACCGACGTCCACCTCGGGCACGCGGTGCCGCTGATCATCCTGAGCCGGTTCCAGCGGCTCGGACACGACGTGACGCTGATCATCGGTGACTTCACCGCCAAGATCGGCGACCCGTCGGGCCGTACGGCCGAGCGCCCGCCGCTGACCGACGAGGACATCGCCGCCAACCTGGCCAGCTACCGCGACCAGGTCCGGCCGTTCTTCGACTTCGAGAAGGTCAGCTTCCGGCAGAACAGCGAGTGGCTGGCGCCGTACACCTTCCCCGAGCTGCTGGGGCTGCTCTCCCAGGTGCCGGTCTCGCAGCTGCTCCAGCGCGAGGACTTCCGCAACCGCCTCGCCGCGGGCTCCGGCCTGACGATGACGGAGCTGCTGTACCCGATCGCGCAGGGCCTGGACTCGGTGGCGCTGGAGTGCGACGTGGAGCTGGGCGGCGCCGACCAGCTGCTCAACCTCCAGATGGGCCGCAAGCTGATGGAGCTGCGCGGGCAGCGGCCGCAGCTGGTCGTCACCATGCCGCTGATCGAGGGCACGGACGGCACCGGCGCCAAGATGTCCAAGTCCAAGGGCAACTACGTGGGGCTCAGCGCGCCCGCCGACGATGTCTTCGGCAAGATCATGTCGGTGCCGGACCGGCTGATGGAGCCGTACCTGAAGGCCTGGACCGAGTGGACCGACGAGGAGATCGCGGTCGTGCTGGCCCGGGTGGCGGACAAGTCGCTGCACCCGATGGATCTGAAGAAGGTGCTGGCCGGCGAGGTCGTGACGGCGCTGTACGGCCTGGAGGCGGCGATGGCCGCGCGTGCCGGGTTCGTGGCGCAGTTCTCCAAGAAGTCCTTCGCCGACGTGAGCACGTTGCCGGTGGTGGACGTCGCCGAGCACGGCGCGGAGACGGTGGCCACGGTCCTGACCAAGGTGCTGGAGTTCACGCCGAGCGCCTCGGCTGCCCGGCGGCTGGCCAAGCAGAACGCGCTGCGCCTGGTCGTGGAGGCCCCGGAGGGGCAGCAGACGCTGGTGCTGGCCGAGGCCGAGGCGATCCGGCCGCTGGGCGAGGTGCTGGCCGAGAAGCTGGCCGAGGTGCCCGGTACGGCGTACCTGAAGGCGGGCCGCAAGCTGGCCCAGCTCGACGGCCGCTAGGCGCCACGAACGCAGGAACGGCCGGCGCGCACATCGTGCGCGCCGGCCGGTGTGTGTTCCCGCCTGTTGCCGTCAGGCCGGCTGTCTCACGCCTTCCGTCTCAGGTCGTCTCTCTGTGGCGGCCCCGTACGGCGGCCCAGAGCCGGTCACCGACGGCGACCACGATGACGGCGCCCACCAGCTGCAGCACGTGCCGTGTCCAGTCGACGCCCTTGGTGTCGTTCACTCCGATGCCGGTGGCGAGCCAGTTGCCCAGGACGCTGCCGAGCATGCCGCAGATCACGGTCAGCCAGAGCGGGATCGCCTGCTTGCCGGGAAGGATCGCCTTGGCGATCAGGCCCAGGACCAGGCCCACGATGATTGCCCACAACCAAGTCATGTCGCCTCCTCAAGCGGCGCGCGCACGCAATCGTGCACCGTCAGTTTCGCTCCGGACGGGCTACGCCGCACGCCGGAGCGGCCGTACGCGTGCGGGCGGTACGGACCCGGCCCGCCCGTATCGCGCCCCGGTCTCGAAGGCGGCGCAGGCGCGGCGTAACGTGGAATCGGTGCGGAACCGGGGAGAATCCGGCACGACAAGCAGGTGGTGGAACGTGATGCGGAAGCAGACCGGCGCCCAGGCCTTCCGGATCACGGGAGCGCGACGGGGCCTGACCGAGGATGTGCGGGGCCGGCAGCGGCGCTATGTGATCTCGATGTCGGTACGGACCGTGGCCGTGGTGCTCACGGCCGTGCTCTGGAACATCGAGCGTCACGTGGCCATCGCCACCCTGGTGCTGGGGGTCGTCCTGCCGTACGTCGCGGTGGTGATCGCCAACGCCGGGCGGGAAAACGTACGTTCACTGCCGTCCACCTTCATACCGGCGCCCACGCGGCCGATGCTGGGCCCCGGGGGCACCGCCGGCCCGGCGGAACCGGTCCCGGAAGCGGCCGGGCCGGATGCGGACGGGCCGCGGCGGGAACGGAGTTGACCCGTCCGCGATCTGCAAAGCTCAGAAAAAGCTCAGATCAATCATGCGGTTCCGGTGCACCCGGCCCACTCCCGCGTGACATACTGCGTACGCGCTCCGCATCCCCCGTCGGAGCGACGGACCGACGCCGGGCGGCTCCCCCCGTGGCTGCCCGGCGTCGCCATGTCCGCTGCCGCGGGCGACGTAGGGTTGAGGCCGTGAACTCCCCTGACGCCCCCCTCCCCGACTCCGCCGGCTCCGCCGGAAACTCCGCGTCGTCGCAGGTCCCCGGCTTGCCGGGACTGCCCGGGCTGCCCGGCTCGGCGCCGGAACCCGCCTCGGACACGCCCGTCTGTTCGGCCAAGGGCTGCCGCGCCGACGCCGTGTGGGTCCTCGCGTGGAACAACCCGAAGCTGCACACGCCGGAGCGCCGCAAGACCTGGCTCGCGTGCGACGAGCACCGCGAACACCTGTCCAACTTCCTTAACTTGCGCGGGTTCTTGAAGGACGTCGTGACGCTGGCGGAGTGGGAGAAGGGCGCCGCGGACCGCCCGGCGGGCGACTGACCCCACCGGCGGGCGGTCGGCCGCCGACGGCCCGCCGCCATTGGTCCGGCCACTGAAGGCGGTACGAGGGGCCGCGCCCCGGCCGCGGCAGTCGTACCGCAGGACCACGTCCCAGCCACGGCGGTCGTACGGCAGGACCGCACCCCGGCCACTGAAGGCGGTACGAGGGGCCGCGCCCCGGCCGCGGCAGTTGTACGGCAGGACCACGTCCCGGACACGACAGCTGTACGGCAGGACCACGCCCCGGACACGGCAGTCGTACGGCAGGACCACCCGGCCGCGGCAGTCGTACAACAGAACCGCACCCCGGCCACGGCAGCCGTGCGGCAGGACCGCATCCCGCCCCGGGGCAGACGCCCGTGCCTATCCGCCGATCGCCGACATGGGCCGCTCCGGCTGGAGGAACGCCGGGTCGTCGAGACCCGACCCGGCCTTCTTGCCCCACATCGCCTGCTTCCACAGGCGGGCTATCTCCGCGTCCGGCGCGGTGGAGCGCAGGGCCGCGCGCAAGTCGGTTTCCTCGGTGGCGAACAGGCACGTACGGACCTGGCCGTCGGCGGTCAGGCGCGTACGGTCGCAGGCGCGGCAGAAGGGGCGGGTGACCGAGGCGATGACGCCGACGCGGTGCGGGCCGCCGTCGACGAGCCAGCGCTCGGCCGGGGCGGAGCCGCGCTCCTCCCGGCCCTCGGGGGTGAGGGTGAAGCGGGTGCGCAGCGAGGCCAGGATGTCACCGGCGGTGATCATGCCTTCGCGCTTCCAGCCGTGCTGGGCGTCAAGCGGCATCTGCTCGATGAACCGCAGCTCGTAGTCGTGGGCGACGGCCCAGGCCAGCAGGTCGGGGGCCTCGTCGTCGTTGAGTCCGGGCATCAGGACGCTGTTGACCTTGACCGGGGTGAGGCCGGCGGCGCGGGCGGCCTCCAGGCCGCGCAGCACGTCCTCGTGGCGCTTGCGGCGGGTCAGGGCGCGGAAGACGTCCGGGCGCAGCGTGTCGAGGGAGACGTTGACGCGGTCCAGGCCGGCGGCGCGCAGGGCGGTGGCGGTGCGCTCCAGGCCGATGCCGTTGGTGGTCAGCGAGAGCTGCGGGCGGGGCTCCAGGGCGGCCACGCGCTCGACGATGCCGACCAGGCCGGGGCGCAGCAGGGGCTCCCCGCCCGTGAAGCGGACCTCCTCGACGCCGAGGTCGGTGACCGCGATACGGATCAGGCGGACGATCTCGTCGTCGGTGAGCAGGTCCGGCTTGGCGAGCCACTGCAGGCCCTCCTCGGGCATGCAGTACGTGCAGCGCAGGTTGCACCGGTCGGTCAGCGAGACGCGCAGGTCGGTGGCCACGCGACCGTAAGTGTCGATGAGCACTGCTGCCCCCTGCCCGAGAGCACCGCTGCCCCCTGCCCGAGTCCGATCAGTTCGTCTTCGAGCCTACGCGATGGGTCTGACAGCCGGCACGGGTGAGATATCACGAGGCGGGCGGGGTGGCGTCGTAGAGATCTACGACGCCACCCCGCCCGCGGGTGGTGCGGAGGCACGGCGGCCCCGGGGCAGTGCCCCTGTCAGTGCGCCCCGGTGCCGGTCAGCGAGCGGACCTCCAGTTCGGCGTACTTCTTGACGTCCGGCTCCTCCTTGGACAGCAGCGAGCCCAGCCAGCCCAGCAGGAAGCCGAGCGGAATGGAGATCAGGCCCGGGTTCTCCAGCGGGAAGAAGTAGAAGTCCACGCCGGGGAACATCGAGGTCGGCTTGCCGGAGACGACGGGTGAGAAGAGCACGAGCAGGACGGAGGAGGCCAGGCCGCCGTAGATGGACCACAGCGCGCCCTGGGTGGTGAACCGCTTCCAGAACAGGCTGTAGAGGATCGTCGGCAGGTTGGCGGAGGCCGCGACGGCGAAGGCGAGGGCCACCAGGCCCGCGACGTTCAGGCCGCGCGCGAAGACGCCGAGGACGATGGCGACGGCGCCGATGCCCACGGTCGCCCAGCGGGCCGCGGCCACCTCCTCCTTCTCGGTGGCCTTGCCCTTGCGGAAGACGTTCACGTACAGGTCGTGCGCGAAGGACGAGGACGAGGCGAGGGTGAGCCCGGCGACGACCGCGAGGATGGTCGCGAAGGCCACCGCGGAGATCACCGCGAGCAGGATCGCGCCGCCGGTGGAGTCGGCGCCGCCGCCGATCTCCTGGGCGAGCAGCGGCGCGGCCGTGTTGCCCGCCTTGTTGGACGCGATGATCGTGGCGGGCTCTATCAGGGCGGCGGCGCCGAAGCCGAGCGCGATGGTCATCAGGTAGAAGACGCCGATGATGCCGATCGCCCAGTTCACGGACTTCCGGGCGGCCTTGGCCGTGGGCACGGTGTAGAAGCGGATGAGGATGTGCGGCAGGCCCGCGGTGCCCAGGACCAGCGCGATGCCCAGGGAGATGAAGTCGATCTTCGAGGTGGCGGTCACGCCGTACTTCAGACCGGGCTCCAGGAAGGCGGCGCCCTTGCCGCTCTGTTCGGCGGCCCTGCCCAGCAGGGTGGAGATGTTGAAGTTGAACTTGAGCATCACCAGGAACGTGATGAGCAGGGTGCCCGCGATCAGCAGGACGGCCTTGACCATCTGGACCCAGGTGGTGCCCTTCATGCCGCCGATGGACACGTACAGGATCATCACGATGCCGACCAGGACGACGACCAGGATCTTGCCGGTCTCGCTGGTGATCCCGAGCAGCAGGGTGACCAGGGCGCCCGCGCCCGCCATCTGGGCGAGCAGGTAGAAGATCGAGACGATGATCGTGGAGACGCCGGCGGCGGTGCGCACCGGGCGCTGGCGCATCCGGTACGCGAGCACGTCGCCCATCGTGAACCGCCCGGAGTTGCGCAGCGGTTCGGCCACCAGCAGGAGCGCCACCAGCCAGGCGACGAGGAAGCCGATGGAGTACAGGAAGCCGTCGTAGCCGAAGAGGGCGATGGCGCCGGCGATGCCCAGGAAGGACGCGGCGGACATGTAGTCGCCGGAGATCGCCAGGCCGTTCTGGAAGCCGCTGAACTGGCGGCCGCCCGCGTAGAAGTCCTCCGCGCCCCGGGTCTGCCGGCCGGCCCAGACGGTGATGCCCAGGGTCGCGGCGACGAAGACCGCGAACAGGGTGATGATCAGCGCCCGGTGCTCGCCGGCGTCGCCGGCCGCGAGCTGTCCGGCGCCGTCGGCGAGCTGCCGCGCGCCGGTGGTGATCCGTTCGGTCGGGCTCATGCGTCACCCTCCAGGCGGGCCTTGATCGACTCGGCCTTCGGGTCGAGCTTGGCCGCGGCGTGCCGGGAGTACCACCAGGCGATGAGGAAGGTGGTCACGAACTGCGCGATGCCGAGCACGAAGGCGACGTTGACGTTGCCGAAGACCTTGGTGCCCATGAAGCCGCCCGCGTAGCTGGAGAGCAGCACGTACAGCAGGTACCAGAGGATGAAGGCGACGGTGAGCGGAAAGGCGAACGAGCGGTACGAGCGGCGCAGTTCGCCGAATTCCGGGCCTGCCTGGACCTCGGTGAAGTCCGGCGGCCCGGGCGGCCCCGGGTCGGTGGGCGGCGGTGCGGTGCTCACGGGCTCTCCTGGGTGCGTAGGGGCGGACGACGGAATCCGGTGATAAAGCGTGCGTAAGTGATCCGGATCACGCATCGTAGAGGTGCGGCATGCGTTGCGACAGAGGTTGGTTGGTTGAATTCGACAGGAAGCGGGAACACCGGCCGCCGCGGCAGGGCCCGTCCGCCGGGCCGGGCGCGAGGTCCATTGCCGCGGTGCCGCGGCGGGATATCCGAGGCCGCGCCCCGCCCGGGCGTCCGGGCGCGCTCCCGGCCCGGCCGTACGACCGCGCCCCCGGTCCGGGCGGGCAGGCGCCCCGTGACTCGTCCGTGACCGTGGCGCCCGCGCCTGACGGCGGGTCAATCCGCGGCTCTTGGCAGGTTTTCTCCGTGATCCATTGATGTTCCGTGGTCGACACGGATAACTTCTCGGGGACTTGCCGCACACGGGGGCCGTTCCCCCGTTCGGCGGTATCCACCTGCCCGTACGCGACCCGTGTACGGGCGGTCTCACGGATGATGTGGAGTACCCATGGCGCATCCCCGATCCAGACGGGTGCGGGCGCTGGCCGTACCGCTCGGACTGGCCCTGACGGCATCCCTCGGCTTCCTGCCGGGCGCGGCCACCGCCGCCCCGCAGGCCGCGGCCCCGGCGGCCGCCGTCAAGACCGACGGCCCGCTGCTCTCGTACGTCGTGAACGCCACCCCGGGCCAGGCCTCGGTCAAGCGCGTCACGAAGGCGATAACCCAGGCCGGCGGGAAGGTGATCATCGCCCACGAGAAGATAGGCGTGATCGTCGTCCACTCGGCCAACCCGCAGTTCGCCGCGACGATACGCAAGACGCCCGGCGTGCAGTCCGCCGGCGCCACCCGTACGGCGCCGCTGAAGGCGTCCGGCACCACGGACGTCGGCAAGCCCCAGAAGGTCGAGCGGCTGACCGCCGACAAGGCGGCCAAGGCGGCCCGCGCGGCCAACGCCGCGGGCGACGACAAGGAGCCGCTGGAGCCGCTCCAGTGGGACATCCCCGCCATCAAGGCGGACCAGGCGGCGAAGATCGACGAGGGCAGCAAGAAGGTCACCGTCGCCGTCATCGACACCGGTGTGGACGACACCCACCCGGACCTGAAGGCCAACTTCGCCCCGAAGCAGTCGGCGAACTGCGTGGGCGGCGTGGCGGACACCTCCCCCGGCGCCTGGCGTCCGTACGACCCGGCCGAGGACTACCACGGCACGCACGTCGCGGGCACCATCGCCGCCGCGCGCAACGGTGTCGGCGTGGCCGGTGTGGCGCCGGGCGTCAAGCTCTCCGCCATCAAGGTCAGCGAGCCCAAGACGAGCCTGTTCTACGCCGAGAGCGTGGTGTGCGCCTTCGTCTTCGCGGCCGACCACGGCGCCAAGGTCACGAACAACAGCTACTACGTCGACCCGTGGATGTTCAACTGCAAGGACGACCTGGACCAGGGCGCCATCGTGGACGCCGTCGGCCGGGCCGCCAAGTACGCCGAGGGCAAGGGCGTGGTGAACGTCGCCGCGGCCGGCAACTCCAACATGGACCTGGCGGCGGCGCAGCTGACCGACACCTCCAGCCCGAACGACTCCACGCCGGTCTCGCGCACCATCGACCCGAAGAAGTGCTGGGACGTGCCGACCCAGCTGCCGGGCACCGTCACGGTGGCCTCGACGGGCGTCAAGGGCCTGAAGTCGTACTTCTCGAACTACGGCAACGGCGTGATCGACGTGGCGGCGCCGGGCGGCGACAACCGCCAGATCCCGGAGCTGCCCGCCAAGCACGGCGGCATCCTGTCGACCATGCCCGGCGGTGACTACGGCTACCTCCAGGGCACCTCGATGGCCAGCCCGCACGTCGCCGGTGTCGTGGCGCTCCTGAAGAGCACCCACCCGAAGTCCAGCCCGCAGGAGATCCAGTGGCTCCTGAAGATGCAGGCGGACAACCCGGGCTGCCCGACCGCCGACAAGACGTGCACCGGTACGCAGCACGTCAACGGCCACTACGGCTACGGCATCGTGGACGCGCTGGACGCGGTCCGGGACTGATGCCGCCGAGGGACCGGTGACGGTTCCGAGGCAGGGGCCGGGCGGTACGCCGCCCGGCCCCGCCGCCGTATCACCTGCCCGGCCCCACCGCGGTCTCACCTGCCCGAGCAGGCGGCCGGTTCACCTGCCCAGGTAGGCGGCCAGCCGGTCCGCTCCCCCGGCCGCCGCCGGCGCCGGCCGCTCCGGCGCGAAGGAGCCGCCCTCCGTACGCGGCGCCGCCCCGTAGATGCCGCGCGCCGCTTCCAGCACCTCGTCGGCGACCTTCGGCGCCAGGTCCGTGCTCGCGCCGAGCGCGCGGGCCAGGTCCCAGCCGTGCGCGAGGAGTTCGACGGCGGCCTGCTGCGCGAACAGGGCGCCAGGGGCTTCGTACGGGCCGTATGTACGCTCCAGCATCCCGGTGCCGGTGAACGCCGCGAGCAGTGCGTCCACCGACGCCTGGAAGGCGGCGGTGTGGTCGTCGCCCAGGTGGCCGGCGTCCGGGTCGGTGCGCGGCGCGTCCCGGGCGATCGAGGTGATCATGAGGTTTTCCCACGTCATGTGGTCGATGAGCTGCCGGACGGTCCAGTCGTCGCACGGCGTGGGCCGCTCCAGCGCTTCCTCCGGTACGGCGTCGACCAGCGCGGTGACATGCGCGGCCACCCGCTCATACACGTACAGCGCGCGCTGCGGGTCCGGCGCGGGCGGCAGGACGAGGCCGGGGCCGGGCTCGGGGTGGGCGCGCAGCGCGCTGGCGGTCCAGGCGCCCACCGCATCCCAACGGGGCGGCTGCGGGCGGCCGGTGGCCATGCACATCAGCTGCCAGTAGCGCTCGATGTGCGGCTCGGCGGCGGCCTCCAGCTGCTCCAGCAGCCTGGCGCGCGCGTGGGCGTCGTCCCGCTGCGGCGGGTCGGCCGTGTCCGTCTGGGTGGGCAGCCAGGCGGCGACCAGTTCCGCCACGACGGGCTCCGCCGCCGGGGAGTCGGCGGCGACACCGGCCGCGAGGGCCGCCTCCGCGCGCTCGCGCATCAGGCCGGCGACCCGCGCCGCGTCCTCGGCGGCCGTCGCGGACAGTTCGGCGGGGGTGGTACGGGCGCTGTACTCGGCCAGGCGGCGCAGCGCGGCCCGTACTTCGGGGCGCTGTACGTGGTCGGCCAGGTCGAGCCAGGCGGCGAGCTGGTCGGGCGCCGGGTCCTCGGGCAGGTCCGGGGCGGCGGCCAGCAGTCCGGCGCGGTAGGCGGGGGCGGCCACGCCGTCCAGGGCGTCCGCGACGAACTCCTCGATGACACGGCGGCGTTCGGCGGCGGTCAGGCGGGCGAGTCGGTGCACGTCGGGTAGCTCCTCGGCTGCGGTGCCCCGCGCGGCCACCGCCCGCAGCACGGCGCGCCGCAGCCGCAGCGTGCGGATCTGCGCGTCCAGGGCGTCCGCCCAGCACCCGGCCGCGTCGGCGACCGTGCGTTCGCTGCGCAGCACGGCGCGGATCTCCGCGACGCCGATGCCGAGTTCGCGCAGCGTGCGCACGATCTCCAGGCGGGCGGGCGCGTCCGGGCCGTACAGCCGGTAGCCCGCGGGGGTGCGGGCGGCGGGCGGCAGCAGGCCTTCGTCGGACCAGCGCCGGACCGTCTTCACCGGCACTCCGGTGCGCCGGGCCAGCGCGCCGATCGTCAGCAGGCCGTCGCCGTCCTCGTTCACGCCGTCCACTGTCGGGTCTCCCCCGGCGGGAGACTCAAGCCCGCGGCCGTCCTCGCCGGTCAGGGCTTGACCAGGGCCTTCAGCGCGGTGCGCTCGTCCATGGCGCGGTAGCCGTCCGGGACGCCGTCGAGGTCCACGGTCAGGTCGAAGACCGGCGACGGGTCGAGGGTGCCGTCCAGGACGTCGGGCAGCAGGTCGGGGATGTACGTACGGACGGGGGCGACACCGCCGCGTACCGCGATGTTGTTCTGGAACAGCGTCTCCATGTCCAGGCCGTTGCCGCTGCCGTGCGGGACACCGACCCAGCCGACGGCGCCGCCGGGCCGGGTGATGCCGACAGCGGTGGCCATGGACTGCTCGGTGCCGACGGCCTCGATGACGGCGTGCGCGCCCCGGCCGCCGGTCAGCTCGCGCACCGCCGCCACGGCCGCGTCGCCGCGCTCGGCGACCACGTCGGTGGCGCCGAAGGCACGGGCGAGGTCCGTACGGGCGGTGTGCCGGCCGAGCGCGATGATCCGCTCGGCGCCCAGCCGCCTGGCGGCGAGCACCCCGCACAGCCCGACCGCGCCGTCCCCGACGACCGCGACCGTCGCGCCGGGCCGCACACCCGCGCCGAGCGCCGCGTGGTGGCCGGTGCCGAGCACGTCGGAGAGCGTCAGCAGCGCGGTCAGCAGCCGGTCGTCGCCGGCCGCGTCGGCGGGCAGCGTGACCAGGGTGCCGTCGGCGTACGGGACGCGGACGGCCTCGGCCTGGCCGCCGTCCGAGCCGGGCGTACCGCCCCAGAACCCGCCGTGCTCGCAGGAGGTCGTCAGGCCCTCGGCGCAGAACTCGCACACGCCGTCGGACCAGGTGAAGGGCGCGACGACGAGGTCGCCGGGCCGGACGCCGGACACCTCGGAGCCGGTCTCCTCGACCACGCCGAGGAACTCGTGGCCGATCCGCTGCCCGCGCTCGCGCGGGATCTCGCCCCGGTAGGCCCACAGGTCGCTGCCGCATATACAGGCCCGCAGCACCCGCACCACCGCGTCCCCCGGTTCCCGGACCGCGGCGTCCGGGACCTCTTCGACGCGGATGTCGCGGGGTGCGTGGAGGGTGGTGGCGCGCATGACGTACGTTCCTTGCGGTCAGACGGTTGTACTACGCACCTCACCGTACGCCCGGGTGGGTCCGGTGCCCCGGGTCCGTTCGCGTCCCGCGTACGCCCTCCGTACGCCGTCGGCCAGCGCGTACTGGGCCGCCGTGTACGTCAGCATCACCCAGAACTGGGCGGCGGGCGGCTGCCGCCAGTGGGCGAGACCAGTGGCGAGCAGCGCGTCGGACAGCAGGAAGAGCAGGCCGCCGAGCGCCGCCCGCGGGCCGAGCCGCAGGGCGGCGAAGGCCGTCGCGGTGAGCAGCAGGCTGTACGCGGCGACCGGCAGCCGCAGGTCTGCGTCCAGGTCCGGCCACAGCAGCGCGACGAAGCCGAGCCAGGCGGCCGCGTACACCGCCGCGAGCGGCCCGGAGCGCCGCGGCCCGCCCGGGAAGGCGCCGCGCCGGGCGAAGAGGACCAGGTAGCAGATGTGTCCGGCGGCGAAGGAGCCCATACCGGCCAGGAACAGCGCGTCGTCGCCGGTCTGGAGGAGGGTGTCGCCGCCGCAGCCGAAGAGCAGCGCGACGGCGAGCAGCCGGGGCGCGCCGGCGGCCAGCACGTACCCGGCCAGCACCGGCATCAGCGCGGGCTTGGTCAGGTGCGCGACGGTGGTCGCGCCGGTGAGCAGGGCGGCGAGGTGGACGAGGGTCAATCCGGCGAGGGCACCGAGCAGGACCCGCGCCGTGCGCGCGGCGGTCGTCACGCGACGCGCTCCTTGGCGGGGTCGGGGGTGGTGGAGGCGGTGGAGCTTTGGGAAGTCTTGGGGGCGTCGGCGGCCTCGGCCTTCCCGGACACCCCGGCCTTCCCGGACACCCCGGCCTTCTCGGCCTTCCCGGCCGCCTTCCCTGCCGCGAGCCGCGCCGGCTGCCACCCCGGTCCGCGGAAGACCCGCCCGGCCCGTTCGCTCCAGCTCTCCGCCGCCCGTATGTCGCGGGCGATGGCCGCGTACTCGTGGGTGGCGACGCGCAGCGGGTTGAAGGTGTTGATGTTCTTGGTGAGCCCGTAGACCGGCCGTTCCGTCTCCGGGACGAACG
This sequence comes from Streptomyces albofaciens JCM 4342, assembly GCF_008634025.1. Taxonomy (NCBI): domain Bacteria; kingdom Bacillati; phylum Actinomycetota; class Actinomycetes; order Kitasatosporales; family Streptomycetaceae; genus Streptomyces; species Streptomyces albofaciens. The sequence goes on along the minus strand of NZ_PDCM01000001.1, from coordinate 2,771,132 downwards.
AGCCGAACATCCGGTCCCAAATGATGAGGATGCCGCCGAAGTTGCGGTCCAGGTAGCCGCCCTGCGAGGCGTGGTGCACCCGGTGGTGCGAGGGCGTGTTCAGTACGTACTCGAAGGGCCCGGGGAGCTTGCCGACCCGCTCGGTGTGCACCCAGAACTGGTAGACGAGGTTGGCCGACGAGCAGAACGCGACCGCGGCCGGGTGCACGCCGAGGGCGACCATCGGCACGTAGAACGGCCAGACCGTCCAGCTGGTCCACGGCTGCCGCAGCGCGGTGGTGAAGTTGAACTTCTGACTGGAGTGGTGCACCACGTGGCACGCCCACAGGATGCGGATGACGTGGTGGCCGCGGTGCGACCAGTAGTAGAAGAAGTCCTGCGCGAGCAGCATCAGCGGCAGCGTCCACCACAGGACGGGCACCCGCAGCGGGGTGAGCGTATAGACGGCCGAGTAGATCGCCACGATCGGGATCTTCCACAGCGCGTCGAAGACCAGGCTGCCCAGTCCCATCCCCACGCTCGTCGCCGCGTCCTTGGCCTCGTACCCGGCGGCGTCCTCGTCGGGATGGAGGCGGTAGCTCACCATCTCCACGACGGTGAGCACGATGAACGCGGGCACGGACCACAGCACGACATCGGGCAGGTGCGGCATGTCGGCACCATAAAGGCGCCGATGGGCGCCCCGCTAGGGGTTGTTACCGAGAAGTATGTAAGACGGGGTGTCAGCGGCGTTCGGGGTGTGGCACGTTTCCGTCGGGGACTATTCGGGCGTTCGTTACGTAACGCCGCAGTCGGGTCCGGGCCGCGCGCCCGACACGGGAGGGGGCCGGACGCCGCCGTGTGACCGCGTCCCCCGATCGTGGTCCAACGGACGGCCGGGCGCGCTCCGTTCGCGCACGTCCGCGCCGGGCGCCCCGCCCGCGGGCCGCGCCGGGCCGCCGGCGGGCACGGGGAGGGCGGTGGCGCTGTCAGTGGCGGCCCGTATCCTCAGTGACCATGCTCGAAGACCGCATGGCAGCAGCCCGCCCGATCACCCCGGCGATCGGGCGGCAGCCGTCCCCTCCGGAGGCGGAAGCCCCCTGGCCGGCCGCGTATCCGAAGGGGTACGCGGTCGTCGACGTGGAGACCACCGGCCTGGCCCGCGACGACCGCATAGTGTCCGCGGCCGTCTACCGCCTGGACACCCACGGCGAGGTCGAGGACCACTGGTACACCCTCGTCAATCCGCAGCGGGACCCCGGCCCGGTGTGGATCCACGGTCTGACGAGCGACATGCTGTCCACCGCGCCGCTCTTCCCCGAGATCGTCCCCGAGCTGTCCCGGCGGCTGGAGGGGCGGGTCCTGGTCGCGCACAACGCGATGTTCGACTGGTCGATGATCGCCCGGGAGTACGCCCGCGCCGAGGCCGAGGCACCGGTGCGGCAGCGGCTGTGCACCATCGCGCTCTCCAAGGAGCTGCGCCTGCCGCTGCCCAACCACAAGCTGGAGTCCCTCGCCGCGCACTACGGCGTCAAGCAGGAGCACGCCCACCACGCCCTCGACGACGCCCGGGTGCTGGCGGAGGCGTTCCGCCCCAGCCTGCGGCTGGCCGCACAGGCCAATCTGCGCCTGCCGCTGCTGGCCTGCCAGCCGCTCACGGAGTGGGCGGACGGCCCGGCGCCCCGGCAGCGCACCGCCTCGTCCGCGTACCGCCCCACCAGCTGGCGCCCCTCGCGCAAGCGGCCCGCCTGCCCGTACCCGAACCCCGGCCGGTACGAGCCGGGCGGCCGCCTGGTGCAGGGCATGCGGGTGGCGTTCTCCGGTGACACCTCCGTCGACCGCGAGCTGCTGGAGGACCGCGCGACCGAGGCCGGGCTGCACGTGGCCACCAGCGTCTCCCGGCTGACGAGCCTGCTGGTCACCAACGACCCGGAGTCGCGTACGTCCAAGACCGCCAAGGCCCTCGCGTACGGCACCCCGGTCATCGACGAGGCCGCCTTCATGCAGCTCCTCCAGGACGTGGCCCCGGCGCCTGCGTCCGGGTGAAGCCCCACAACACGCCAGGGGCAGGCTCGCCCCGCCGCCCGCCCCACCCGCACCCTGTGGCGCATGGCACGTTGTGAGGTCTGCGGAAACGAATACGGCATGACGTTCGAAGTGCACGCCCAAGGCGCGGTGCACGTCTTCGACTGCTTCTCCTGCGCCATCCACCGCATGGCGCCGATCTGCGAGCACTGCCGGTGCCAGATCATCGGCCAGGGCGTGGAGGCGGGCGGCCGGTGGTTCTGCGGCGCCCACTGCGCCCGCGCGGAGGGCCAGGTGGGCATCGTCGACCGGGTCTGACGCCGACCCCGCCGCCAGGGCGCCGGATGCCCTGGTTGTACCTTCGTGGGGTGTACCGCTTCCTGTTGTCCCGGCAGTGGGTGATCCTCACCCTCGTGGGTCTCGTCCTGATCCCAGTGATGGTCAAGCTGGGTTTCTGGCAGCTCCACCGCCATGAGCACCGGGTGGCACAGAACCAGCTCATCTCGGACAACCTCCACGCCGAGCCGGTCCCGGTCACCGACCTGACCGCCCCCGGCCGGACGCTCCCGCGCGACGACATGTGGCGCCGGGTGACCGCCACCGGCACATACGACACCGAGCACGAGGTCGTGGTCCGCCAGCGCACCGCCGCCGACGAGCAGACCATCGGCTACTACGTGCTGACCCCGCTGGTCCTGGACCGGGGGCCGCGCAAGGGCGCCACCGTCCTGGTCAACCGCGGCTGGATCGCCTCCGGCAACGACCTCACCCGCTTCCCCGACGTGCCCGCCGCGCCGGCCGGGCAGGTCACCGTCACCGGCCGGATGATGGCCGACGAGACCACCGGGAACAGCGGCATCAAGGACAAGCCGGGCCTGCCCGAGCGCCAGGTCATGCTGATCAACAGCGAGCAGCAGGCCAAGGCGCTGGGCCGCCCGGTCCTCGGCGGCTACATCGAACAGACCGCGCCGAAGCCCCCCGGCGGCAAGCCGGAGCCGGTGCCCGAGCCGGACCACGACAGCATCGGTCCGCACATGGCCTACGCCGTCCAGTGGTGGCTGTTCGCCGCCGGGGTGCCCGTGGGCTGGTTCATCCTGGTCCGCCGGGAACGCCGGGACCGGCTGGCTGCCGCCGCGAGCCCCGCGGACGGCGCGGCCGCCGCCACGAGCCCCGCGGACAGCGCGGCCGAGGCCACGGGTGAGGACGCGACCCCCGCGGCGGACACCGGGTCCGCCGGATCCACCACCGCCGAGCCCCTGCCCCGTACAGTCGCCGGAAGCGAATAGCCGCTGACGGAAGGGGCACCGCGTGCACGCACCCATCGAGGACCACGCGCTCATCGGTGACCTGCAGACCGCCGCCCTGATCGGCCGGGACGGCTCGGTCGACTGGCTGTGCCTGCCCCGCTTCGACTCCCCCGCCTGCTTCGCGGCCCTGCTCGGCGACCGGGAGAACGGGCACTGGCTGCTCGCCCCCGCCGCCTCCGACGCCCGGTCCGAGCGCTCCTACCGCGGCGACTCCCTCGTCCTGGACACCGTCTGGCACACCGGTACCGGCTCGGTGCGGGTCACCGACTTCATGCCGCAGCGCGACCGCGCGCCCGACCTCGTACGCATCGTGGAGGGCCTGGAGGGCGAGGTCGCCATGCAGGGGGTGCTGCGGCTGCGCTTCGACTACGGCCTGGTCGTCCCCTGGGTGCGCCACGTCGGCCGGTGCCGTGTCGCGGTGGCCGGTCCCGATTCCGCGTGGCTGCGCACCGAGCCCGAGGTCGAGACGTACGGGCAGGGGTACAGCACCCGCTCCGACTTCACCGTCGCGGCCGGCGAGCGGGTGGCGTTCGTCCTGACCTGGCACCCCTCGCACGAACCGCGCCCCGCCGAGATCGACCCCTACGAGGCGCTGGAGCACACCCTGGAGGACTGGCGGGCGTGGGCGGCGCACTGCCGCTACGACGGCCCGTACCGCGCCGAGGTGCTGCGCTCGCTGATCACCCTCAAGGCGCTGACCTTCGCACCCACCGGCGGCATCGTCGCCGCGCCCACCACCTCGCTGCCGGAGGAGCTGGGCGGCGTACGCAACTGGGACTACCGCTTCTGCTGGCTGCGCGACTCCACCCTCACCCTGAACTCGCTGATCACCGCCGGGTACACCGAGGAGGCGGTGGCCTGGCGGGACTGGCTGCTGCGCGCGGTGGCGGGCAACCCGGCCGACCTCCAGATCATGTACGGCCTGGGCGGCGAGCGGCGGCTGCCGGAGACCGAGCTGCCCTGGCTCGGCGGCTACGCCGGCTCCAAGCCCGTACGCATCGGAAACGCCGCCGTCGAACAGCGGCAGCTCGACGTCTACGGCGGGGTGCTGGACTCCTTCCACATCGCGCGCGTCGCGGGCCTGCCGTCCAAGCCGCACGCCTGGAACATCCAGCGTGCGCTGCTGGAGTTCCTGGAGTCCCACTGGCGCGAGCCCGACGAGGGGCTGTGGGAGGTGCGCGGGCCGCGCCGGCACTTCGTGCACTCCAAGATCATGGCCTGGGTCGCCGCGGACCGCGCCCTCAAGGCGGTGGAGTTCCACCCCGACCTGGAGGGGGACGTGGACCGCTGGCGCGCCATGCGCGACGCGGTGCACCGTGAGGTGTGCGAGAAGGGCTACGACCCCGGGCGCAACACCTTCACCCAGTCCTACGGCTCCAAGGAGCTGGACGCCTCGACGCTGCTGATCCCGCGCCTCGGCTTCCTGCCCGCCGACGACCCGCGGGCCGTCGGCACGGTCGACGCGGTCCGCGCGGAGCTGACGCACGGGGGCCTGATACGGCGGTACAGCACCGACGGCAGCACCGTGGACGGGCTGCCGGGCAGCGAGGGCACCTTCCTGGTCTGCTCGTTCTGGCTCGCCGAGGCGCTGCATCTGACCGGGCGGCGGGAGGAGGCCCGGGAACTGTTCGACCGGCTGCTGCGGCTGCCCAACGACCTGGGGCTGCTGGCCGAGGAGTACGACCCGGTCAGCGGCCGCCAGCTGGGCAACTTCCCGCAGGCGTTCAGTCACGTCGGCCTCATCGGCACCGCCTTCACCATGTTCGGGTGCGACGGGGCAGACTGACCCCCATGGATCTAGGACTCACCGACCGGACCTACATCGTCACCGGCGCCAGCCGCGGCCTGGGCTTCGCCACCGCGCGGGAACTGGTCGCCGACGGGGCGAACGTCGTCATCAGCGGACGCGACGCGGAGAGCGCGCGGTCCGCCGCGGCCTCGCTCGGCGAGCGGGCGCACGGCGTCGCCGCCGACAACGCCGACCCGGACGCCGCCGCCCGCCTGGTGGACACCGCCCGCGAGCGCTTCGGCCGCCTCGACGGCATCCTCGTCAGCGTCGGCGGCCCGCCGCCGGGCCGGCCCACCGACAACACCGACGAGCAGTGGCAGGCGGCGTTCGAGTCGGTCTTCCTCGGCGCGGTCCGGCTCGCCCGTACGGCGTCCGCCGCGCTCGGCGACGGCGGCGCGATCGGCTTCGTCCTGTCCAGCTCCGTCTACGAACCGGTCGACGGGCTGGCCATCTCCAACGGCCTGCGGCCGGGCCTGGCGGGCTACGCCAAGGCACTCGCCGACGAACTGGGCCCGCGCGGCATCCGGGTCTTCGGCGTCCTGCCGGGCCGCATCGCCACGGACCGCCTGACACAGCTCGACGCCCTCTCCGGAAACCCCGAGGAGGCCCGCACCCGCAACAGCGCCACGATCCCACTGCGCCGCTACGGCGAACCGGAGGAGTTCGGCCGCACCGTCGCTTTCCTGCTGTCCCCGGCGGCGTCGTATGTCACCGGGGTGATGGTGCCGGTGGATGGTGGGGCTCGGCGGGGGTTTTGAGGGCGGGCGCGCCACGGGGCGCCGGGCGTACGGTCGTGACGCATGCGGGAGCGGGGGTACGGTCCCGGCGCACGCGGGGGCCGTACGGCTTCGGCGCACGCGGGGGCGGGGCGTGCGGCTCTGGCCCACGCGGTGGCCGGGGCGTGCGGCTCCGGCCTACCGGAAGCGCCGGGCGCCCCCGCACGCCCCGCCTAACTCACCCGCTCCGCCCGATGCTTGACCGCCCGCAGCCGTACCTCGGCGGGCAGCTTCTCCAGTCCGGCCGAGGTGCGTGCGTGGGCGATCGTCTCCGACGAGAGACGGGCGACCACCGCGCAAGGGTTCGCGTGGGGGGCGAGGGCCAGACCGGCGCGCAGCCGGGGTTCCGTGCGGCGTCCGGTCAGCCTCACCCGCGCCCGGTCCACCCCGTCCAGTGTCTCCGTCTCGGCGGTCAGGACGCTCTCCATCGCCCGGCCGCGCAGCTGGGCGCCCTCGCCGTCGCCGCTGTCCACGAGGACCTCGCCCAGCCGGTGCCGCCGGAACTGGGACAGCAGCCACCACAGCGCCAGCAGGACCAGCACCGCCAGCACCGCGATGACCACCGGCCACCACCAGCCGCTGTCCGTCCAGCGGGTGCGGTCCTCGGCGCGCAGCAGCACGTCGTCGGGGCGCGACCAGCGCCAGCCGGACGGCATGCCGAAGCCCCACTTGCCCGGCAGGTCGAGGCCGCCGAGCAGCACCGTGCCGCCGACACCGATCAGCACCAGGCCGGTCAGGCCCAGCAGCACCCGGTTGACCGTTCGCGAGACCTTGCGCATCGCCGTGCTCACCTCTTCGCGGACCGGCGTACCCGTACGGACAGCGCGAGCCGCCGGGCGAGCCCCAGCTGCCGCAGTCCGTCGCCGAGCGCCGTGTCCAGGTCGCCCCGTACCTCGTCCAGTCCGCGGAAGTGCGAGACCGCGCGGGCCTTGGCCCTGCGGCGGCCGACGGCGACCCGTACGGACTGCACGCCCGGCACCTCCATGGCCCGGTCGCGCAGGACCAGCGCCGCCGCCGCGCGGTCCAGGCCGCTGCGTACGTCCGGCGTCGTGCGCCGCATCGGCAGCACGGCGCGCAGGCCGGGCGTCACCGCGAGCAGCAGCAGCCACAGGCCCAGGACCACGGCCACGGCGGCGCCCACAAGCACCCATACGTCGTCCAGGTGACGGGTCGCCAGCTCCTCGGCGAGGCGCTTGCGCCAGGCCATGGCGGGACGGTCGGCGCGCACCGCGGCCACGTCGTACAGCAGCAGGCCCGCGGCGCCCAGCACCACGAGCGCCACCAGCGCGGCCGGCACCCGGCGCGCCGCCCAGAAGCGCCGGGCCCGGCCCCCGCCGCCGCTCTCCTCGTGCTCCTCGTGCGCGGGCCGTTCGCCGTCGGCCGGGGCGGTGTCTTCGGGCCCGGCCGTGGCGCCCGCCGATGTGTCGAGGGTGGGGAGCCGTCGGGTCCCCCGCAGGTCGGGGTCGTCGTCGCTCATCGCACCCTCCCCCGGCCGCTCCGCTCCAACTGGGGCGCGCGCAGCCGCTCGACCTGTACGGAGACCTCGGGCACCGACATCCCGGCCAGTTCGCGCACCCGCTGCGTCACCTGGCGGCGTACCGCGCCGCACTGGGCGCCGATGTCGGACGGATAGCCCAGCTCCACGGCCACCCGCACCCGTGCCTCGCCGAAGTCCCGGCGCCCTTCGCGGCGGCGCACCGACACCGAGGCGTGCGCGTCGGTACGGACGGTGGAGGCGTCGCGCAGGGCTTCGCGCGCGGCCTGCGCGGCGATCTTCGCCACGACCCGGTCCGCGACCCGGGTGGCACCCCGTTCACCGGCCGGTACGTCGGCCGGGTGGGCGGCGCCGGGTGCCGCGGCCGCGGGGGACACGGTCGCCACCGGGCGTCACCTCCGCCGGTCGTCGCGGTCGCCCGTACGGGTACGGAAGAACTCTCCCGGCTCCAGGTCGCCGTCCACGAACCTCCCGACGATGAACCCGATGGCGCCCAGCGCCGCCACCAGCACGAAGGCCCCGAAGCCGCCGAAGTATCCGGCGAAGCCCAGCGCCATTCCGGCCAACAGACCGGTCACGGCCATGCTCATCTACGCGCTTCCCTTCGCTACCACCCCGGCCGGGCCCCGCGGAGCGAAGCCCCGGCACCTTGTCTGGAAACTGGCCGCCGCTCTGCCGGCCCGCTCTACTGGAGGCGCGGCTCCTCGTCGCCCTCGTCCTCCTCGTCGTCGGGCAGTTTCACATCGCTCACCGCGATGTTGACCTCGACGACCTCCAGGCCCGTCATCCGCTCGACGGCGGAGATGACGTTCTCCCGTACGGCCTTGGCGAGGTCCGCGATCGAGACCCCGTACTCGACGACGATCTCCAGGTCGAGCGCGGTCTGCACCTCGCCGACCTCGGCCTTCACGCCGCGCGTCACCGACTTGCTGCCGCCGGGCACCCGGTCGCGCACCGCGCCGAGCGTGCGGGCGAAGCCGCTGCCCATGGCGTGTACGCCCACCACGTCCCGGGCGGCCATCCCGGCGATCTTCTCCACGACGCCGTCCGCGATGGTGGTGCGCCCGCGGGTCGCGGGATCACCGCCGCCCCGCTTGGCTCCCAGCGTCTTGCCCTGCGAGTCTCCGGTCCGCGGCTCGGGCCGGTTACCTTGTGCGCTCTCGGTCATCGCCGATCGTCCCTTTCCGGAGGGGCGGAGCTCGAAGCCGCTCCGTTTCTTACAGTAAGTCCGTTTCCCCGAGGTCGCTCCGGGGATGCGGCAGCCGGGTGCATCTGTTGCGGCCATTCGCGTACCCGGTCCTGCCGCGCCCGCCGGTGTGCGGCAAGGTGGAAGCACGCTTCGGGAAAGAGGTGACGGCCGGTGGCCGGTGACCAGTTGGTGACGGCGGTACGGCAGCAGCTCGGGCTGGGACGGCTACTGCCGCTCGGCGGCCCCGCGGACGGCGCGTGGATCGCCGAACGAGCCGCCGCCGGTGTACTGCGCAAGGCCGGCGACGCGCTGCCCGGACTCCGCGTCGGTACGGTACGGCTGTCCCTGGCGGAGCCCGACGCCCCGCCGGAAGCCGCCGTTCCGGCTCCGCCGAGCGCGCTGCCGCCCGGGCCGCTGCGGATCGAGGCGGACTTCGCGGCCACGGCGGGCCGCCCGGTCCCGGCCTCCGCCGGCCTGCTGCGGGAAGCGCTGCTGACGTGCGGCGCGGAGCGGCTGGGCCTGGAGGTGGCGGCCGTCGATCTGCGGGCCACCGATCTCCTCGACGGGGACGACGGCGGGGATGAAGGCGGGAACGACGCGCCTGGCGGGGGCGGTGGGGCGGAAACCGCCGATACGGCGGCGGGCCCGGCCGGAGCCACGGCCGGGGACGCCGATCCCCTGGAAGCGGCCGTACTACGGGTGCCGGGCGTCGTCCGGCTCGTGCCGGCGCTGGGCGCGCTGTCCCGGCCGGTGCGGCACGACGACGGGCACGTACTGGTGCAGCTGGCCGTCGCGGCGGACCGGCGGGCGCTGGACGTGGCGCGGGCGGTGCGCGACGCGGTCGGGACGGCGGCGGGCGCGGAGCGGCCCACCGTCGCGGTGCTCGTCGCCGCCCTCGAACCGCCCGCCGCCTCCTGAGCGTCGCGAGCGGTTACTCGCCCAGCCCCGCCAGGTCCCGCAGCCGGCGCGCCTGCGCGGCCCGTTCGGCGGCCCGCTGCTCCTCGTACGTACGGGAAACGGCGCCCGCCAGCAGGGCCTTGGTCTCGATGACGGCGTCGCGGGGCGCGGCGACGAGGGCCGCCGCCAGGTCCGCGACGGCGCCCTCCAGGTCGGCGGCGGGCACGACGAGGTTGGCCAGGCCGATGCGCTCGGCCTCGTCGGCGTGCACGAAGCGGCCCGTGGCGCAGATCTCCAGCGCGCGGGCGTAGCCGACGAGCGAGACCAGGGGGTGGGTGCCGGTCAGGTCCGGCACCAGCCCCAGGCTGGTCTCGCGCATCGCGAACTGCGCGTCGTCGGCGCACACCCGCAGGTCGCAGGCGAGCGCGAGCTGGAAGCCCGCGCCGATCGCGTGGCCCTGGACGGCGGCTATCGACACCAGGTCGGTACGCCGCCACCAGGTGAACGCTTCCTGGTACTCGGCGATCGTGGCGTCCAGTTCGCTGTCCGTACCGCGCGCCATGTCCAGGAACGACGGTTCACCGTCGAAGCCCTCGGGCGTGAAGGCCTGCCGGTCCAGTCCGGCGGAGAAGGACTTGCCCTCACCGCGCAGCACCACGATCCGGACGTCGCCCGGCAGCAGTGATCCGGCCTCGGCCAGCGCCCGCCACATGGCGGGCGACTGTGCGTTGCGCTTGGCCGGTCCGGCGAGGGTCACCGTGGCGATCACGTCGTCCACGGTGAGCCGCACACCGTCCTTGTCGAGCAGAGTCATGGGGCGCCTCCGAGTCAGCCGACCGCACTTGCGTGCCTAAGTGACTGAACAGTAACCACCCGGTCGCCTGCTCGACCGACCGGGTGGCACCGTGGCTCCCGGAGTGACCGCCTCGGTCAGGCCGAGGCGGCCTTCTTGCCCCTGGTGGCTCCGCCACGACCACGCAGGGTCACACCGGATTCGCTGAGCATCCGGTGCACGAACCCATAGGAGCGGCCGGTCTCCTCGGCCAGCGCCCGGATGCTCGCTCCGGAGTCGTACTTCTTCTTCAGGTCTGCCGCGAGCTTCTCGCGCGCGGCGCCGGTCACCCGGCTGCCCTTCTTCAGAGTCTCGGCCACCCGTGCCTCCTCGTGGGAAGTGCGCTCTGGACTTCTCATGATCACCCCTCCCGGCCTTCCTGGCCACCCATTCAGCAAGGTCCGTGGCACATCCTTTGGCGCCCGAGGCGCCGCATTGACCTTTGGAATTAGGGGTTCCGCCCGGAATTCCAGCGGTCGGACAGCCGAATTTCCGGCGAACGAGCAGGTCAGAGGGGGGTGGTACGACATGATGACGGCCGGGCCCAGCGGGCCCGGCCGTCACGGGGAGGCTCGCCGATGTACGAGCCGTTCTCACTCAGATGATGGATCACCCGTCGGCCGAATGATCCAGACGTCCTTGATCCCTCCGGCCGCGGACCGCCGCCGGACGCGGGGAGCGGGCCCCGGGGCCCGGGACCACCGCCGCCTCAGGCCAGCGCGACCAGGTCCGCGTAGTCCTGGCCCCACAGGTCCTCCACGCCGTCCGGGAGCAGGATGATGCGCTCCGGCTGGAGGGCGTCCACCGCGCCCTCGTCGTGGGAGACCAGCACCACCGCGCCGGTGAAGGTGTGCAGCGCGCCGAGGATCTCCTCGCGGCTGGCCGGGTCGAGGTTGTTCGTCGGCTCGTCCAGGAGCAGCACGTTGGCGGAGGAGACGACCAGGGTGGCCAGCGCCAGCCGGGTCTTCTCGCCGCCGGAGAGCACGCCCGCGGGCTTGTCGACGTCGTCACCGGAGAAGAGGAACGAGCCGAGCGTCTTGCGGATGTCGACCAGGTCCATGTCCGGCGCGGCCGAGCGCATGTTCTCCAGGACCGTGCGGTCCGGGTCCAGCGTCTCGTGCTCCTGCGCGTAGTAGCCCAGCTTCAGGCCGTGCCCGGGACGCACCTCGCCGGTGTCCGGCTTCTCCACGCCCGCCAGCAGGCGCAGCAGGGTCGTCTTGCCCGCGCCGTTCAGGCCGAGGATGACGACCCGGGAGCCCTTGTCGATGGCCAGGTCGACATCGGTGAAGATCTCCAGCGAACCGTACGACTTGGACAGGCCCTCGGCCATCAGCGGCGTCTTGCCGCACGGCGCGGGGTCCGGGAAGCGCAGCTTGGCGACCTTGTCGGAGGCGCGCACCTCCTCCAAGCCGGCCAGCAGCTTGTCCGCGCGCCGGGCCATGTTCTGCGCGGCGACGGTCTTGGTGGCCTTCGCGCGCATCTTGTCGGCCTGCGAGTGCAGCGCGGCGGCCTTCTTCTCGGCGTTGGCGCGCTCGCGCTTGCGGCGCTTCTCGTCGGCCTCGCGCTGCTGCTGGTACAGCTTCCAGCCCATGTTGTAGATGTCGATCTGGGACCGGTTGGCGTCCAGGTAGAACACCTTGTTGACCACGGTCTCGACCAGGTCGACATCGTGGGAGATCACGATGAAGCCGCCGCGGTAGGTCTTCAGGTAGTCGCGCAGCCAGGCGATCGAGTCGGCGTCGAGGTGGTTGGTCGGCTCGTCCAGGAGCAGCGTGTCGGCGTCCGAGAAGAGGATGCGGGCCAGCTCGACGCGGCGCCGCTGGCCGCCGGAGAGCGTGTGCAGGGGCTGGCCGAGGATGCGGTCCGGCAGGCCCAGGCTGGCGGCGATGGTCGCGGCCTCCGCCTCGGCCGCGTAGCCGCCCTTGGTCAGGAACTCCGTCTCCAGGCGCTCGTACTTCTTCATCGCCTTCTCGCGGGTGGCGCCCTTGCCGTTGGACATCCGGTCCTCGTTCTCGCGCATCTTGCGCAGGACGGAGTCCAGGCCGCGCGCGGAGAGAATGCGGTCGCGGGCGAGCACGTCGAGGTCGCCGGTGCGCGGGTCCTGCGGCAGGTAGCCGACGTCGCCGGAGCGGGTGACCGTGCCGGCCGCGGGCATGCCCTCGCCCGCCAGGACCTTGGTGAGGGTGGTCTTGCCCGCGCCGTTGCGGCCGACCAGACCGATCCGGTCGCCCTTGGCGATCCGGAAGGAAGCGGACTCGATCAGGACACGGGCGCCGGCGCGCAGCTCCAGGCCGGAGGCGGTGATCACGGGTAAGACTCCAGGGCAGGTAAGGACAGCGGAAGGGACGGGGATGATCACAGCCGCGCGGCGGCGCGCGCCCCGCACGGCAGGGACCGGTGCGGACGGGCGGCCTGGACGGCGTGCCGACGCCGTCTAATGCGCGAGGAGAATTGCCATACGGACCAGTCTAACGGTGACGTGCAACCAGTTTTTCCGGGCCGTCGGCGAGGGCGGCGGCGCGCCGGGCGGATCGTGCGCGCCCACCCTCGTCCGCCCGGCGTTCCCCCTGGTCCGCCCTCGTTGTCGCTCCTCGCCCGCTCGCCCGTTCGGCCGTCCGGGGTCGCGGTGGGCGGGTGGGCGCGGCTGGATGGGGCACAGACGGTGTGCTCCCTGCGGAGACAGGCCCGTACGGGGCCGAGCCCGTACGGAGACGAGCCCGTACGGAACGGAAGCGAGCCGTACGGAAACGAGCCGGTACGGAGACGAGCGGCGGAGGGCGGTACGGCCATGCAGTTCGACGACGACGCCGGGCTGGACACCTCTCAGGTCCAGGACCGGCGCGGCAGCCGGCTGCCCGGCGGGCGGGCCACCCTCGGCGGCGGGCTGGCGGGCCTGATCGCGCTGGTGGCCGGGCTGTTCTTCGGCATCGGGCCGAACGAGCTGGGCCTGACCGATACGGATCAGTCGCCGGAGCCCGACGCCTCCCCGGCCGAGCGGGTCCAGGAGCGGTGCCGGACCGGGCAGGACGCCAACAGCCGCGAGGACTGCCGGACCGTGGCCGTCGTCAACAGCGCGCAGGCCTTCTGGCAGCAGGAGTTCCGGCGGCGCGGCGCCGCGTACGAGCGGGCGCCGACGGTCCTGTTCACCGGCCGCGCGGACACCGCGTGCGGGTCCGCGACCTCGGCGGTCGGGCCGTTCTACTGCCCCGGCGACCGCAAGGTCTACCTGGACCTGGACTTCTTCCGGGAGCTGCGCACGAAGTTCGGCTCCAGTGGCGGGCCGTTCGCGCAGGCGTACGTCGTGGCGCACGAATACGGCCACCACGTCCAGAACCTGACGGGCACGCTGCGCCGCTCCCAGGGCGGCCGGGCCGGCGCGGACAGCGACGCGGTCAAGGTGGAGCTCCAGGCCGACTGCTACGCCGGGGTCTGGGCCCGGCACGCGACCGGCACGCCCCAGGAGTCCACCGGCCGGCCCTTGATCACCAGCCTCACCGAGGCGGACGTGCGCGACGGTCTGGACGCGGCGGCCGCGGTCGGCGACGACCGGATCCAGGAGCGCTTCCAGGGCCGGGTCACGCCGGAGAGCTGGACGCACGGGTCCTCGGCACAGCGGCAGCGGTGGTTCTCGACCGGGTTTCGTACGGGGGACATGGCGCGCTGCGACACGTTCCGCTGAGCCGCCGCACGCGTCTGCTCCCGTGCTGGTCAGTGGGCGTTCGGAGGGCATTGTCAGACCCCGGTGCCAGACTGTGATGTGGGTCTCACGGCGGGGCCCGCGGAGTCCGATCGCAGGCAGGGAAGGTGATCGTCATGACCGATGTGGCGGCGGGGACGCCCGCATTCTGTCCGACACTGCGCTACCGCGACGCGAAGGCGGCGATCAAGCAGCTCACGGAAGCCTTCGGCTTCACCCGGAGCGCGCTGTACGAGAGCGAGGACGGCACGGTGCTGCACGCCGAGCTGGCCTTCGGGAACGGCGTGGTGATGCTGGGCTCGAAGGGCACCGGCGGGCCGTACGAGGAGGCGCTGGGCGACGGCGGCCCGATCGGTGTCTACACGACCGTCGCGGACCCGGACGCGCACCACCGGCGGGCCGAGCGGGCCGGGGTGGAGATAGTCCTGCCGCTCACCGACCAGGAGTACGGCTCCCGTGAGTACACGGCCCGCGATCTGGAGGGCAACCTCTGGACCTTCGGGACGTACGCGCCGGCGCTGCCGCAGGCCTGAGGGACGGGCGCCGGATCCCGCGAACCGGGTCCGGCCGTCCGCCCCGAAGCGTCACGCGCCGCCCGTGTGGACCTGGAAGGCGGCTCGCCGTACGGCCTTGGCGAGGGCCGGGTCGGGGTGGGCGGCGGCCAGCGCGACCAGGACCTGCACGGTGCGCGGGTGGCCCACGGCCCGTACCTCCTCCAGCAGGCGCGGGACCGAGCCCTGGACGGCCGATTCGAGGTGGCGGACCAGCAGCTGGCTCTCGCCGTGGTCGGCGACGGCCGCGGCGGTGTCCACCCACAGCCAGGTGGACTCCTCGCGGGTGAGCACGTCCGGCGCGGTCTCCGGGTCGCCGCCCTCGTGCTCGACCAGCCAGAGCAGGGCGTACGGCCGCAGGCCCGGCTCCTCGGCGGCGGCGCGCACGGCGGGCTCCGCCGGGGCGCCGACGGCGCGCAGCGCCTCGAAGGCGAGACCGCGCAGCAGCGCGTCCTCGCCGCGGGCCACCTCCAGGAGTTCCTCGACCGCGCTGCCCGCGGACCGGGCGGCCAGCCAGGCGCGGTATTCGGCGCGTGCCGGGCCGGGGGTCAGCCGGGCGCAGCCGCGCAGCATCGCCTCGGCGGACTGCTCGATGTTGCCCGCCGGGCTCTGCGCGGCGACGCAGATCTGTTCCAGCTTGACCCAGACCGACCAGTTGCCGAGGGGGGTGAGCAGCGCTTCGCGTTCGGCGGGCACGCCGGTCTTCGCGCCGTCGCGCACGACGAGCGCGCCGACGGCGGCGAGGCCGTCCAGCGCCCAGTCCAGGAGCACCGCGAGTGACACCCCCGCGGCGTCACTCACCGCCTCGGCGGCGTCCGGGGCGGCCGGTTGCCTGCCGGTGGGGGCGGTCGCCGGCCGGGCAGGGCCCGTCTCCGCGCCCCGAGCAGGCCCCGTCTCCGCGCCCCGGTCGGGCCCGTACGGCACCTCGCAGCGCTCGGTACGGAGTTCCGCGACCCGCTGTTCCAGCATGTCCAGCAGGACCGGGAGCCGGACCGGGCCGGCCGACAGGTGCAGGAGGGAGAGCAACTGCGGCACGGCCTCGACCACCTCGGCGACGGCGGTCGGCCCGGCACCGGGCGGGGCGGGGCGCGCCAGCGACCAGGCGTCGAAGAGCGCGACCCAGCCGCGCAGCGCTGCGGTGTCGTCGCGCTCCCAGGCGCGCAGCCGCCAGCCGGGGCGGGCCACGCCGCCGTGCAGTTCGACGAGCCCGGCCAGCCGGGCCAGGTCCCAGTCCGTACGGACCTGGTGCCCGGTCAGCCGCAGGTCGCGCGCGGCCTGTTCGGTGACCTCCGCGGGCAGCGCGCCGTCCGGGCCGGCCCGCAGCCCGGCGCCCGCGCCGTACTCGCCGTCGGCCCAGCGGGCGAGCCGTACGGCGCCGGACAGACAGGCGCGGGCCTGCCGCGCCAGTTCCGCGGGCGGCGGCGTGCCCTGGGGCGGCCGGGGCGCCGGGCGGGCGGCCCGGGTGCTCACCGCCCGGCGGGCGGCGGCAATCGGTTGACGGGGGACGAGTCGGAGCCGGGAGTCGCGCGGAGTACGGGACGTCACAGGGGCAGTCTTCCCGTTGACGGCCCGAAAGCCCAATCGGAACGGTCGGTACGTTCCGGGAGAACGTCGCACGGGGGGCGCACCAGGGCGTCGGGACGGGCCCACGGCCCCGTCCCGACGGGTTCACGGACCGGTCGCGACGGGTTCACGGGCCGGTCACCGCGGGCCTGCGCCCGCCCGACCGGAACGTGCCCAGCCGACCGGAACCCGCCACTTGGCCGGAACCCACCCTCCGGCCGGAGCCCGCGACTCGGCCGGAACCCGTCCCCAGCCGGAACCTCCACCCGGCCGCCCCCAGCCGGAACCTCCACCCGGCCGCCCCCAGCCGGAACCTCCACCCGGCCGTCCCCAGCCGGAACCTCCACCCGGCCGCCGCCCAGTCGGCGCCCACCACCCGGCCGCCGCCCGGTCGGCGCCCGCGGCCGACGCCCGGTCCCCGGACCCACGCGCCCGCCCACACCACACGCCCCCGCTCACATCACACGCCCCCGCTCACATCAACGGCGTGAGAAACCGGCGCAACGTTTCCTCGTACCGGCCCGGGTCCGCGTTCCACATGGCCGCGTGGGGCGCGTGCGGTACCGGGTGAAGGGTGATCAGGTCGGGGCGGCGGGCGGCGAATTCCCGGGAGGAGGACCACGGGGCGAGCGTGTCGTCGGGGCCGTGGATCAGCAGGGTCGGCACCGTGAGCAGGTCCGGGACCCAGGCGTCGGCCAGCCGGTCGGCGTGCAGGCCGGTGCTGCCCTCGGCGGCGCGCACCGCCAGCGGCAGCAGCGGGCGCGGGGTGCGGTGGGCGGCGGCCAGGGCCCGGACGGTGGCCTGCCAGTCCAGGACCGGGGAGTCCAGGACCAGGCCGGCGATGCGGTCGCGCAGTCCGGAGTTGGCGGCGGCGCGCAGGGCCATCGACGCGCCGGTGGACCAGCCGTGCAGGACGACGCGCTCCGCGCCGTACCGGACCGCGTAGCGGATCGCGGCGTCCAGGTCGCGCCATTCGGAGTCGCCGAGGTGGCTGATGCCGTCGGCGGTGGGCGGGGCGCCGATGTCGTTGCGGTAGGCCAGGTCCAGGACGGGCAGCCGCTGATCGCTGAGGAACGGCATGAGCACCATGGGGTGCTCGCGGGTGGTGCCCAGGCCGTGCACGGTGATCACCCAGGTCTCCCGGGCGCCCGGCACGAACCACGCGGGCAGGGCGCCCAGTTCGCCGGGAATGTCGACATCGGCGCAGTCGAGGCCCAGCGCGTCGCGCGGGTTGCCGATGTGCACCTGGGGCGTCAGCCGCATCCGGGCGCCCGGCCGGAGGGTGCCGTGGGTGATCCGCTCCAGGCGGCGGACGACCGTGTCGGCGGGGTGCGGCACATCGTCCAGCACCGGGCCGACGACCGCGTGGCCGCCCGCGCCGGTCAGGCCGTACGTACCGGGCCGCAGTGAGGCGAGGCTGCGGGTCAGCGTGATCCGCCCGGGGCCGGTGGAGTGCACCGTGAGCCGGGGGTCGCCCGGCAACGGCCGGTCGGGCGCGGGTTTGAGGACCATGTCGCTGGCGTACCGGCCGGCCGCCACCGCGGCCGCGCCGGCACCGATCACCGTGGTGGCGGCCGCTGCCGCCGCAGTACCCAGACGCATCCTCCCCAGTGTGGGCAAGCCCGGCGGCCTCGGCCAGTGGACGGGGGCGGCCGGGTGACGGCGGGCGCGGCTGCGCGCGGCCGGGCGGGGACACGGCGCACCGGGCGGGGACACGGCGCGCGGGGCGGCCCGGGCGGGCGGCGCGCGTCAGCCGGGCTGCCCGTAACCGCGCAGCCGCTCGCCGGCCGCGGCGACCTGTTCCGGCGTCAGCAGCGCGGGCTCGCGGCCGGGCAGCGAGCTGGCGGCGAGCCAGACGCGGCACATCCACTCCAGCTGGGCGGTGCGGTCGTACGCCTCGTCAAGGGTGTCCCCGTACACGATGGTGCCGTGGTTCCGCAGGAGGCAGCCGGTGCGGCCGCGCAGTGCGGCGAGCATGTTCTCGGCCAACTCTTCCGTGCCGTACAGGGCGTACGGCGCGACGCGGACGGGGCCGCCGAGGGCCGCGGTCATGTAGTGCACGGGCGGGAGTTCGGTGACGAGGGTGGAGACGGCGGTGGCGTGTGCGGCGTGGGTGTGCACGACGGCGCGGGCGCCGGTGGCGCGGTAGACGGCCAGGTGCATGGGCAGCTCGCTGGTCGGCCGGAGCGTGCCGCGCGCGGGGCTCCCGTCGAGGCCGACCGCGGTGAGGTCGCCGGGCCCGAGCCGGTCGTAGGGGACGCCGCTGGGCGTGACCAGGACGAGGTCGCCGACGCGCACGGAGACATTGCCGGAGGTGCCGACGACCAGCCCGTCGGCGACCGTGCGGCGGGCGGTGGCGACCAGCTCGCGCCAGGCGCGGTCGATGGCTTCCCGGTCCGTCATGGGTGGGCCCTCCGGTGTGCTGTACGGGCGCGGCCCCGCCGGGATGCGCGGGGGTGGTGCGCGGGTGGCTGCCGACACCGTACGGGCCGGGGGCGGCGCCGTGGGGCGGACCCCCGCCTTCCGGTATCCGCCATGTCGGACCGGTGACATCTGGGCAGGGATTGACCGAGCATCGACCGCCTTGTACGGATCACCCGATACTCTTCCGGAGATTTTGTCATGCACGTAGCCATGCCCACGAGCAGCCATGCTCGCTCGCAGCCATGCACGTAGCCATGCCCGCACGCAGCAGTTCCCGTATGTGCCGTCATCCTGGGGAGATCCGGGGGGAACCATGGCCCGTGACCACGATCACCAGCCCGGCGCGCAGCGCCCGCCGCGCGCCCCGCAGCACCCGCACCCACACCCGCACCCACAGCACCCCCACCCGCCGCGCCCGAGGCGCCGCCGCCTCACCGCCGCCTCGCTCGCCCTCGGCGCGCTGACCGCGGTCCTGTACGCCGCCGTACCCGCACCGCCCGCCGCCGAGGCCGCGGGCAAGCCGCTCGGCCACGACGTCTCCTCCCACCAGGGCGCCGTCGACTGGCGGGACGTACGGGCGAAGGGCGGCCGGTTCGTCTACATCAAGGCCACGGAGTCGGACTGGTACCACAACCCGCACTTCTGGCGGCAGTACCGCGGCGCGCGCAAAGCCGGCCTGCTGCGCGGCGCGTACCACTTCGGGGTGCCGAGCGCGTCCTCCGGAACCGCGCAGGCGCGGCACTTCCTGCGCCACGGCGGCGGATGGAAGGCGGACGGCCGGACGCTGCCGCCGGCCCTGGACATCGAGCACAATCCGTACGCCCCGGAGCGGGCGTGCTTCGGCATGAGCCGCGCGGCGCTGGTCCGGTGGATCCGCGGGTTCAGCAACGAGGTGCTGCGGCAGACCGGACGGCGACCGGTGATCTACACGACGGCGCGGTGGTGGAACGGCTGCACCGGCGGCAGCCGGGCGTTCGCCGCCACCCACCCGCTGTGGCTGGCGAACTGGCACAGCACGCCCGGCAAGCTGCCGGCCGGCTGGGCGTACCCGAGCTTCTGGCAGTACGCGAACCACGGCGCGCTGCCGGGCGACCAGAACAAGTGGAACGGCACGGCCGCCCAGCTACGGCGCTTCGCCCGGGGCTGAGGCGGAAAACCAGGGCAACCGCGGCGCGGTGCGGGACGAGGCGACCGAGCATCCAAGCCCCCGACCACTCAAGCCCCCCCGGATGTCCGAGCCCCCGGATGCCCGAACCCCCGGGCACCCAAGCCCCCGAGCGTCCAAGCCCCGGCGCATATGCCGCCCGGCACCCGGTACGCCTGGGACGCACGGGGCTCCCGTGCTGATGCGTACGGGGCCCGCGTGACGCCTCGGGCGCCTCCGCGCCACCCCTGCGGGGGCGTCACCGCGGCGTCCGGTCCAGTTCACCTTCCGTTCACCCGTCGTCCGTACGGTCCCGAGCGTTACTGACCATCGAACTGATTGCCTGGGTGAATGGAACACATCACGCTTCTCATCGGGATCGTGATCGTCACGGCCTTGGTGTTCGACTTTACGAACGGCTTCCACGACACGGCCAACGCCATGGCCACCACCATTTCCACCGGGGCACTCAAGCCCAAGACGGCGGTGGCGATGTCGGCGGCCCTCAACCTGCTCGGCGCATTCCTGTCCGTGGAGGTCGCCAAGACCATCTCCGGCGGGATCATCGACGAGACCGCCGGCATCAGACCAGAGGTGATCTTCGCCGGACTGGTCGGCGCCATCGTCTGGAACCTCGTCACCTGGCTGGCCGGGCTCCCCTCCAGCTCCTCGCACGCCCTCTTCGGCGGCCTGATCGGCGCGACCCTGGTGTCCGTCGGCGCGAGCGGCGTGCACGGCGGCGCCGTTGTCATGAAGGTCCTCATCCCGGCCGTCGCCGCGCCGATCGTGGCCGGTCTGGCCTCGATGGCCGCGACCCGGCTGACGTACCGGCTGGCCCGCGACCGCGCCGAGGAGGACACCGCCAAGGGCTACCGCGCCGGGCAGATCGCCTCCGCCGCCCTGGTCTCCCTCGCCCACGGCACCAACGACGCCCAGAAGACGATGGGCGTGATCACCCTGGCGCTGATCACCGGCGGCGTCGTGGCACCGCACGCCGACCCGCCGCTGTGGGTCATCGCCTCGGCGGGCCTGGCCATCGCGCTCGGCACGTACCTGGGCGGCTGGCGGATCATCCGCACGATGGGCAAGGGCATCACCGACATCCAGCCGCCGCAGGGCTTCGCCGCCCAGACCGGCGCCGCGGCCACCATCCTGGCCTCCTCCCACCTCGGCTTCGCGCTCTCCACCACCCAGGTCTGCTCCGGCTCCGTCATGGGTTCCGGGCTGGGCCGCAAGGGCGGCGTGGTGCGCTGGTCCACGGCGGGCCGGATGGTCGTCGCCTGGGGCCTGACGCTGCCGGCCGCCGGTCTGGTCGCTGCGGGCGCCGCGCTGCTGGCGGACCAGGGCGACTGGGGCATCGCGACCGTCGCGGTCCTCGCGCTCGCCGTCTGCGGCGCGATCTGGGTGGCCTCCCGGCGCAAGCCGGTGGACCACACCAACGTCAACGAGGGCCCGGCCGCGGAGCCCGCGGGTGTCGTGACCGCCGCCCTCCAGGCCGTCTCGCCGCCGCCCGCCGGCCCGGTCGCCACCGAGCCCGCGACGGCCGCCACGATCCCCGCGCCCGCGGTGGCCGGGGCGCGGCTCACCGACCCGGTCGGCGCGGCCCCGGTGATCGCCGCCCCGGTGGCCGCCCACCCGCACGAGAAGCACGGGACCGAGCCCCGCGCCAAGGCCGGCTCGGCCGCCGGCTGACCCCGCCGTACGGCTCCCCGCCTCCCCCGGCTTCCACGAAGGAACGAGAACGCAATGAGCATCGACTGGGCAGCGCTCGGCCAGGTCTTCGGCGTCACGCTGGTCGTGACGGTCGGCATCGTGGGCCTGTTCACCCTCGGCATCGTCGGCACGTCCCGCAAGCCCCGGCAGGAGGGCGAGGCGGTGGCCGCCGACGGTCCCGGCGGGGCGGCGCGGGCCGGCGCGTACGCCTGCTTCGCGCTGTGCGCGGCGGCCGTGGCGTACGGCATCTACCTGATCGTCGCCGCCTGACCGGCACCGGCACGGCGCCCCGGGGCGTCCGGTGGCCGCGGCACCCGCCGCGGTCACCGGGCGCCCCGTCGCCGTCCGCGGGCAGTGGCCGCCTGTGTCCTCCGACACAGGCGCGGCCCCCGCCCCGCGCCGCAGGTCAAGCGCGAGTTGACGGGCTTCGCGGAGCGTGGTGGACTGCCGGAGCCAATCGGCGACAGATGAGGAAGTCCGGTGAGAATCCGGCGCGGTCCCGCCACTGTCACCGGGGAGCGCTCCTCCATCAAGGGCCACGGTCCGCGTCCGGGACGCGGGTTCCGTACGGACTGGAAGGCCGGGGGAAGCGCCGATCCGGGGAGCCAGGAGACTCTCGTCGCCGTACCCGTCGAACCAGGGCGCGGACCCTGAGTGAGGACCTACCGCCATGCCCGGCCGCAGTTCGAGACCCGCTGGACGTACCCCGCTGCCCCTCCGAGGCGCGACGGCGGTCTGATCCGATGCGTGCCGAACACGCCGGCTACGCGTGCGGCGCGGCCCTCGGTTTCCTCGGCGACCTGGTCGTGGGCGACCCCCGGCGCGGTCACCCGGTGGCCGCCTTCGGGCGGGCCGCGGCGGCCGTGGAGCGCCGCCTGTGGAGCGACGGCCGCGGGCGCGGAGCCCTGCACACCGCACTGCTCGCCGGCGGCACCGCCGCCGGTGCCACGCTGCTCACCCGTGCCGTACGCCGCTCCCCCGCGGCCTTCCCCGCCTCCGTGGCGCTGACCGCCGCCGCCACCTGGGCCGTCCTGGGCGGCACCTCGCTGGGCCGCGAGGCACGGGCCGTCGGCGGGGCGCTCGCCGTGGGCGACCTCGATGTGGCGCGCGAGCGCCTGCCGCACCTGTGCGGGCGCGACCCGCAGGCCCTGGACGGGCAGCAGATGGCGCGCGCGGTGGTCGAGTCCGTCGCCGAGAACACCTCGGACGCGGTGGTCGGCGCCCTGGTGTGGGGCGCGGTCGCCGGTGTTCCCGGGCTGCTGGCGTTCCGCGCCGTCAACACGCTGGACGCGATGGTGGGCCACACATCGCCGCGCTACCGCCGCTTCGGGTGGGCCTCGGCCCGCCTCGACGACGTGGCCGGCTTCCCCGGCTCCCGGCTGACCGCCGCGCTGGCGGTCCTGGCCGGTCCGGACCGGCGGGGCGCGTGGCGCGCCTGGCGGCAGGACGGCGCGTCCCACCCGAGCCCCAACGCGGGCCCGGTGGAGGCCGCGTTCGCGGGCGCGCTGGGCGTACGGCTGGGCGGCACCCTGGCGTACGGCGGCCGGGTCGAGCACCGGCCGGTGCTCAACGGCGGCACCGGGCGCCCCGTCGCGGTGCCGGACATCGAGCGGGCCGTACGGCTGTCGCGCCGGGTGAGCGCGCTGGCCCTGGCGGCCACGGTCACGGGCCGGCTGGCGGCCGGGGCGGTACGCCGGTCCCGTACGGCCGGGAGGGCCAAGTGAGCAGCAGCAACGTACGGACGGCGAGGAGTGCCAGGTGAACGGTTCGGGTGGGGCGCCGCTGGGCGGCGGGCTGCTGGTGGCCGGCACCACGTCCGACGCGGGCAAGAGCGTGGTGACGGCGGGCATCTGCCGCTGGCTGGCCCGCAAGGGCGTCAAGGTGGCGCCGTTCAAGGCGCAGAACATGTCGCTGAACTCGTTCGTGACGCGCGAGGGCGCGGAGATCGGGCGGGCGCAGGCCATGCAGGCCGCGGCGGCGCGCGTCGAGCCGAGCGCGCTGATGAATCCCGTGCTGCTGAAGCCGGGCGGTGACCGCAGCAGCCAGGTCGTGCTGATGGGCAGGCCGGTGGGCGAGCTGAGCGCGCGCGGCTACCACGCGGGGCGCCAGGAGCGGCTGCTCGGCACGGTCACGGGCTGTCTCCAGGAGCTGCGCCGTACGCATGACGCGGTGATCTGCGAGGGCGCCGGCAGCCCCGCGGAGATCAACCTGCGGCGCACCGACATCGTGAACATGGGCATCGCGCGCGCCGCCAGGATTCCGGTCGTGGTGGTCGGCGACATCGACCGGGGCGGCGTGTTCGCCTCGTTCTTCGGCACCACGGCGCTGCTGTCCCGGGAGGACCAGGCGCTGGTCGCGGGCTATCTCGTCAACAAGTTCCGCGGCGATGTGACGCTGCTGGAACCCGGCCTGGAGATGCTGAAGGGGCTGAGCGGACGGCCCACCCTCGGGGTGCTGCCGTTCGCGCACGGCCTCGGCATCGACGAGGAGGACGGCCTCCGCGTCTCGCTGCGCGGCGCGGTCCGCGAGAGCGTCGTCGCGCCGCCGCACGGCGCGGACGTGCTGCGCGTCGCCGTGGCCGCCGTACCGCTGATGTCGAACTTCACGGACGTGGACGCGCTGGCCGCCGAACCGGGCGTCGTGGTCCGGTTCGTGGACCGCCCCGAGGAACTGGCCGACGCCGACCTCGTCGTCCTGCCCGGCACCCGCGGCACCGTCCGCGCGCTCCAGTGGCTGCGCGAGCGCGGCATCGCGGACGCGGTGCGGCGGCGGGCCGCGGAGGGCCGCCCGGTGCTCGGCATCTGCGGCGGCTTCCAGATGCTGGGCGAGCGCATCGAGGACGAGGTCGAGTCGAAGGCCGGGACCGTGGACGGGCTGGGGCTGCTGCCCGTACGCGTACGGTTCGCGGCCGAGAAGACGCTGGCCCGGCCGTCCGGCGAGGCGCTGGGCGAGCCGGTCGAGGGATACGAGATCCACCACGGCGTGGCGGAGATCGACGGCGGGGAGCCGTTCCTGGCAGGCTGCCGGTCCGGGGCCGTCTGGGGCACCCACTGGCACGGCTCCCTGGAGAGCGACGGTTTCCGGCGGGCGTTCCTGCGGCGGGTGGCCGCCGACGCGGGCCGCGCGTTCGTCCCGGCGCCGGACACCAGCTTCGCCGCGCTGCGCGAGGAGCAGCTCGACCGGCTGGGCGACCTGATCGAGGAGCACGCGGACACGGACGCGCTGCTGCGGCTGATCGAGGGCGGGGTCCCGGCCGGGCTGCCGTTCGTGCCGCCGGGGGCACCGCCGATACCGCCGCCGTCCCCCGCCCCGGCCGCGTCCGCCCCGGCCGCCGCCCCGCCCGCACACCGCACGTCCCTCGAAGGGGGTACTCCTTAATGGCATCGGTCCCTTACCCGTTCACCGCGGTCGTCGGCATGTCCGACATGCGGCTGAGCCTGCTGCTCAACGCCATCTCGCCGGCCATCGGCGGGGTGCTGGTCCGCGGCGAGAAGGGCACCGCGAAGTCCACGATCGTGCGCGGTCTGACGGCGCTGATGCCCGATGTGCCGGTGGTCACCGGCTGCCGGTTCTCCTGCGACCCCGCCGCGCCGGACCCCGCGTGCCCGGACGGCCCCCACGAGACGTACGGCGCCGAGGAGCGCCCGGCCCGCATGGTCGAGCTGCCGGTCGGCGCGTCCGAGGACCGCCTCGTCGGCGCGCTGGACATCGAACGGGCCCTGTCGGAGGGCGTGAAGGCGTTCGAGCCGGGCCTGCTGGCGGACGCGCACCGCGGCATCCTGTACGTGGACGAGGTCAACCTGCTCCACGACCACCTCGTGGACCTGCTGCTGGACGCCGCCGCCATGGGCGCCTCGTACGTGGAGCGCGAAGGCGTCTCCGTACGGCACGCCGCGCGCTTCCTGCTCGTCGGCACCATGAACCCCGAAGAGGGCGAACTGCGCCCGCAGTTGCTCGACCGCTTCGGGCTGACCGTGGAGGTCGCCGCGTCCCGCGAGCCGGACCAGCGGGTCGAGGTCGTCCGGCGCCGCCTGGCCTACGACGCGGACCCGGAGGGCTTCGCCGCGCGCTGGGCCGCCGAGGAGGGCGAGCTGCGGGAGCGGATCGCCGCCGCGCGGGCCCTGCTGCCGGACGTGGTCCTCGGGGACGCGGTGCTGCGGCAGATCGCCGCCGTGTGTGCCGCGTTCGAGGTGGACGGCATGCGCGCGGACATCGTGATGGCGCGTACCGCCAGTGCGCTGGCGGCCTGGGCGGGCCGTACGGAGGTCCGCGAGGAGGACGTACGGCAGGCCGCCCTGCTGGCGCTCCCCCACCGGCGCCGCCGCAACCCCTTCGACGCACCGGGCTTGGACGAGGACAAACTCGACCAGGTCCTGGAGGAGTTCGGCGCGGACGACGACCCGGAGCCGGACCCGGAACCGGACGGCGGCCCCGAGGACGACCCCGACGGGCCGGGCGGCGGACAGCCGCCGCAGGACGGCGACGGTGACGGCGGCTCGGACGGCCCGCAGGGCCAGGACGCGCAGGCCCCGCATGACCAGCCCGCGCACGACCAGCCGCAGCTGCCCGAACAGCCCCAGTCCCCGGACCCTGCCCCCGCCGACCCGAAAGCACAGTCCGAAGGCACGGAGAACGAGGCCCCCGGAGGCGGCGAGAAGGCCGCCGTCGCCGCGGGCGACCCGTTCCGTACCCGGCGCCTCGACGTGCCGGGCCTCGGCGAGGGCGCGGACGGCCGCCGTTCCCGTGCCCGTACGGCGCACGGCCGGACCACCGGCGCCCGCCGCCCGCAGGGCACCCTGACCAAGCTGCACCTCGCCGCGACCGTGCAGGCCGCGGCGCCGCACCAGGTCGCTCGCGGGCGCAGCGGCCCCGGGCTGGTCGTCCGCCGCGACGATCTGCGGGAGGCGGTGCGCGAGGGCCGCGAGGGCAACCTCGTGCTGTTCGTGGTGGACGCGTCGGGTTCGATGGCGGCGCGCAAGCGGATGGGCGCGGTCAAGGGCGCGGTGCTGTCGCTGCTGCTCGACGCGTACCAGCGGCGCGACAAGATCGGCATGATCACCTTCCGCGGCTCCGAGGCCGAACTGGCGCTGCCGCCCACCTCGTCGGTCGAGGCGGGCGCGGCCCGGCTGGGGTCGCTGCCCACCGGCGGCCGGACGCCGCTGGCCGCGGGCCTGCTCAAGGCCCATGAGGTGCTGCGCGTGGAGCGCCTGCGGGACGCCTCGCGCCGGCCACTGCTGGTGGTCGTCACCGACGGGCGGTCCACGGGCGGTCCCGACCCGCTGGTGCGCACCTCCCGCGCGGCGCGGCTGCTGGGCGCCGAGGGCGTCGCCTCGGTGGTCGTGGACTGCGAGGCGGGCCCCGTACGGCTGGGGCTGGCCCGCGAGCTGGCCCGGGACCTCCAGGGCACCGCCGTCACCCTCGACGAGCTGCGCGCGGACAGCGTCTCCGCGCTCGTCCGCGACGTCCGCGGACAGGGCACCAACCACACCACCCGGAGGGCCGCGTAATGCCACAGGGAAAGCCGTCCGTCGTACCGGACGACGGGCTCACCACACGCCAGCGCCGCAACCGGCCGCTGGTCCTCGTCCACACCGGCCCCGGCAAGGGCAAGTCCACCGCCGCCTTCGGGCTGGCGCTGCGGGCCTGGAACCAGGGCTGGCCGGTCGGGGTGTTCCAGTTCGTGAAGTCGGCGAAGTGGAAGGTGGGCGAGGAGCGCGCGCTGCGGGTGCTGGGCGGCACCGGCGAGGGCGGCACGGTCGCCTGGCACAAGATGGGCGAGGGCTGGTCGTGGGTGCAGCGCGACTCCCAGTTCAGCAACGAGGAGGCGGCCCGCGAGGGCTGGGAGCAGGTCAAACGGGACCTGGCCGCCGAGACGTACAAGCTGTACGTGCTGGACGAGTTCGCGTACCCGATGCACTGGGGATGGGTGGACCCCGCCGAGGTGGTCTCCGTCCTGCGGGACCGGCCGGGCACCCAGCACGTCGTGATCACCGGGCGCAACGCTCCCCAGGAGCTGTGCGACCACGCCGACCTGGTGACCGAGATGACCAAGGTCAAGCACCCGATGGACGCGGGCCAGAAGGGCCAGCGGGGCATCGAGTGGTGACGGTGCCACCGGGCACCGCGGCAACGGGAACAGCAGGACCAGGAGCAACCGGACCGTGAGCACCATCCCCCGGCTCGTCATCGCCGCGCCCGCCTCGGGCACCGGCAAGACGACCGTCGCCACCGGCCTGATGGCGGCCTTCACCGAGGCCGGGCTCACGGTCTCCGCGCACAAGGTGGGTCCCGACTACATCGACCCGGGCTACCACGCCCTGGCGACCGGCCGCCCCGGCCGCAACCTGGACGCGTACCTCTGCGGTCCCGACCAGGTGGAGCCGCTGTTCCTGCACGGGTCGGCCGGCGCCGACCTGGCGGTGGTCGAGGGCGTGATGGGCCTGTACGACGGCGCCTCCGGGCTCGGCGAACTGGCCTCCACCGCGCAGGTCGCCAAGCTGCTGCGGGCGCCGGTGGTGCTGGTCGTGGACGCCTCGGCGCAGTCCCGGTCGGTGGCGGCGCTGGTGCACGGCTTCGCGTCCTGGGACCCGGGGGTGCGGCTGGCCGGGGTGATCCTGAACAAGGTCGGCTCGGACCGGCACGAGGAGCTGCTGCGCGCGGCGCTGGACGAGGCGGGCGTGCCGGTGCTGGGCGCGCTGCGCCGGGCGCCGCAGGTGCGGACGCCGTCGCGGCACCTGGGCCTGGTCCCGGTCGCCGAGCGGCAGGCGGAGGCGGTGGATTCGGTACGGGCGCAGGCCGCGCAGGTACGGGAGGGCTGCGACCTCAAGGCGCTGCTGGCGCTGGCGCACAGCGCGCCGGAACTGCCGGGCGAGGCCTGGGACCCGGCGCGGGCCGTGGCACAGGGCGGCGCGGAAAGCGTGACCGGCAAGCCGGTGGTGGCCGTCGCGGGCGGCGCCGCGTTCACGTTCTCGTATGCGGAGCACGCCGAGCTGCTGACGGCCGCCGGGGCGGAGGTGGCCGTGTTCGACCCGCTGCGGGACGAGCGGCTGCCCGCCGGGACGCAGGCCCTGGTGATCGGCGGCGGCTTCCCCGAGATGTACGCGGCCGAGCTGTCGGCCAACGAGCCGCTGCGCCGGGCCGTGGTGCGGCTGGCGGCCTCCGGGGCACCGGTCGTCGCCGAATGCGCGGGACTGCTCTACCTGTCGCGGTCCCTCGACGGGGCGCCGATGTGCGGAGTCCTGCCCGCCGACGCGCGGATGTCGGAGCGGCTCACGCTGGGCTACCGGGAGGCGGTGGCGCTGACCGACAACGCCCTTGCGGTGGCGGGTACGCGGGTGCGTGGCCACGAGTTCCACCGTACGGTGCTGGAACCGGGCGCGGGCACGTCCCCCGCCTGGGGCATGACCCATCCCGCACGCCGGGTGGAGGGCCATGTGCAGGACGGGGTGCACGCCTCGTACCTGCACGTCCACTGGGCGGCCGAGCCGTCGCTGGCCCACCGCCTGGCGGCGGGCGCCGCTGCCCGCCCGCCGTTGGAGGCCTCCCGTGGCTGACGCCGTACTGGACCACCTGGTCCTCGCCACCCCCGACCTGGAGAGCACCGCCGCCGAGGTCGCCGCGCTGACCGGCGTCCGGCCGGTGCCGGGCGGCGGACACCCCGGGCGGGGCACCCGCAACGCCCTGCTGGGGCTGGGCGACGGCGCCTACCTGGAGATCATCGGGCCGGACCCCGCGCAGCCGGGCCCCGAGGCGCCGCGCTGGTTCGGCATCGACTCCCTGACCGGGCCCCGCCTGGCCCACTGGGCGGTCCGGGTACGCGGCATAGCCGGACACGTCGCGCGGGCCCGCGCGCTGGGCTACGACCCGGGCGAGCCGGTGGCGATGTGCCGCCGGACCCCGGACGGCGGCACGCTCTCGTGGACGCTGACGCCGCCGCGCGCGGGCGGGCTGGTGCCGTTCCTGCTGGACTGGGGCGACGCCCCGCACCCGGCCGCCGGGCAGGACCTGCCGGTCGTACCGCTGCGGGCGTTCTCCGGCACGCACCCGGACCCGGCGACGATCCGCGCCGAGCTGGCCGCGCTGGGGGCCGCGCTCACCGTCGAAGCGGGCGACGACCCCGGGCTGACGGCCGTACTGGAAGGGCGCAACGGCCCGGTCTCCATAGGCGCGGGAGCCGGCACGCCATGACCACCCTGCCCGGTGCCGCTCCGGCCCGGCACCCCCTGCCGGGTCACCCCGCGATGCCGACCACCAGCCAGATGAACCCCACCCCCGCCACGGTGCACAGCAGCGTGGACAGCGCGGGATGGTCGTGATGCGCCTCCGGGAGGATGTCGGAGGTCGCCAGGTAGAGCAGCACCCCACCGAAGAAGCCCAGGTACACCCCGAGCCATTGCTCCGGAAGAGTGAACGCCAGGGTGGCGGCGGCACCGGCCAGCGGGGCGAGCGCGTCCGCGCCGAGCATGAGCAGCGCCCGGTTGCGGGCGTTCCCGTACAGGCTGGTGATCGTGTACGTGTTGAAGCCGTCCGCGAAGTCGTGGGCGATGACGGCGAGCGCCACCGCCACCGCCATCTCGCGGCCCACCTGGTACGCCAGGCCTATCGCGAAGCCGTCCATGAAGCTGTGCACCACCATGGCACTGGCGGCCGTCAGGCCCACCTGTGGCACCCGTTCCCCGGGGTCCATGCCGTGGGCGGCCTTGCGGACCGCCAGCAGCCGTTCGACCGCGTGCGTGGCGAGGAAGCCGAGCACGAAGCACAGCAAGGCGGCCGGCACCCCGAACACCTCACCGCCCGCCGCCTCCAGCGCCTCGGGCAGCAGGTCGAGCCCGACCACGCCCAGCATCAGGCCCCCGGCCAGGCCCAGGACCAGGTGCCTGCGGTCGGTGACGCGGTGCGCGATCCAGCCGCCGAGCAGCGTCATCAGGAACGCGCCCAGCGCGATGGCCACCGGCACGGTCTCACCCCTTCCCCGGGGTTCCGGCACCCCTCACTCCTGCTTACCGACCGGCCGCGCGTCCCGCATGTCCGGCGCCCGGGGCGGTCGCGGTGAACGCGGCACCGGTCGTCGTCGGCGTCGGCGCCCGCCGGGGCGTCCCGGCCGCCGAGGTACTGACGCTCATCACCGGCAGCCTCGCCGCGGCGGGCCTGTCACCGGACGCGGTCACCGCACTCGCGACCGTGGACACCAAGGCGGCGGAGCCCGGGCTGGCCGAGGCGGCGCGGCGGCTCGGCGTCCCGCTGCTGACGTACCCGGCCGCGGTCCTGGCCGCCGTATCCGTACCACACCCGTCCCACGCGCCGCTGGCCGCCGCCGGCACGCCGAGCGTCGCGGAGGCCGCCGCGCTGACCGCGGCGGGCGCCGGGCCCGGCCCGGCCGCGGCCGAACTCGTCGTCGGCAAGCGCAAGTCGCTGCCCGGGGCCCGGGCCACCTGCGCCGTGGCCAGGGCCCGCACCACACCCCACCGCACCGAGGAGAGACCGTGACCACCCCGCCGTCCGCCGCGCACGCCGGCATACCCGGTTCCCGCCCGTACGAGCCGGACCTGCGCCACCACGGCGACGCCGAGGTACGGGGTGCCGACGCCGCCCTGACCGACCTCGCGGTCAACGTGCGCACCGGTACGCCGCCGGCCTGGCTCAAGGCGCGGATCGCCGCCTCCCTGGACGGGCTGGCCGCCTACCCGGACGGCGGCCCGGCGCGCGCGGCGGTGGCGGCGCGGCACGGGCTTCCCCCGGAGCGGGTGCTGCTGACGGCCGGCGCGGCGGAGGCGTTCGTCCTGATCGCCCGTGCGGTACGGGCCCGGCGCCCGGCCGTCGTCCACCCCCAGTTCACCGAGCCCGAGGCCGCGCTGCGCGACGCAGGCCACCAGGTGGAACGGGTGCTCCTCACCGAACGGAACGGCTTTTGTCTGAACGCCTCCGAAGTTCCCGAGGCCGCCGACCTCGTCATCATCGGCAACCCGACCAACCCCACCTCCGTCCTGCATCCCGCCGAGGAGATCGCGCGGCTGGCCCGCCCCGGCCGCACCCTGGTCGTGGACGAGGCGTTCATGGACGCCGTCCCCGGCGAACACGCGTCACTGGCGTCCCGTACGGACCTGCCGGGACTCGTCGTCCTGCGCAGCCTCACCAAGACCTGGGGCCTGGCTGGCCTGCGGATCGGCTACGTCCTGGCCGCCCCGGAGATCATCGCGGACCTGGAGCGGGCGCAGCCGCTGTGGCCGGTCTCGGCGCCCGCGCTCGCCGCGGCCGAAGCGTGCTCCGAGCCCGCGGCGCTGGCCGAGGCGGCGGAAGCGGCCCGGCGGATCGCGGCGGACCGGGACCACCTGCTGGCCCGCCTGGCGGAGGTACGCGCCCCCGACGGCCGAGAGATCCAGGTGACCACACCGGCCGAGGGTCCCTTCGTCCTCGTCCGGCTCCCGGACGCCGCGGCCGTCCGCACCCGGCTGCGCACGCTCGGCTTCGCGGTACGGCGCGGCGACACGTTCCCGGGCCTGGGCCCGGAGTGGCTGCGGCTGGCCGTACGGGACCGGGCGACCACCGACCGCTTCACCGAGGCCCTGGCGAAGGCGCTGGCGGGCTGACGCCGGGGTCAGCGCATCAGCGCGCCGCCGTTGACGTCGTACGTGGCGCCGGTGACGAAGGTCTCCGCCGAAGCCAGGAAGACGGCGACGCGGGCGACCTCCTGCGGCGTGGCGATCCGGCCGAGCGGCACCTGCGCGGTCAGACCGGCCAGCGCCTCGGGCCCGACGGAGCGGACCATCGGCGTGTCGATCATCGCGGGCGCCACGGTGTTGACGGTGATGCCGTCGGCGGCCAGCTCGGCGGCGAAGACCCGGCCCAGCGCGATCAGCCCGGCCTTGGACGTCCCGTACGCGGCGCCGGTGGGGCGGGGCGTCTGCCCGGCGATCGAGGCCATGTTCACGATCCGCCCGTAGCCGCGCCCGCGCATGTCCGCGGCGACGGCCCTGGTGAGGAAGAAGACGGCACGCAGGTTGACCTCGAAGACCTCGTCCCACTCCGCGGGGGTGATCTCCCACAGGGACCTGGCGAGCGGCCGGGCCGCGTTGTTGACCAGCACGTCCACGGGGCGCCAGGCGCGGACCGCGCGGTAGGCGGCCTCGGTGGCGGTGAGGCCGCGCAGGTCGGCGTGGACCGGCAGGACGCGTCCGCCGTCCGGGTCGAGGGCGGTGGCCAGTGCGCGGTTGGCCGTGACGTCGAGGTCGAGGGCCGCCACGTACGCGCCTTCGGCGTGGAAGGCGCGGACGAGGGCGGCGCCGAGCCCCTGGGCGCTGCCGGTGATCAGTACGGTGCGGCCGGCGAGACCGGTGTCCAGCACGGGGTGCCTCCTTTCCGGTAGGTGGGCACGGGTCACTCGGCACCGAAGAACAGCGGGCGGCCCACCCTGGCCTCGATGCGCAGATAGCGCCACAGCCGTACGCCGCCGTCACCCGCCTCCGTGTCGCGCACGATGCCGCAGACCCGGGACACGGTGTCCAGGTCGGGAACGTCGGCGAGGATGTACGAGGTCCAGGGCCAGGCGGTGGACGCGCCGACCATGAGCCGGTCGTCGTCGAGGGTGCCGAGCACGCGGACGCCGAAGCGGTCGGCGAGCCGGTCGAAGGCGGGCGGGACGGCGGCGGCGACGGCGGCCCGTTCCTCGTCGCCGGCGTTGAAGAACTCCTGGGTGACGCCGATGCAGAAGAGGGTGCGCAGCGGGGCGCCGGGGGTGTTCGGTGCGGTGGTGGACATGGCGGGACCTCGTATCGGACGGCGCGGGAGGGCGCGGCGCAGGCACGCGGCGACTTGCTTCCCGAAAACAGTTAGAGGATCGTCGAAGCATTGATCGATGATCCGGACCGTATCACTCACTTAGAAGGCCTTCTAAACATGCCTCCGATGGAGACCGCCCGCAGCACGCCCCCCATCGCCGGTCCCCCGGCCGACCCCGATCAGCCGGACGCGTCCGCCATCCGGCTCGGCCCGCTCCTCCAGGCGTTCGGCGATCCGCTGCGGCAGCACATCGTGCGGCGGCTCGCCGAGCACGGCGAGGCGGGGTGCGGCGACATCGACCTGCCCGTCACCCGGGCCACCGGCTCGTACCACTTCCGCGTCCTGCGGCAGGCGGGCTGGACCCACACCCGCCGGATCGGCCGGGAGCGCTACATCTCGCTGCGCCGCGAGGACCTGGAAGCGCGGTTTCCGGGGCTGCTGGCAGCACTGCTCAAAGCGGCGGAGGCGGACGAGTCGGCCGCCACCTGACACGACCGGACCCCCGCCCGCCGTCCACCATCCGAAACCCGATGTCCGGTACACGCAGTCCGGCGCTAAGGTGCCGCCGTGCCCACCGAACAGCTCAGCCAGCGCCCCGCCCCCACCGGCGACCTGCCCGCCTCCGACCGCGCGGCGCGGCGGGCCGTCACCGTCTTCCCGCTGCTGGTGATCGCGGCCGGGGCGGTCGGCCTGCTGTGGCCCGCGCCGTTCACCGGCTGGGCACCCGCCGTCCCCTGGCTGCTCGGCATCGTGATGTTCTCGATGGGCCTGACCCTGACGCCACCGGACTTCACGGCGGTAGCCAAGCGCCCCTGGGCGGTGGGCCTGGGCCTGGTCGCCCACTACGTGATCATGCCCGGCCTGGGCTGGCTGATCGCCACCGCCCTCCACCTGCCCCCGCAGCTCGCGGCCGGCGTCATCCTGGTCGGCTGCGCCCCCAGCGGCACCGCCTCCAACGTCGTGACGTACCTGGCCCGCGGCGACGTGGCCCTCTCGGTCTCGGTGGCGACGGTCTCCACCGTCCTCGCCCCCCTGATCACCCCACCGCTGACCCTCCTGCTCGCCGGTCAGTTCCTGGACGTGGACGCCGGCGTCATGGTGACCGACATCCTCAAAACGGTGCTGCTGCCGGTACTGGGCGGCCTCCTGGTCCGGCTCGTGGCGGGCCGCCGGATCAGCCGGGCGCTCCCCACCCTGCCGTGGCTGTCCGCACTGACCATCGCGGTCATCGTCCTGATCGTCGTGTCCGGCAGCGCCGCCCGCATCAAGGACGCGGCGGCCCTGGTGATCCTCGCGGTGGTCCTGCACAACGGCCTCGGCCTGGCCCTCGGTTACGCGGCCGGCCGCCTGGCCCGCCTGGGCAAACCGGCCGGCCGGGCGATGGCCTTCGAGGTGGGCATGCAGAACTCCGGCCTGGCGGCCTCCCTGGCCACCGCCCACTTCAGCCCCGCGGCGGCGCTCCCGGCAGCGGTCTTCTCCGTATGGCACAACATCTCGGGCGCGGCGGTGGCCGCTTGGATGGCCCGCGGCGAGCGCTCGAACGCACGCCACGGCCAACAGGGGCAGGCGTCCCCCACCCACACCGCCGCGGACTGACACGTACAAGAGGGCTCGGGCCCGCCCCCGTACCGGCAGCCGCCCACCCGCAGCCCGACGCGGAACCGGCCCTCCAGACTCCGCCCTACGGCCCACCCCCTCCCGCCGCACAGCGACCAACGACCAACGGGGGCAGGCGTCCCCCCACCCACCCACACCGCCGCAGCCGACCACGTACGGAAGGGCCCGGCACCGCAGGACGAAGTCCGGAGGGGCCGGGCCCGCGCCACCAACATCGAAGCGCCGCCACGGGCGGAAACCGGCACCACCAACACCGACGCGCCGCCACAGGCGGAAACCGGCACCACCAACATCGACGCGCCGCCACAGGCGGAAACCGGCGGATACGGGCCTCAGCCCACCACCCGCCCCCGCAACACCACCCGCCGGGGCGCCCCCAACACCCGTACGTCCGCACGCGGATCCCCGTCGTACACGACCAGGTCCGCCGGGGCACCTTCCTCCAGCCCCGGCCGTCCCAGCCACCGCCGCGCCCCCCACGTCGTGGCGGCGAGCGCGTCCACCGGCGGGATGCCCGCCTTGGTCAGCTCGGCGACCTCCTGAGCGATCAGGCCGTGCGCGAGCGACCCGCCGGCGTCGGTGCCGGCGAAGATGGGCACCCCGGCGTCGTACGCGGCGCGTACCGTGTCGTAACGGCGCTCGTGCAGGCTTCTCATATGGCTCGCCCAGGCGGGGAACTTCTTCTCACCCCCGGCCGCCAGCGTGGGGAACGTGGCGATGTTCACCAGCGTCGGCACGATCGCCACGCCCCGCTCGGCGAAGAGCGGAATCGTCTCCTCCGTGAGGCCGGTGGCGTGTTCGATGCAGTCGATGCCCGCCTCGACCAGCGGGGCGAGGGTCTCCTCGGCGAAGCAGTGGGCGGTGACCCGGGCCCCGAGCCGGTGTGCCTCCGCGATGGCCGCCTCGACGGCGCCGCGCGGCCAGCAGGCGCCCAGGTCACCGGTCTCGCGGTCGATCCAGTCGCCGACCAGTTTGACCCAGCCGTCGCCGCGCCGGGCCTCCCGCGCGACGTAGGCGACGAGGTCCTCGGGCTCGATCTCGTGGGCGTAGTTGCGGATGTAGCGGCGCGTGCGGGCGATGTGCCGGCCGGCGCGGATGATGCGCGGCAGGTCCTCGCGGTCGTCGATCCAGCGGGTGTCGGACGGCGATCCGGCGTCCCTGAGCAGCAGCGTGCCCGCCTCCCGCTCGGTCAGCGCCTGCTTCTCGCTGGTCGCCTCGTCCACCGGCCCGTGCGCGTCGAGCCCCACATGGCAGTGGGCGTCGACCAGTCCCGGCAGCGCCCAGCCCCGTACGGTCGTCACCTCCCGCGCGCCCACGGGCCGCTCGTACGTCACCCGGCCGTCGACGACCCAGAGTTCGTCGCGCACGTCGTCCGGCCCGGCCAGGACCCTCCCCTTGATGTGCAGCACCACGCTCTCACTCATGGCCGCACTGTATGACGCGCCCTACGCCGGACGGCACCGGGTCCGCGAGCCCGGCCGGCGCGCGCGGGCCGCCATTCGGCCCACCTTTGTGTCGGACGTTGTCCGCAGGGCGGCGCGCGGTGGCCGCCGATTCACTTGGGACCCATCCGCCGATCCCCGTCACGTAAACACCGTGGACGCCCCGGCTTTTCTTGCGGTACACCTTTTACCGGCGAATTCCCAATTCATAAGTGCGCAGCTTCCCGTATTCTTCTGCCCGCTTTTTCGCAGCTCAAACGCCAAGATTTCGCTAGCGCCGGAGCGAATAATTCCAACCGGTCGCCAGGACGTTACGGAGCTGTGACCGACCACACAAGCTGTCCACTTCACCCCACATTTTCCGGGCAAACCCGGACATCGCGCGGGCGCCTCGCGCGCTCGTGCGCCCCCGCGCGATAACACAGGAACCCCGCTCCACGTAACCCCTCCCCCCGATGCATTTTCCTTTTTCCCTGGGTAAATTGAATTCGCATGACCGCCGCGCAAGCAGACCATGCAGGTGCCCGAAGCGATATCAGAGAAATGCCGGAGGGCTTCAAGCTCGACACCCCACGCGTGGAGGACGGAGCCGCGATCTGGCGCATCGCCCGCGACTCCAAGGCACTGGACCTGAACTCCTCCTACAGCTACCTGCTGTGGTGCCGGGACTTCGCCGCCACCTCCGCCGTCGCCCGCGACGGCGCGGGCGAGCCGGCCGCCTTCATCACCGGCTACCTCCGCCCCGAGTCCCCGCGGACGCTGTTCGTCTGGCAGGTCGCCGTGGACGCGGCGCACCGCGGCCGCGGGCTCGCCGCCGCCCTCCTGGACGGCCTGGTCGCCCGTACCGCGGAGGAACGGGACGTGCACCGCCTGGAGACCACGATCACCGCGGACAACGCGGCGTCCAACCGGCTGTTCGCCTCCTTCGCCGAGCGCCACGGCGCGCCCCTGACACGCGAGGTCCTCCTCGACGCCGGGCTCTTCCCCGAGCAGGGCCACGACGCCGAGGTGCTGCACCGCATCGGCCCGTTCGGTCCGTCCACCGGGCTCCGGCCCGGTTCCCCCACCGGGCTCATGCCCTGACGGCACCGACAGCCCCCTGACTTCTCCCCGCTCACGCCACTCATCTCCCAGGAGCATGCTGTGACCATCACCCAGCCCGACCTGAGCGTCTTCGAGACCCTGGAGTCGGAGGTGCGCAGCTACTGCCGCGGTTGGCCCACCGTCTTCGACCGCGCGCAGGGCAGCCACATGTACGACGAGGACGGCCACACCTACCTCGACTTCTTCGCCGGCGCCGGGTCACTGAACTACGGGCACAACAATCCCGTTCTCAAACGCGCCCTGCTCGACTACATCGAGCGCGACGGCGTCACCCACGGCCTGGACATGTCCACGACGGCCAAGCGCGCCTTCCTGGAGACCTTCCAGAACACCATCCTGCGGCCGCGCGACCTGCCGTACAAGGTCATGTTCCCCGGCCCGACGGGCGCCAACGCCGTGGAGGCCGCGCTCAAGCTGGCCCGCAAGGTCAAGGGCCGCGAGTCGATCGTGTCCTTCACCAACGCCTTCCACGGCATGTCGCTGGGCGCCCTCGCGGTGACCGGCAACGCCTTCAAGCGCGCCGGTGCCGGCATCCCGCTCGTGCACGGCACCCCGATGCCGTTCGACAACTACCTCGACGGCACCTACCCGGACTTCCTCTGGTTCGAGCGCCTGCTGGAGGACAGCGGCTCCGGCCTGAACACCCCGGCCGCCGTGATCGTCGAGACGGTGCAGGGCGAGGGCGGCATCAACGTCGCCCGCGCCGAGTGGCTGCGCGCGCTGGCCGACCTGTGCAAGCGCCGCGACATGCTGCTGATCGTCGACGACATCCAGATGGGCTGCGGCCGCACCGGCGCGTTCTTCTCCTTCGAGGAGGCGGGCATCGTGCCGGACATCGTGACCGTCTCGAAGTCCATCAGCGGCTACGGGCTGCCGCTCGCCCTGACCCTGTTCAAGCCGGAGCTGGACGTGTGGGAGCCGGGCGAGCACAACGGCACCTTCCGCGGCAACAACCCGGCCTTCGTCACCGCCGCCGCGGCCCTGGACACGTACTGGGCCGACGGCCAGATGGAGAAGCAGACGCTGGCCCGCGGCGAGATCATCGAGTCGCATCTGCGCGCCATCGTCGAGGAACACCCGGACGCCATCGCCGAGTACCGCGGCCGCGGCATGGTCTGGGGCCTGGAGTGCTCCGACAAGCCGCTCGCCAACAAGATCGCCAAGCGCGCCTTCGAGCTGGGTCTGCTCATCGAGACCTCCGGCCCGGAGAGTGAGGTCGTCAAGCTGCTGCCGGCGCTGACGACCACCCCCGAGGAGTTGGACGAGGGACTTCGCATCCTCGCCCGCGCGGTCCGCGACTGCGCCTGAGCGCACCGCGGCACCGCACCACTCCTTGTCCGCACCACAGAAAGGTACGAGAACACCGTGATCGTCCGATCCTTCAAGGACATCGAAGGCACCGACCGCCACGTCAAGGCCAAGTCGGGCACCTGGGAGAGCAAGCGCATCATCCTCGCCAAGGAGCGCGTCGGCTTCTCGCTGCACGAGACCATCCTGTACGCGGGCACCGAGACGTCGATGTGGTACGCCAACCACGTCGAGGCCGTGCTGTGCGTGGAGGGCGAGGCCGAGCTCACCAACGACGAGACCGGTGAGAAGCACATCATCACCCCGGGCACGATGTACCTGCTCGACGGGCACGAGAAGCACACCATGCGCATCAAGAAGGACTTCCGCTGCGTGTGTGTGTTCAACCCGCCGGTGACCGGTCGCGAGGACCACGACGAGAACGGCGTGTACCCGCTGCTCACCGAGCCCGAGCCGGAGCCGGCCTCCCAGGCCGGCTGACGCGCGCGGCGCGACCGGCTGCCCCGTCCGGCAGTTGAGGAAGGCGCGAGAAGAAAGCACCGTACGAGAGGAGAGGAAGGCAACACCATGACCACCGCACCCGAGCGCACCGCCGACCTGTACCCGACCCGGGGGGCCACCGAGGTGATCACCCCGCGGCAGGACCCGGTGGTGTGGTCGCAGCCCGGCACGGAGGGGCCCTTCACCCCGGCCGAGCTGAGCGACTTCGAACGCGACGGTTTCTTCGCCATCGGGGAACTGCTGACGGCGGACGAAGTCGCGGTGTACCGCGCCGAACTGGACCGGCTGGTCAACGACCCGGCGATGCGGGCGGACGACCGCTCCATCGTCGAGCCGCGGTCGCAGGAGATCCGGTCCGTCTTCGAGGTGCACAAGATCAGTGAGGTGTTCGCCAAGCTGGTCGCCGACCCGCGCGTGGTGGGACGCGCCCGTCAGATCCTCGGCTCGGACGTCTACGTCCACCAGTCCCGGATCAACGTCAAGCCGGGCTTCGGGGCCTCCGGGTTCTACTGGCACTCCGACTTCGAGACCTGGCACGCCGAGGACGGCCTGCCGAACATGCGGACCGTGTCGGTCTCGATCGCGCTGACCGAGAACCACGACACCAACGGCGGCCTGATGATCATGCCGGGTTCGCACCGGCACTTTCTCGGGTGCGCCGGTGAGACGCCGCGCGACAACTACAAGAAGTCGCTGCAGATGCAGGACGCGGGCACGCCCTCGGACGAGGCGCTGACCAAGATGGCCGACGCGCACGGCATCAAGCTGTTCACCGGCAAGCCCGGTTCGGCCACCTGGTTCGACTGCAACTGCATGCACGGGTCGGGCGACAACATCACGCCCTACCCGCGCAGCAACGTCTTCATCGTGTTCAACAGCGTGGAGAACACCGCGGTGGAGCCCTTCGCGGCGCCGGTCCGGCGTCCGGAGTACATCGGCGCGCGTGACTTCACACCCGTGAAGTAACTCCCACGCCGCGCGGTGCCCGCGGGGCGCCGCGGCAGAGCACTACAGCCAGGCCAGCGACGTGGCCGTCTCCAGCAGCCGCTGGGCGGCGGCCGCGTCGCCGGCCTGGCCCCGCGCGATCTCGTCGGGGTCCTGCCGCCCGCCGAGGAGCAACAGGAAGTCGGTGGCCTCCAGGACCAGTTCGGCGGCGATCGGCTCGGCGTCCGAGCCGAGCACCCAGTCGCCGCCCGCCTCGCCCTCCACCGACAGCAGTACGGGCCGCGCGTCCGGGCCCAGCGCCAGGTCCAGGATGCGCACCGCCAGCCCCAGGAACCTTTGCAGGTGCACCGGTGGCGGCGGCGGTACGACCCGGCCCAGCGCCCGGCCGATGTCCCGGGTGTGCACCCAGGTCTCGAACGCCCGGATCACGTAGTGGTCGGCGACCGGCAGCCGCATCCCCATCAGGGTCGTGGCCATGGCGGCCAGCTGCTCGTCGCCCGCCTCCGGCAGCGCGAGCAGCCCGTGCGCCTGCGTACGCCACGCCTCCCGGGTCTCGGCGGGCGGCCGGGTGTGCTCGTAGGCCACCACCTCGTGCGTACGGGCCGTCCAGCGCAACTCCCAGGGGGCGCCCGCACCGGCCGTGCGCCCGCCCGCTCCCGTACCGGTCCGCCCTCCCGGGCCCATGCCGGTCCTCTCGCCCGGTCCCGTACCGGCGTCCCCGAAGCCCCCTTCCGGCCCGGCCCCGGGCACCGGCCCCAGGCCCGTGCCCGCCTCCGTCACCGGCGCCAGCCCCAGCCGCTCGGCCAGCACTTCGTCCGCCGCGACCAGGTGCGCCACGGTGCCCTGCACATCCCAGTCGTGCACGACGGGCGTGCCCCAGCGGGCCGGTTCCCGGTCCAGCTCCCGCAGCAGCGCGTCCAGGCAGGCCACCGCTCCGGCGTACGGCTCGGCGTGCGCGGCCGGCGCGCTCTGGCCCGGCCGTGCGGCGCGGGCCGCGGCCATCAGCCGGCCGCGGGCCATCCCCGCGTTCGCCTTGCGCCCGGTGCCGCGCCCCGTCCCGCCGGGAGCGGGCTCGTCCAGCAGCCGTACGGTCTCCCGCAGCCGCTGCGCCTCGGCCGCGCAGGGCGCGCAGTCGTGCAGGTGACCGCGTACGCGTGCGTCGTCACCCGGCATGCCGGAGCCGAGCGCCCACGCGGCGAGCAGGGCGCTGACCTCTTCGTGTACGGCGCTCGGACCGCCGGTGCCGGTCCCGCCGGGCACGTCCGGGTTCCCGGAACCCTCCGGCCCCTCGGCACCACCCGGACCGCCCGCCCCTCCCGTACCGCCCGGACCGTCCGCTCCGTCCGAACCGCCCGTGCCACCCCGGCCGTTCCTGCCTCGCGCAGCCATCGCACGCCCCTTTCCGCGTCTCCCGGCACCCGCACCACCCGTCCGTCCCGCGCGGGCCGTGTGCTTCCCTTGCTGCCCCGGGCCGCCGCCCGGCATTCAGCACTCGTCCCGCGCCTCGCCGGCCGGGCTCCCCGGAGCGGCCGGCGGACCGGTGAGCCGGTCGGCCAGCGCGCTCAGGGCCGAGCGCAGCCGGGCGGTGGCCGCCGTGTCCGCGATGCCCAGCTCCACCGCGACCTGCCGGTACGTGCGTCCGGCGAAGCACGCCAGGTGCAGGGCTTCGCGCTCGGGCAGGGGCAGTTCGGCGAGGGCGGCGTGCAGTGCCGTGCGCGCTTCCTCGGCGGGCTCCGGCGCCGTCTCCCGCGCCGGCCCGCACTCCGCGCGCTCCGCCCGCGCCTCCCGTACCCGGTCCACCGCGCCCCGGTGGCCGCGCATGCTCAGCCAGGCGCGCAGCGAGCCGTGGCCGGGCGCGAAGGCGAAGGGGCAGGTCCACAGTTCGATGAAGACGCGGTGGGTCACCTCGTCGGCGACCGCCGCGCTGCCGCTCACCCGCCGGGCCACCGCGCGCACCAGCGCGCCGTAGGCGTCGTACGCCTCGCCCAGCGCGGTCTCGTCCCCGTACACCAGCCGCCGGTGCAACTCCTGGTCGCGCGGCGGGTACCTGGTTGTCCCGTCCACCGGCACCACCTCGTGAGTGTGTGGTGCCATTCCTAGCCTCACGACCGGCTTCGCGGTAGTCGTCCGCCCGGCCGAATTGCGTGCCGCCCGGCGGTGCCGCACGATCCGGGGGGCGCCCGAGGGGCGCGCGGTTCGAGAAGCGAGGAGCGTAGATGAGCGTCGACCGGCTGCCCGGTGTCGTGCTGACCGACCACTTCCTGGAGGTCCCGCTGGACCACGCCGTCCCGGACGGCGAGCGGCTGACGGTGTACGGGCGCGAGGCCGTCGCCGCCGGGCGCGAGCACGAGGAACTGCCCTGGCTGGTCTTCCTCCAGGGCGGCCCGGGCGGCGCGTCACCGCGTCCGCTGGGCCGGGACTCCTGGCTGGTGCGCGCCCTGGACCGGTACCGGGTGCTGCTGCTGGACCAGCGGGGCACCGGCCGTTCCACACCGGCCAACCGGCAGAGCCTCGCGCTGCGCGGCGGACCGCGCGAACAGGCCGCGTACCTGGCGCACTTCCGCGCGGACGCGATCGTGCGGGACGCCGAGCTGTTCCGCCGCGAGCTGCTCGGGCCGGGCGGGCGGTGGAGCGTCCTGGGCCAGAGCTTCGGCGGCTTCTGCGCCACCACGTACCTCTCGTACGCGCCCGAGGGCCTGCGCGAAGTCATGATCACCGGCGGCCTGCCGGGGCTGGCGGCGAGCGCGGACGACGTCTACCGGGCCGCCTACCCGCGGGTGGCGCGCAAGAACACCGCGCACTACGAGCGCTACCCGCAGGACGTCGAACGCGTCCGCCGCATCGCCGCGCACCTGCGCGAGCACACCGTCCGGCTGCCCGGCGGCGGGCGGCTGACGGCGGAGGCGTTCCAGGCGCTGGGCATCCTGCTGGGCACCGGCACCGGCTCGTACGTCCTGCACTATCTGGTCGAGGGCGCGTGGGTGGCCGGCCCCTCGGGCCCCGAACTGGCCGACGCCTTCCTCCAGGCCGTCGAGGGCCACCTCTCCTACACCGCCGCGCCGCTGTACGCCGTGCTGCACGAATCGATCTACGCGCAGCGGTCGGTGGACCCGAAGGGCACCGGGTGGGCGGCCGAGCGCGTCCGCGCGGAGTTCCCGGAGTTCGAGGTGGACGCGGCGCTGGAGGGCGACCGGCCGGTGCTGTTCACGGGCGAGATGGTCTACCCCTGGCTGTTCGACACCGACCCGTCGCTGCGGCCGCTGAAGGACGCGGCGCAGGAGCTGGCCGAGCGCACCGACTGGCCCGATCTGTACGACACCGGCCGGCTGGCGGCCAACGAGGTGCCGGTGGCCGCCGCCGTCTACGCCGACGACATGTACGTCGACGCCGGCCACTCCCTGGAAACCGCGCGGCGCGTCCGAGGGCTGCGGACCTGGGTGACCAACGAGTGGGAGCACGACGGGCTGCGGGTCAGCGACGGAGCCGTGCTGGGCCGCCTGATGGGCATGGTCCGCGGCGAAATCTGAGCGCCCGACAGGGGACGGCCCCCACCCCCTCCTCCCCCTCCCCTCAGTCCAGCAACCCCAGCAGCCGGTCCACGTCGTCCGACGAGTTGTACAGATGGAAGGCGGCGCGCAGGTGCCCCGCCCGTACGGCGACCCGTACGCCCGCCGCCTCCAGCCGCTCCGCCGCGTCCCCGAGCCCCGGCACGGACACGATCGCCGAGCCGGGCGCGGGCACCGGGGTGTGGCCGCGTTCGGCGAGGCCCGCGCGGTAGCGGTCGGCCAGCGCGAGGTCGTGGGCGTACACGGTCTCGACGCCCAGCTCGTTCAGCAGGGCGAGGGAGTGCTCGGCGCCGACGTACGAGTAGTGGGCGTGCGGCTCGTCGTAGCGGCGGGCGTCGGCGGCGAGCCGCTGGACGGGCCCGTAGTTGGCCTCCATCGGGTCCGCGCCGGCCACCCACCCGGCGTGCAGCGCGTCGAGCCCGTCGCTTTCCGGCTCTCCGCCACACACCAGGAAGGAGGTGCCGCGCGGGCAGAGCAGCCACTTGTACGCGCCGCACACCAGATAGTCGAAGTCCCCGGCCCGCAGCGGCAGCCAGCCCGCGGCCTGGGTGGCGTCCACGAGGGTGCGCGCGCACTGGGCCCGCGCGGCGGCCCGTACGGCGTCCAGGTCGGCGATCCGGCCGTCCCGCGCCTGCACGGCGGCGAAGGCGACGAGCGCCGTGCCGGGCCGGACGGCGTCGGCCAGGTCCGCCAGCGGCGCGGTACGCAACTTGATCCCCGGCCGGACCGCGAACGGATTGACCAGCGAGCTGAACTCCCCTTCGGGAACCAGCACTTCGGCCCCCTCCGGGAGCGACCCGGCGATCAGCGCGACGTGCACCGCCACCGCGCCGCCGATCGCGACACGCTCCGGCGGTACGCG
This sequence comes from Streptomyces albofaciens JCM 4342, assembly GCF_008634025.1. Classification (NCBI taxonomy): domain Bacteria; kingdom Bacillati; phylum Actinomycetota; class Actinomycetes; order Kitasatosporales; family Streptomycetaceae; genus Streptomyces; species Streptomyces albofaciens. The sequence goes on along the minus strand of NZ_PDCM01000001.1, from coordinate 2,726,631 downwards.
CATCAGCCGGGCGAAGGCGGCCCGCGAGGCCGCCGCCGGGCCGAAGTAGTCCAGCCCCATGGTCCCGTAGGAGCCGGACTCCTCGACGGCCGCGCGCAGGGCGGCGGCCGACCGGGCGGGCAGCAGCCCGCTGGAGGCGGTGTTCAGGTACGTCGTCAGGGGCGCGAACTGGTCCCCCGCAAGTGGTTCGATGCGCTGCATGACCCCACTGTGGCCGCCCGACCGTACGCCGTCCATGGCGAATATCTTTGGAGCAGCGGCAAGCGCTCCTTATTTACGCAGGTCAGCGACGTGCCGCTGCGCCGACGCCGCCGAAATCAGCCACCGGCGCCGGGCACGCACACCCCGTCCCCACATCCGTCCCCCTCACCCACCGGCGCCTCGGCGGCCTGCTCCTCCCGCGCCCGTTCCTCCCGTACCTGCTCTTCCCGCGCCTGCTCCAGCGCCTGCCGGAACACCTCGGCGGGCTGCCCGCCGGAGATCCCGTACCGCCGGTCGATGACGAAGAACGGCACACCCCGGGCACCCAGCTCCGCCGCCTCCCGCTCGTCGGCCCGCACCGCCTCGGCGTACGCGTCCCCGTCCGCCAGCACCCGACGCACCTCGTCGGCGTCCAGCCCCGCCGCCACCGCCACGGCGGTCAGCACCTCCGCGTCCCCCAGCGGCCGGGCCTCGGCGAAATTGGCCCGGTACAGCGCACCGAGCAGCTCGTCCTGCACACCGCGCTCCTTGGCCAGGTGCAGCAGCCGGTGCAGATCAAACGTGTTCCCGTGCATACGGTCGGACCGGTACCCCAGCCCTTCCCCGGCCGCCGCCTCCGCCACCCGGCCCTCCATGGCCTCGGCCTGCTCCCGCGACACCCCGTACTTGCCCGCCAGCATGTCCAGCACCGGCGTGTCCCCGGCCGCCGGCGCCTGCGGATCGAGCTCGAAGGACCGGTGCACGATCTCCACCTCGTCCCGATGGGCGAACGCGGCCAGGCCCTTCTCGAAGCGTGCCTTGCCGATGTAGCACCAGGGGCAGGCGATATCGGCCCAGATCTCGACGCGCATGGAACTGTTTCCTCAACTTGGGATCGTGCGAAAGGGGACAGTCGCGGACAACCGCGCGTGGCCGGTGGCTATTCCCCGGGGCCGAGGTAGCTTCCGGGCATGGAGACGCCGCGCAAGACGCAAGGCTTCTGGGAAACCACCGGGGCCGCCAAGACCTTCACGCACCCGCTGGACCCGGAGCTGCTGGATACGTACGTGCCGCGTGACGTGCCCGTGCTGGACTACGGATGCGGGTACGGGCGGCTGACCGCGGAGCTGGTGGCGGCGGGTTATGCGGACGTACAAGGCGTGGACGTGTCCCGGGCGCTCGTGGAGCGGGGAGCGCGGGAGCACCCGGAGGCCCGGCTCGCGCACTGTCCGGAGTTGCCGCTGCCGTTCGAGGACGCGAGTTTCGGGGCCGCCCTGCTGTTCGCCGTCCTGACCTGCGTGCCCGAAGCGGCGACACAGAAGGAGATCGTCGGGGAGCTGGGACGGCTGGTGCGGCCGGGCGGAGTGCTGTACGTGAGCGATGTGCCGCTACAAAGCGACCGGCGCAACCTGACGCGGTACGAGGACCACGCGTCCCGGTACGGCACGTACGGCATCTTCGAAACACCCGACGGCGGCGTCTTCCGGCACTCCACGCCGGACCACCTGCGCGGCCTGCTGGAGACACACGGCTTCACGGTGGAGACCGAGCGCTCGGACACGGTCCCGACGATGGACGGGCATACGGTCGAGCGCCTTCAGCTCGTCGGGCGGCGGCGCTAGGAGGAAGCCGGGCCGATCGGCAGAACCAGATCGAGATGGGTGGCGTCCGGGGTGGGGCGGCGGGATTCGTCGGGCTGCCAGCCGTGGTGGGTGTAGAAGGTGCGGGCGCGCCGGTTGTGCCAGTGGACCTCCAGGTGCGCGGTGGTGATGCCGTCCGATCGCCAGCCCGCGACGCACGCCCGGTGCAGCGCGGTGCCGATGCCGCCGCGCCAGCGGTCGGGGTCGACGTGGAACTGGAAGAGCTTGACGGTGTGCGCGGGCGCGCCGTCCTCGTGGCGGTAGGAGGCCACGCCGACGACGGCCCCGTCCCGCTCCGCGCACAGCACGGTCGCGTCCGGACGGGCGAGGCTGCGTCCCCAGCCCTCGCGCCAGCGGTCGCGTTCGGCCGGGGAGTCCAGTTGCGCGTCGGGGACGCGGCCGCGGTAGTACGTCGTGCGGGCGCGGGCGTGCAGGTCGGTGATGACGTCGAGGTCGGCGGGCGTCGCGTGACGGATGGTGGGGCCGGGGGATTCCGGTGCGTGGTGCGGGGGCACGTGGGTCATCCTTCGTAGCGGCCGTCGACGCGGCGGGGCAGGCGGAGCGGGTTGTCCTCGCGCAGTTCGGGCGGGAGGAGGGCGGGCGGGGTGTCCTGGTACGCGACCGGGCGCAGCCAGCGTTCGACGGCCGTGCCGCCGACGGAGGTGGAAGTCGAGGTGGTGGCCGGGTAGGGGCCGCCGTGGTGCTGGGCGGGGGCCACGGCGACGCCGGTCGGCCAGCCGTTGACGACCACCCGCCCGGCCAGCGGGGTGAGCGCGGCCAGCAGCCGCGCACCGCGCCCCGGACCGGCTCCGGCGCATCCCGTACCCTCGCCGGACGCCTCCGGCGCCCCGTCCTCACCCCCGCACTCCGCCGCCCCGAGCTGGAGCGTCGCGGTGAGGTTGCCGGGCAGCCGGGCCAGTACGGCGCCGATCTCGGTCTCGTCGGTGTAGCGGGCCAGGACGGTGACCGGGCCGAAGCACTCCTCCAGGAGCAGGTCGTGCGTTCCGTCGCCGTCGGCGAGGTGGGCCGCGGGCACGGTGAGGAAGCCCGCGCCGACGGTGTGGTCGCCGCCCGCGCCGGGCGTCACGGGCGCCTCGACACCGGGCAGCGCGGCACGTTGCCGTACGCCGTCGATGAAGGCGTCCCGCATCCGGTGGTCGAGCAGCACCCCGGCCTCGGTGTCGCTGACGGCCTCGGTGAGGGCGTGCTCCAGGCGGTCGCCGGCCGGGCCCCGCGGCGCCAGGACGAGTCCCGGCTTGACGCAGAACTGGCCGGTGCCGAGGGTCATCGAGCCCGCCAGGCCGGTGCCGATCTCCTCGGCGCGCTCCTCGGCGGCGGCCTCGGTGACGACGACCGGGTTGAGGCTGCCGAGTTCGCCGTGGAAGGGGATCGGGTGCGGGCGGGCGGCGGCCGCGTCGTACAGCGCGCGTCCGCCGCGTACCGAGCCGGTGAACCCGGCCGCGGCGATCAGCGGGTGCCGGACCAGCTCGATGCCCGCGTCGAAGCCGTGCACCAGGCCCACCACGGCTTCGGGCACGCCCACCTCGGCGGCGGCGCGGCGCAGCAGGGCGGCGCACAGTTCGGAGGTGGCCGGGTGGTCGGGGTGCGCCTTGACGACGACCGGGCAGCCCGCGGCGAGGGCGCTGGCGGTGTCGCCGCCGGGCACGGAGAAGGCGAGCGGGAAGTTGCTGGCCGCGTAGACGGCGACGACGCCGAGCGGGATCTTGTAGCGGCGCAGGTCGGGGCGGGGCGGGGTGAGCGCGGGGTCGGCGTGGTCGATCCGTACGTCGAGGAAGGCACCCTCCTCGACCAGGTCGGCGAAGGCCCGCAACTGGTACGTCGTCCGCGCCAGTTCGCCGGTCAGGCGCCCGGGGCCGAGCGCGGTCTCGGCGTCGGCGGCCGCCACGATCCGCTCGCCCGCGCCGTCCAGTTGGTCCGCGGCCCGGCGCAGCAGGGCGGCCCGTACGGCGCGGTCGGCGAGCGCGCCCCGGGCGTCGTGCGCGGCCCGTACGGCGGCGTCGACCTCGGCGGCCGTGGCCTCCACCGCAACCTGCTCGCGCTGCTTCCCGGTTCGGGGGTCGACACTCCAGACTGGTGCTGCTGCCACCGCGCATTCCTCCCAGTGAGCTGTCCGGCGAACTGGTGCCGCACCCAGGAGCCGTTCGGTATGCTGAACGCCGTCCCAGGTGGTGAATGTGACCGTCCGCCGGGACTCTATGGCTGTCCGAACTGAGGGGTCAAGGCCGATGTCCGCTGCCGAGACCACCGGAGCGCAGGTCAAGTCCGCTGTGCGCACGGTGGAGTTGCTGGAGTACTTCGCCGGCCGCCCCGGCATGCACAGCCTGGCCTCCGTCCAGGAGGCCGTCGGCTATCCCAAGTCCAGCCTGTACATGCTGCTGCGCACCCTCGTCGACCTGGGCTGGGTGGAGACCGACGCCACCGGCACCCGGTACGGCATCGGCGTGCGCGCCCTGCTGGTCGGCACCTCGTACATCGACGGCGACGAGGTGGTGGCCGCCGCCCGCCCCTCGCTGGACCGGCTCGCCGACGACACGGCCGAGACCATCCACCTGGCCCGGCTGGACGGCACCAACGTCGTCTACCTGGCCACCCGCCAGTCCCAGCACTATCTGCGTCCGTTCACCCGCATCGGCCGCCGGCTGCCCGCGCACTCCACGTCCCTGGGCAAGGCGCTGCTCGCCACGTACACCGACGAGCAGGTCCGCGCCCTCCTCCCGGAGAAGCTGGACGCCCTCACCGAGCACACCGTCACCGACCGCGAACAGCTCATCGAGGAGCTGCACCTGGTGCGCGAGCTGGGTTACGCGGTCGACCGCGAGGAGAACACGCTGGGCCTGCGCTGCTTCGGCGTGGCGATCCCGTACCGCACCCCGGCTCGGGACGCGGTCAGCTGCTCGGTGCCGGTGGCCCGGCTGACCCCGGGACACGAGCAGCTGATCAAGGACGCGCTGTTCGACGCCCGCGACCGCCTGACGCTGGCGACGCGACGCCTTTGATGCCCGGCGTGGAGCCCGGCAGGGAGTCCGGCGTGGAGTCCGGCGTGGAGCCCGGCAGCGCACGGACGCTCAGCGCGCCGACGCACAGCACACGGACGCACAGGGCGCGGCTGCTCGTCGGCCGCTGGGTGCATCTCATCCTCGGCGGCGCCCTGCTGACGCCGTTCTTCCTCCTGGCGACGTTCGTCGTCCCGCTGGTCTTCGACGGCGTCAACCCCTTCGACGACTTCCCCTGGCAGTTCGCCGCGTTCGCCCTCGCGCTGCCGCTCGCCGCCCTCGGCGCGCTGCTCTTCCCGCTGCTGCGCACGCTGGAGGCGACGGCGGCGCGGTCGCTGTGCGGCCTGCCCGCCGACGTGGCGGCCGAACTGGCCGAGGAGCCCGCCGACTCATGGGCCGCCCGGCGGCGTACGGCGCTGTGGTTCGTGGCGCACCTGACGGCCGGCGGCATCGTCAGCGGCATGACGCTGGCGGCGCCGCCCGCCGCCGTGGCGCTGTTCCTGTTGCCGGTCGCGGACCCGCTGCGGCACCAGGAGCTGGGCTGGCCGGATCTGGCCGGCGGTCTGCTCGGCCCGCTGACCGGACTCGGCCTGCTCGCGCTATGGGTGGGCACCACGTGGGTGGGCGGCCGGCTGCTGGCCCGTGGGGCGCCCGTGATGCTGGGCCGGACGCCCGCCGACCGGCTGGCCGCGGCCGAACGCCGGGCGGCCGACCTCGCCTCCCGCAACCGCCTCGCCCGTGAACTGCACGACTCCGTGGGGCACGCGCTCAGCGCGGTCACCCTCCAGGCCGGAGCGGCCCGCCGGGTGCTGGACCGCGACCCGGAGTTCGTACGGCAGGCGCTCGCCGCCATCGAGGAGACCACCCGCGACGCGGTCGCCGAACTCGACACCGTACTGGGCCTGCTGCGCGAGGACGGCGACGGCCGGACCACCGCGCCCGCGCCGACGCTGGACGGCCTGGACGGACTGCTGGCCCGCACCCGCGCCGCCGGGCTCCGGATCACCGCGGACATCGACGACGACTGCGGGCGACTGCCGCCGCTGGTCTCACGGGAGGCCTACCGGATGGTGCAGGAGGGCCTCAGCAACGCGCTGCGCCACGCCGGGGCCGTACCGGTCGGGCTGCGGATCACGGTCGGCGCGGAGGAGCTGACGATCACGATGGAGAATCCGGTGGAGGACCGGGTGGAGAGTCCGGTGGAGGGCCGGGTGGACAGTCCGGCGGAGGACCGGATGAAGAATCCGGCGGAGGATCCGGCGGAGGATCCGGTGGAGGCAGCGGTGACGTACGTGGAGGGGGGCGGCGCGACGGGCGGGGCCCGCCCCGGTGGTGGGCACGGCCTGCGCGGCATCGCCGAACGAGCCCGCCTGCTGGGCGGCGAGGCGCGGGCCACCGGCCGGGACGGCGTGTGGCGGCTGACCGTACGGCTCCCGCTGGGGGCGTCCCGGTGAGCGGCGCGGAGGGCGCCGCCCCGGCGGACGGCCGTACCCCTTTGCGCATCGTGCTCGCCGACGACGAGCGGATGGTCCGCACGGCGCTCCGCGCGATCCTCGGCGCCGAGCCGGACCTGGAGGTGGTCGGCGAGGCGGCCACCGGCGCCGAGGCCGTGCCGATGATCCGCGAACTGCGCCCGGACGTCGTGCTGATGGACGTCCGGATGCCGGAGATCGACGGCATCCGCGCGACCGAACAGGTGCTGGCGGGCATGACCGAGCCGCCCCGCATCCTCGTGGTGACGACCTTCGAGAACGACGCGTACGTGTACGACGCGCTGCGCGCCGGAGCGCACGGCTTCCTGCTGAAGCGGGCCGGTGTGGAGGACCTCGTACAGGCGGTACGGGTGGTGGCGCGCAGCGACTCGCTGCTGTTCCCCGCGGCCGTACGGGAGCTGGCCGCCCGGTACGCGGGGGCGCGGGCCGAGCGGGAGTCGGCGCGGGCGCTGCGGGCGCGGCTGTCCGACCGCGAGGCGGACGTGCTGCGCCTGATCACCAAGGGCCTGACGAACGCGGAGATCGCGGACCGGCTGGCGGTCGGCCCGGCGACGGTCAAGACGCATGTCGCGGGGGTGCTGGCCAAGCTGGGCGTACGGGACCGCACCCAGGCGGTGATCGCGGCGTACGAGAGCGGGTTCGTGCGGCCGGGGTGAGACCGGGGGCCGCCGGCCGGGCCCGAGGGCCGGCCGATCGCGCGGGCGCACGGGTCCGGAGTCCGGCCGCCCGAGGGTGGGCCGGTTCTCGTGCCCGGAGTCCGGCCGCCCGAGGATGGGCGTGGAGTCCGGCCGCCCAAGGACGGGTTCGGAGTCCAGCCACCCGGGGACGGGCCGGTTCCCGTGCCCGCCATTCACCCGTACAGGCACCCTCCGTAACCCCTGATTACGCAGTGCCACCAGCGCATTCCGCGAGATAAATCCGTCACCCGTTCATCCCAATTCCCCCGGTCACCGAACGTCACCGGCATTTCGCCGCTGACCTGCTCAAACGTAGCCGATCACGCGCGACACGCCGCCGCGCGCCGCGAGTTCTGACAGCACGTCAGCAGGCTCCCGGCGCGCCCGGCCGCTTACCTCGGATTCAGGAGGCGCGGAACTCCCCCAACTTCCTTTGCGGTGCAGTCCTGTGCCGCGTCCGCGCTTCGTGGAGGTTCGTGTCATGCGTTCCAGTCGCGTTCTCACCGGTGCCGCCCTGTCCATAGCCGCCCTCGGACTGTCCGCGAGCTCCGCGTTCGCCGGGAACTTCGGCAAGATCGAAGTGACCCCGAACCCGGTCAAGGCCGGAAACTCGGTCAACCTCAACAGCAGTGACTGCGGCAAGAACGGCTCGGCCACCGTCGACGCCAGCACGCTGGGCGCCGGCAAGGTCACCCTGTCCTCGAAGGGCCAGACGCACACGGAAAACGTACAGGGCTCCCTGCGGGTGCCGGCCGGCACGAAGGCGGGCAACTACGGCATCGGCGGCAAGTGCTCCAACGGCCGTGAGATCACCGGCACGGTGCGGGTCAGCTCCGGCCCGAGCGGCAAGACCCGGACCGGCATCGGTACCACCAGCGAGGGCTCCGGCACCACGGAGATCGCCGCGGGTGCGGGCGTACTGCTGGCGGCTGCCGCCGGTGGCGTGTGGATGGTACGCCGCCGTCGCGCGGACGACTCGGCCTGATCCGGTACGACCGGCAGCGCCTGAGCCGGTACGACCGGCAGCGCCGGTCCGGCACCGGCACCGGCACCGTCGGCCCGGACCGGCCGCCCCCACCTCCCGGACACGGCTGCCGTGACCGGGAGGCCGGGGCGTATCCGACGTGGCGGCCGCGTCCCGTCCTGTCCCGCCCCCGTCCCGCCCCGTCCTCCCGTCCTGTCCCGTCCCTCTCGCCAACCCGTGACCGCAGTCCGCGGCAACGCACCCCCTGGAGGCCGACAGCCATGGGAACCACCCGCCGCTTCCGCGGCGACCAGGGCTTCATAGCCCTGCTCACCGCGGCGGCGATGTGCACCGGCATATGGCTGATCGGCCACGGCGCCGAGGCCCAGGCGCCGCCGCCCCAGCCCTCCGCCGACCAGAGGTTCGCCGGGCCGGAGGCCGCCCGGCCGTCCGCGTCCCCCACCCCGCCGCCCCCGCCGATGCCCGCCTCCCGGCCGCTGCGCGTCCGCATCCCGTCCATCAACGTGAACGCGCCGCTGACCGGCCTCGGCCTCGACGGGAACGGCAGCCTGGCCACCCCGCCGGAGGGGGACGAGAACCTGGCCGGCTGGTACGAGAACGGCACCACCCCCGGCGCCACCGGCACCTCACTGATCGCCGGCCATGTCGACACCCGTTCCGGCCCCGCGGTCTTCTACAACCTCGGCGCGCTGAAGAAGAACCACACGGTGGAGGTGGTCCGCGCGGACGGCCGGACCGCGGTCTTCTCCGTCGACGCCGTCGAGGTCTACGACGGCGACGACTTCCCGGACAAGAAGGTCTACGGCCCGGCCGCCCGCCCCGAACTCCGGCTGATCACCTGCGGCGGCGGCTTCAACAAGGCCCGGCAGGAGTACCTGGGCAATGTGGTGGTCTTCGCCCACCTCAGCGCCACGAAGCGGGAACCGGTGCCGCGCGGCAGCGGCGGCTGACCCGTCCGCCGTGGGGTCCCGCCCCCTCAGGCCGGAATGCGGTTGCCGCGCCCGTTGAGCGCCATCCGGTTCCAGGTGTGGCGGCGGCCGCGTACCGCCACGGAGTAGCCGTAGAGCAGCTCCGGATCGCACACGCCCGGCAGGAAGGCGTCCCCGAAGTGGTGCGCGTCCACCCCGATCTCCTTCGCCGTCAGGGCCAGTTGGGGCACGACGTCGGTGTGCGCGCCCTCCTGGCTCGTGCCGATCGTCCCCATCACCACCGCCCCCGCGTCGTGCACGGCGGCGACCGCCTCGGCCGCCCGCTCCTTGGTGAGACCGGGCATGGTGCCGGGCAGCGGCAGGACGACGCCGTCGGCGCCCGCGTCCACCAGCGCGGCCAGCCGCCCGGCGGTGACCCGCTCGGGGTGCCCCGCGTGGTGCATCTTGCCGGACCACAGCGCCACATCGTCGCCGAGGGCGCGGCGCAGTTCGCCGGTGACCCGGGCCAGGCCCTCGAAGCTGCCGCCGGTGCCGGGGTTGGCGGTCAGACAGAGCAGCGCGGCGCCCATGCCGACCAGCCGGCGGGCCTGCTCGGGACCGGCCCGGCGGATCTCCGGCACGTCGCCCGGTTCGAGGTTGACGCCGATCGGGCGGCCCACGTACGAGGCCAGGTCGGCGAAGCTGGTGAACGTGCCCAGGCCGGGCAGCCGCAGACACTCCCCGTCCCAGGCCCGCTCGATGAGGTTGAGGATCACGATGTCCGCGCCGAAGGCGGACACCAGCTCGATGTTGTGCACGCCCGCGTGACCGAGGGGGTGGGCGGAGAGCGCCGCGCGTTCGGCGAAGACCTCGGCGACCATCGTGCGGCCCTCGGCCGCCGCGACCGCTTCGGTCAGCTCCCGGCCCCGCAGCGAGGCCAGTTCCTCCCGGTCCAGGTCGAGGATGCGCTGTGTCATGACGTTCCTTCCAGCATCTTCTCGTGGTCGTACGCGGCCCGGGGCGTGCCGCGTGAGGCACGGGGCCGCGGTACGGAACGCGTTGTAGTAGATCACCGCGCGGTACGGACCGGCCGGAATGGGCGGGGCCCGGTCGGCGAAAGGAACCGGACAGGGCGGCGGCTTGTTCGCCGCCGCTCGGCGGGGGGTCAGACCGCGGAATTCCGGGCGCCGCCGAGGTCCCGGCGCGCGGTTGCCGGCTCCCGCCGTACGGTTGCCAGTTCCCGCCGTACGGCCGCGAGATCGCCGTCACCGGCCAGGCCCGCGTGGTAGAGCCGCAGTTCGTCGGCGCCGAGGGCGGCGGCGTGCGCGGCGTCGGCGGCGAGGGTGCCGGGGCTGCCGCCCATGGCGGTGACGATGGTGAGGTTGGCGGCGACGCATCCGGCCGGGGCGGCCCCCGCCGCTCCCGTACGGGCCTCCCCTTCCGTGCAGGCCTCCCCTTCCGTGCAGGCCTCCCCTTCCGTACGAGCCACCGCTTCCGCACGCGCCGCCGCTGCTTCCGTACCGGCCACCGCAGCCGTACGGGCCACCGCTTCCGTACTGGACCTCGCTTCCGTACGCGCCGCCGCTTCCGTACGCGCCACCGCGAACGGCCTCAGCGCGTCGGCGCGCGCCGCGTCGTCCCCCGTACACGGCACCACCACCCCGTCGGTGTCCGCGAGCACGTCCGCCGGATCGGCGCCCACGTTCGCGCCGCAGCGGTGCGCGGCCGGGTCGGCGTGCAGCAGGATCCGGAAGCCGTCGTCCGCGGCGCCGCGGACGGCCGCGACGACCTCCCGCCGGAGCGTGCGCGCTGCACCGTCCCGCCAGCCGCGCACCAGTCCCGCCAGCTCACCCCCGAGCAGCGCCTCCACCCCGCGCCACTCCCCCGCCCGGCCCCCGCCGGTCCCCCCTTCGCTCCCGCCCGCACCCGTCCACGCCGGTTCCAGCGCCCGTACGACCGCGCCCCGCACGTCCGCCGCCCGCGCCCCCAACCCGTCGTACCCCGCCTCGCAGACCTCGCAGAAACACAGCGACATCAGGTACCGGGCGGCGCCGGAGAGCGGCACGCCGGTGATCTTGTCGTGTGCGTGCAGGTGCTCCAGCCCGTACCAGCCGCAGGACTCCAGCTCGGTGCCGCGCGCGCCGGGACGGGTCGCCGCCTCCGCCGCCAGGTCGCAGAGGTAGGCGCGGACCTCGGGACGGGCGATGCAGGGTGCCCAGGGATAGCGGTCGCCGTAGGCGTTGCGTACGGCGATGGCGGGGTGCTCGGCGCCCAGGCGGCCGTTGTGGGCCAGCACGACCCAGCTGTGCACCTCCAGGCCCGCGTCGGTCAGCGCCCGCGCCGCCTCGCCGAAGGGGTCCGGTCCCGCCACCCACTCCTGCGGGTACGGGCGCAGGGCGCGCCCCGCCCAGCGTGCGGCGTCGGGCGGGTACAGGACCGCCGAGTGCCGGGCGGTGACGACGCGGTGGCGGGGGTGACGCGGCGTCAGCGCGCGGGTGGAGTGGTAGGCGGCGGCCAGGGTGACCTGCTGGACGCCGAGGTCCGCGACGCGGCGGGCGGCGTCCGGGTCGCCCACCACGTCCCACGGGTAGAGGAACGCGGCGGCCCGCATCACCGGCCGCCCGTCGGCGCGCCGACCAGCGCCAGGCCCCGTTCGATCAGCGCGGCCAGCGCCTCGACGTGCTCGGGGGCCGGTTCGCTCAGCGGCGCCCGTACCCCGCCGACGTCCGTGCCGCGCAGCCGCACCCCGGCCTTGACGAGCGAGACCGCGTAGCCCTTGCCCTGGTTGCGCAGCTCGACCAGCGGCCGGTAGAAGCCGTCCAGCAACCGGGTGACCGTCGCGTCGTCACCGTCGGTGAGGGCGCGGTGGAAGGCCGTGGCGATCTCCGGGGCGAAGGCGAAGACGGCGGACGAGTAGAGGCGGACGCCGAGGCCGCGGTAGGCGAGTCCGGTCAATTCGGCGGTCGGCAGCCCGTTGAAGTACAGGAATTCTTGCCCCGCCGTCCCGGTCCGTACGGCGCTGATGACGCGCTGGAGCAGGTCGAGGTCGCCGAGGCCGTCCTTGAGGCCGATGATGCCGGGGGTGCGCGCGAGGGCGACGACGGTGTCCGGGGTGAAGACGGCGTTGTCGCGCTGGTAGACGATGACCGGCAGGGCGGTGGCGGCGGCGAGTTCCGTGTAGTGCCGCAGCAGGCCCGCCTGGTCGGCGACGACGAGGTACGGCGGCATGGCCAGCAGGCCGTCGGCGCCCGCGTCCTCGGCGAGGCGCGCGAAGCGCGTGGCGAGCGCGGTGCCGTAGCCCGCGCCGGCCAGCACCGGGACCCGCCCGGCCGCCTCCTGGACCGCGGCGGCCACACAGTCGCGGAACTCCTCGGGCGTCAGCGCGTGGAACTCGCCGGTGCCGCAGCAGGCGAAGACGGCGGCGGCGCCCGCGTCGATGCCCCGGCGTACGTGGGCGCGGAAGGCGGCCAGGTCCGGGGCGCCGTCGGACCCGTACGCGGTCACGGGGAAGAACAGCAGGCCGTCGAGGCGCTCGGCGAGCGGCGGGGCTGGGGTCACGGGCTCTCCCTGGCATGCTCGTACCGGAGGCGCGTACGTCGTGGTGACGCCACCACCATGTGCACGTCCCTGACTGTCGTCCATACTCATGAACGCGCTCACGCTAGGGCAGCGCTCCCGGGCCGGTCAAGGACCCGAAACGGCCCCAGCGGCCCCGAAAGCCCCTCCACGCAACCGGATTTGGCCGCCCCGTCAAGCATCTTGACCCGGTCCGGCGCGCCTTCCTACCGTGACGGCGATCGTCCACTTACCTGAACGCCGTCCGCGGATGAAGCCGTACGACCGAGCCCGCCCGGAGGAGCCGCCATGCCCGCACCCCGCACCGTCCTGCTCACCGGCGCCGCCGGCGGCCTCGGCACCCTGATGCGCGACCTGCTGCCCCCGTACGGCTACCGGCTCCGCCTCCTCGACCAGCGCGCCATCGACGACGCCCCGGCCGCCATCACCGCAGACCTCGCCGACAAGGAGGCCCTGCGCGAGGCGGTGCGCGGCGTGGACGCGATCATCCACCTCGCCGGCATCTCCCTCGAAGCGCCCTTCGAGAAGATCCTGCGCGCCAACATCGAAGGCACCTACAACCTCTACGAGGCGGCGCGCGAGGAAGGCGTCCGCCGTGTCGTCTTCGCCTCCTCCAACCACGCCGTCGGCTTCACCCCGCGCCCCGCCGACGGCTCCGGCGCGATCCCGGTGGACACCCCGCGCCGCCCCGACACGTACTACGGCCTCTCCAAGGGCTTCGGCGAGGACCTCGCCTCCCTCTACTGGGACCTGCACGGCATCGAGACGGTCTCCGTCCGCATCGGCTCCTGCTTCCCGCGGCCCACCACCGTCCGCATGCTCTCGATCTGGCTGAGCCCGGCCGACTGCGCGCGCCTGCTGCACGCCGCGCTCACCGCCGGGGGCGTCGGCCACACCGTCGTCTACGGCTCCTCCGCCAACACCCGCCTGTGGTGGGACCTGAGCACGGCCCGCTCGCTCGGCTACGAGCCGCAGGACGACTCCGAGCAGTACGCCGCCGAACTGATCGCCGCGCACGGCGAACTCGACCCCGCCGATCCCGAACACGCCCACCTCGGCGGCGCCTTCTGCGTGGACCCGCCCATCTGGCCGTACTGAACGGCCGTGGCCTCGGCCACGCCGGGCCGGCCGACGCAACCCGCGCCGTCCGCGCGGCGTCCTTGTGTGCGTATCAATGGCTTCAATCATTTGCGCAACTACGCAGGAACGAGGAACGCACCATGGGCATCGTCAGCTGGCTCGTACTGGGGCTGATCGCCGGCATCATCGCCAAGGTCCTGCTGCCCGGACGGGACCCGGGCGGCATCGTCGGCACCACCCTCATCGGCATCGTCGGCTCCTTCATCGGCGGCTGGCTCTCCACCAAGATCCTGGACAAGCCGATACCGAAGGACTTCTACGACCCGTCGATGTGGATCGCCGCCATCGCCGGTTCCCTGGTGCTCCTGATCGCCTACCGCCTGCTGTTCGGCAATTCCCGCGAACGCCGCTGACCGCCGGCGGGCCGACGGCCCCGTACGGCTCTGTACGACCCCGTACGGCCCCCGTTTCAGCCGCCCCACCCCGCCCCGGTACCGGCTGCCCCCGCCCCGGTATCGGCCGACCCGCCGCGCCCGGGTACCGGCCGCCCCGCCCCGCCGCGGTATCGGCCGACCCATCCGGCCCCGGTAATGGAACCGCAAAGAAAGGCCGCTCGTTATCCCCGGCATGACCGCTATGACTCCTGGCTCGAACCTCCCGCTCACCGCCTCGCGGGTGGCGGTGGACGTCACCGCGCCCGTGCGGCTCGATGTGTCGGGCCTGCTGCTCACCGCCGACGGCAAGGTGCGCTCCGACGACGACTTCGTCTTCTACAACCAGCCGGCCGGCCCGGGCGTGACCCACACGTCCGGCGCGGGCGGCGCCGGTGACACGATCACGGTGGACACCGCCGCGGTACCGGCCGGCATCGAGAAGATCGTCGTGACCGCCAGCCTGGACGCCCCCGGCGCCACGTTCGCCGGCACCGAACCGACCGGCACGGTCCGCAACGCCGACGACGGCAGCGTCATCGCCACCTTCACCCCGCCCCGGCTCGGCCCGGAGACCGCCCTGGTGGTCGTCGAGGTCTACCGCCGCAACGGCGCCTGGAAGGTCCGCGCGGTCGGCCAGGGCTACGCGAACGGCCTGGCCGGCATCGCCACCGACTTCGGCGTCAGCGTCGAGGAGCCGGCCGCGCCCGCGGCACCCGCCCCGCAGGCACCCCCGGCCCCACCGGCCGCCACCTCGCAGCCCGCCCCCGCCCCCCAGTGGGGCCCGCCCACCGGCGCCCCGGCGCCCATGGCCCCGCCGCCCGCGGCAGCCGCCCCTGCCCCTGCCCCTGCCCCTGCTCCTGCTCCTGCTCCTGCTCCTGCTGCCGCGCCCGCGCCCGCGCCCGGCGCCGGCAAGATCAACCTCGACAAGGGCCGCGTCAGCCTCCAGAAGAACCAGACCGTCTCCCTGGTCAAGGGCGGCCGCCCGCTCCTGTCCTCCGTCCGCATGGGCCTCGGCTGGGAGCCCGCCTACCGCGGCAAGGACATCGACCTCGACGCCTCCGTGATCGCCTACGGCCCGGACCGCAAGAAGGTCGACAACTGCTTCTTCGGCAAACTCCAGATCCTGAACGGCGCGATCCAGCACTCCGGCGACAACCTCACCGGCGAGGGCGCGGGCGACGACGAGTCCATCACCGTCCACCTCGGCGGCATCCCCCCACAGGTCACCGGCCTCGTCTTCACGGTCAACTCCTTCTCCGGCCAGAAATTCTCCGACGTCGCCAAGGCCTACTGCCGCCTGATGGACGCCCAAACCGGTGAAGAACTCGTCCGCTTCGACCTCACCCACGCCGAACCGCGCACGGGCGTCATGATGGCCAAGCTCATCCGCCAGTTCTCCGGCGAATGGGAAATGACGGCAATGGGCGAATTCGTGGACGCGCGCACGGTCCGCGGAATGGTGAAGCCGGGGGGCGCGGCGCTGTAGGAACTGCCAGGTCAGCGGGGTCGCGTGGGCCACGAGAGCTCTTGGGCGAGTCCTCACCCAACGGCGACGAGCCGCTGGCTCCGGGCCTCACCGACACCGCCCGAGTAGCAGTTCCCAGCAGAACCTCGTAGTTCGTAACAGCCGGGCACGCGCCCGTTTCCCCATTCCTTTCCCAGCCCCCGTCCGCGCCGCCCGGCTTGGTCAAGCCGGGCGGCGCGGCGTTCGGTCGCCGCGGGGCGGCGCCGACGACCGGGCGCCACGCTCGCGCCGCCTCCCCCGCTTCTCCTCACACCCCGCACACAGCCCAACGTCGGCCCCGCCCCCACTGGCCGTGTGCACGGTCCCGATCACGGTCACGCCCCGCACCCTGCCGCAGTCCGCGCAGCAGATCACCGTGCGGCCTCCACCGCGATGACCGCCGCCCGCAAGGCCACCGCACTCGTCACCAGCGCCCCGGCCTCCGGCCGCACACGCCACCGCAGCCGCTCATTACGCATGGCCAACCCGGGCACGTACAAGGCCACCCCCAAGCCCCTGTCCCCCCACAAGGGCAACCGCACCCCACCAGCCGTCCCGGCAGGCACCAGCCAGCACATCCCGGCCGGCCGCCGATGATCCTCGACAACCGCCCCGGACCGGTCCCCCAAACACCTCAACACCCGTTCTCCCACCACCAGTTCAAGCCACACCACATCCATCCCGAGCACGGCCACATCACGTACGACGCGCAGGCCGGCTCCGCGGGGGATCCAGTCGGGGAGGGGAGAAGGAGGCAGGTACGCGGTATTCGCCGATGGCTGTGCGCGGACGCTGGACGGCCTGCTGAATGCAGTCATTGCGGGCTCCTGTCGTTCGGACAAGGAGATGCTGACTTGCCCGGAGCGGCACAAGTACCCCTCTGCGGGGTAGTCCGGTCACTCGCCCGCGCGGCACCATTCGGCGAACTTCGACAGACTCTCGGCGTCGCTGCGTTTCAGCCGGCGCAGGGTAGCGGCGTCCTCGCGCACCCACATGTGTTCACGGGTGTGCTGAGGAGCGATGCGCCGTGCGGTCCGCAGGGAAGCGAAGGCCTGGTCGGGCTGACCCGACCAGAGTTGGGCGCGGGCCAGTTCGATGTAGAAACCCGATCGGCGTTCCGCGGCGAGCCCGTTCGGTGGAGCCCAGCTGCCGATTGCGTCGAGGGCACGGCGTACGAATCCGTCGCCCAAGCTGACCGCCACGGACAACTCGTGCATACGCATGGTCGCCGGACCGAACCCCGTGCCTTGGTAGGTGGCTTCCGGAACTCGCGCGGCGAGGGAACGCGCCTCGGCAGCGTGGGCAAAGGCAACTCCCTCCTCTCCGGCACGAGCGGCGATGACGGCGGCCCGCATATGCAAGGCACCACGCGTGGCAACAGCTACCGGACAGACCGGTCGACGCGGAAGGACGTCCAGAGCGCGTTCCAGAGCCCGCAGACCGATCGCATGCGCGCCGGCGGCGAAATACATCTCCGTCCGCGTATACGCGGCCGCGGCTTCGAGCAGTGGATTCTCCGACTGCGCCGCAGCCCACCTCATGAGGTCGATCAGGCGGGCGGACAGGTCGTAGGCGCCGTACTTGTACGCAACCGCGTCGGCGGCCCGGTATGCGGCGACGAGCAGCTCGGCGGTATCGGCACGGCACTTCGTGGGTGCGCCGTGGAAAGCACGGCCCAGTTCGGCGAGGAGTCCCGGGACCTGGCGTGAGATATGAACGTACTGAGCCGCGAGTCGCCAGGTGACGACCTCGGCGACCGCTTCCCGAAGTTGGCTCAGGGGGCGCGTGGGCCCGTCCTCGGGCATGTCGTAGGTCGCGAGCACCGCGGACAGCTCGGGCATGGCGCGATGCACCCGGTCATCAGCACGGTCACGCCCAGGCAGCAGACAGGCGACATCAATACCAAGTGCCGCGGCGATGGCGTCCGACACTCCCTCACCGACGCCCCGCTCCCCGCGCTCGATCTTGCGCGCGGTCCCCAGGGCGACGCCTGCCGTACGGGCAAGTTCTTGCTGCGTGAGACGGGCGAGTCGCCGCTGGTACGCAATGCGCTTTCCTGCACCGGCAGAGGCATCGGTGTACACGTCGGACTCCGTCCGGTTTGACGGGGCATCAATCTGCGACGATACCCGCCAGCTCGTCCAAGCCGTTGATCCGCCAGTCGGCCAGATCCGCTTCCGCACTCGTTCCCCACAAGATCCCGTACGGGCCACGACGTACATGAGCGGTCCGCAGGCCGGCCGCGTGAGCGGGAACGATGTCGTTGGCAGGGTGGTCACCTACGTACAGAATGCGCTCCGGGGCAGTACCGGCAAGACCAATGACCTTTTCGAAGAACTCGGGCCGCGGCTTGGCGACGCCCCATTCCCCTGATGTCGCGATGGCATCGGCCGGCAAATTCAGGCCACGGAGCAGTTCACCTGCACGAGCCGTCTGATTCCCAGCGATCAGAACTCTGGTCCCGGCCTCACGCAGTGCCACCAAAGCGGGCCGCACATCCGGATACAGGTCCGTCTCATCGAGATCCTCGCCCTGTCCAGCCGCTTCGCGGGCCCTGTACTCGGCGGCAATGTCGATATCGGGGCGCAGCAGGCGGACGGCGTCCGCATTGTCCCGCCCCTGGGCGACCACCGCCCCCACCAAAGCAGAAAGGGTGTGCCGGGGGACGCTCAGCCAGTCCGCCCAGCCGTGCCAGTACCGGTCGTCCCGGACCAGGGTCTCCCCCACATCGAACACCACCGCTTCGATCATTCCCGCAGCCTAGGGGCAGCTCGGCTCCGCTGGACACATGCGTCCCCAGCCGCACGGTGAGAAACAATCGATGCGCGTCGGCAACCGCGACCACACGCCGACGAGACCATGACCCCGGACACAGGCACACTGCGCAGATGGCCGATATGAGCAACCCCAAAGTCCTCTCCATCATCACCTGCGCCGCAGCATCCGCCGCCCAAGTCGTCCGGCTGGTCGAGGCCGCCGTCACCGACGGGTGGGCGTGTGCGTCATCGCGACGCCGGCGCCCGAGGCGGGTGGGGTCATCGACGTGTACGCGGTGGAGGCCGTTTCCGGGCGGTCCGTGCGGAGTGGCTGGCGCCACCCGGCGCTCCGTGCAGGTGCTGCGGGACCTGGGCGTGCGCGTGCTGTACGGACCGGGGCCTGGGAGCCGCACGCGTCCGGGACCGGCGGTGCGCAGTTGGACGGCTATCCATGGCGGCTGGCGTTGGAGGCGGTGGGTGGGGCGGTTGAGGGGCGGCGGCCGTAGGGGGCGGTTCGTTCGGCCGCTTCCGTCGGTTCGCGGTGGCGTCCGATGGGCCGTCCGGGGTGGCGAAGTGCCGTTCGGGCATGGCTGATTCCGGGCTGCGCGGTCGGCGCTGACAGGTTTCTCCCCTGGCCATCGACGAAGCCCGGCCGTCGGTTGGGTCCCGGACGAGTCTCCGGGCCGCCCCCGGACAGGCCGGGGATGCAACCATTCCCTTCAGAGCTGGAACCCCCGGAAGCCGACCGCGCGCTTGAGACCATAACCAAGGGGACTGACAACGGGGGCTACCCCGCTGCCCGATCCGGCTGGACCGAACCGGACAACCCCACCACCCTCGCCAGCCGCTCATAGGACTCCGCCAACGCCCCCCGGTCATACGTACTCGTCGTCACCAGGAACTCGTCGGCGCCGGTCTGCGTCAGAAGTTCGTCCAGTTGGGCCGCCACTTCCGGCTCCGTGCCGTGGATGTGGCCGGTCAGGGCGGATTCGTAAAAGGCGCGTTGCTTCGGGGAGAGGCCGGGTTCCCGGGCGGTGATGGAATCGGCCGGTTCGAGGGGCGGGAAGACGCCGTGGGTGCGGGAGTGGGCCAGGGACCAGGCTTCGGGGAGGAGGAGGCGGTGGGCCTGTTCGGGGGTTTCGGCCACGGCTACCGTGCCGGAGACGATGACGTACGGGTGGGGCCACAGGGGTGAGGGCTCGAAGGTGGCGCGGTAGCGGTCGATGGCGGCCTGCATCGTGTCGCGGCCGCGCGGGTCGCCGATGACCAGGGCCAGGCCGGCGCGGGCGGCGATGTCCGCGCCCGCGCCGGTGGCCAGGACGAAGGCGGGGACGCGCAGGCCCTCCGCGGGGCGGGCGTGCACCTGGGGGTGGGGGCGCGGGCCGTCGGTGAAGTAGGCGGTGAGTTCGGACAGTTGGGTGGCGAAGGAGTCGGCTGCTTCCTTGTCGGTGCCGAGGGCGCGGCGGATGCCGTCGGTGAAGCCGACGGAGCGGCCGAGGCCCATGTCGATGCGGCCGGGGAAGAGCGCTTCGAGGACGCCGAACTGTTCGGCGACCACCAGCGGGCGGTGGTTGGGGAGCATGACGCCGCCGGTGCCGACCCGGATGCGGGAGGTCGCGGCGGCCACCGCGGCGGCGAGGACCGTCGGTGCCGAGCCCGCGACGCCCGGCACGCTGTGGTGCTCGGAGACCCAGAAGCGGTGGTAGCCGAGGGCTTCGGCGTGCCGGGCGAGGCCGACCGTGTCGCGGAGGGCCGTGGCCTCCGGGTGTCCCTGGCGGGTCCGGGAGCGGTCGAGGACGGAGAAGGGGGTACGGAGGCGGGGGCTGCGGGGGGACGGGTCCCCGGCTGCATACGTGCCGGTGTCCGTGTCCCCCGCCGCCCGACCGGCCGTCTGCGTCGTCGTGGTGGTCGTGCTCGTCCGCGTGCTCACTCTTCGTACAACGTGACGGCCGTGGCCGGGATTCCTGGCGGCTGTGTGCCGGTTAACGCGGGACCGGCCCCCGCGACGGTCACCCCTGCCGCCCCCACGGCCCCCTGACCGCCAGCATGATCCCCGGCTCCTGGATGTTGGCGAAGAGCGTGCGGCCGTCGGGCGAGAAGACCGGGCCGGTGAATTCGCTGTAGGCGGGGGCTTCGGGGGTGCCGATGTTGAGGTCGTTGCGGGCGATGGGATAGGTGCGGCCGTCGTCGGTGGCGCCGAACAGGTGCTGGACGCCTTCGCCGTCCTCGGCGATGATCAGGCCGCCGTAGGGGGAGACGGTGATGTTGTCGGGGCCGTCGAACGCGCCGTCCTCGGCGGGGTCCGGATCGGTGCCGAGCAGCACCTTCAGGGTCAGGGTGCGGCGGCGCGGATCGTAGAACCAGACCTGGCCGTCGTGGCGGACGGGGCTCTCGTCGCGGGCGTACGAGGAGACGATGTACGCGCCGCCGTCGGCCCACCACATGCCTTCCAGCTTGCGGGCGCGGGTGATCATGCCGTCGGCGAACTGTTTGCGTACGGGGGTGCGGCGGGCGTCGCGGTCGGGGACCTCGATCCAGTCGACGCCGTAGACCGTGCCGGTCTTCGTGGCGCGGGAGAGGTCGTCGACGAAGCGGCCGCCGGAGTCGTAGCAGCGGAACGCGGCCAGGACGCCGGCTTCGTCGGCCAGGACGCGCAGCCGGCCGCGGCCGTGGCGGAAGGCGTGCGGCGGGGTCCAGCGGTAGAGGAGGCCGTTGGGGCGGTCGGCGTCCTCGGTGAGGTAGAGGTGGCCGCGTCGGGGGTCCACGACGACGGCTTCGTGGGCGTAGCGGCCCAGCGCTTTGACGGGCCGGGGGGCGCGGGCCGCGCGGAGATCGTGCGGGTCCACCTCGAAGACGTAGCCGTGGTCCTTGGTCATGCCGTTCTGGCCGGCCTTGTCCTCGGTCTCCTCGCAGGTCAGCCAGGTTCCCCAGGGGGTGCGGCCGCCCGCGCAGTTGGTGGAGGTGCCGGCGATGCCGACCCGTTCGGTGATGTGCGTACCGTCCCGGGAGACCTCGACGACCGTGCAGCCGCCGGCCGCCGCCGGGTCGTAGACCAGGCCGTCGGCGAGCGGGACCGGGTGCGGCCACTTCGCGCGCGGGCCCTTCAGCTCGTGGTTGTTGACGAGCAGGGTGGCGCCGCGCGGGCCCTCGAAGGCGGCGGTGCCGTCGTGGTTGGAGGGGGTGGGCTCACCGCTCTCCAGCTTGGTGACGCCGGCCCGGGTGATGATCTCGTACGTGAATCCGGCGGGCAGGGCGAGGATGCCGGCCGGGTCGTCGATCAGCGGCCCGTAGCCGGGCGCGTCTCCGCGTGTGCCGGCGGGCGCGGTGGGCCCGTCCGTCTCCGGTGGTCCTTGTTCCGCGCGTTCCCGCCCGACGGCACCGGGCGCGGTGGCCAGGACACCCACACTGCCGGTCAGGGCGATCCCGGCACCGGCGGCTGAGCGCTTGGCGAAGTCTCTGCGGGTGAGCGGCATGTCATCTCCTGGACGGGCCGGTACGGGAGTGCTGTGCGCTGTGCGTCACACCTTGGCGCGCCGCGGCGAACCGCGGTTGAACCCGGTACGACGCCACGATGTCCGGGAAGCGTTTCCCTTCAGCTCGGAAAATCATGGCAAACAAGGTCATCGGGGGCATCTGCGCAGCAAGCGCAAGATTTATCGCGTACCTCCTTGACCGCCGACCGGCCCCGGCAATAGACAGTCCCTACCTGCATCACCCGTAGGGAGAGCGGAGCGCCCGGGGCCGTACGGAACCGCCCGGGGAGCTGTTCCGTGCCGGGTCCCGTCCTCCCCTGAGAGCCCCCCGCCGTGGGCGGCCCGGGCTCGTGAAGCGAACGCGGTCCCGCCCCGCAGCCGTATCCGCCCGTGCGCGCGAGCCTTCGCGCGTAGCACCGGACGCCCGGCTGAGAGCCGCGCGGGACGCCCACCGGGGAAGAGGTGGTCTGGTGTGAACCAGCCCGAGATGATGCGCGGTCCCACCGGAGGTCAGGTCAGCGACACCTCCCGCCAGCAGGCACTTTCCGACTTCATGCACCCCCAGAACCCGACCGCGAACGTGGTCGGCTTCGGGCACGGCGTGAAGTGGACCAACGGCGAGCCCACGGGCGAGGAAGCCGTGCTGGTCTTCGTCACACAGAAGGTCCCGGAGTCGATGCTCCCCGAGCGGGACGTGATCCCGCGCCAGATGGACGACGGCACCCCGACCGACGTCCTGGCCGTCGGCCACATCTCCGCCCAGCCGCAGCAGCGCGTACCGGGCGGGCAGCAGGGCCGGTCGCTCACCGAGGAGCAGGGCCGTCTCATGGGCAACGGCGGCCGGATGGGCTCGCTCGCCCAGCCGCTGCTCGAAGAGCTGAGCCAGCTCGGCAGCGCCCTGGAGCCGCAGCTGCTCAAGCGCCGGATGCGGCCCTGCCCGGCCGGCTTCTCCGTCGGCAACGTGCAGGTCACCGCCGGCACGCTGGGCAGCGTGGTGTACGACTTCCTGCCCGGCGCCGCGACCAATCCGCCGGCGCCCGGCCTCGGCGTACCGGGCAAGTTCTACATCCTGAGCAACAACCACGTCCTGGCGGACTCCAACCGGGCGCCGCTGGGCAGCGCCGTGCTCCAGCCGGGCAAGTTCGACGGCGGTACGGACCCCGCGGACCGGATCGGCACGCTGGACCGCTTCATCACGATCCAGTTCGCCCCGCAGATTCCGCTGACACAGCACAACAACGTGGTGGACGCGGCCCTGGCGAAGATCGAGTTCGAGGACGCCACGCGGCAGACGTACTTCAGCGGCGCGCCGCGCGCCTGGCGCCGCAAGTCGTCGGTCGCGGTGGGCGACCGGGTGAAGAAGACCGGCCGGACCACCAACATCAGCTTCGGGCGGATCGTCTCCACCGACGCCACGGTCGACGTGAACTACGGCTCGGCCGGCACGGCGCGCTTCAAGGACCAGATCATGACCACGAACATCTCGGCGGGCGGCGACTCCGGTTCGCTGGTGACCTCGCTCGACGATGTCGCGGTCGGTCTGCTCTTCGCGGGCTCGTCGACCGTCACCGTCGTCAACCACTTCGAGAACGTCCGCACGCTGCTGCGCGTCGAGGTCGCCGAGCAGCTGGCCTGACCCACCGAGCCCGAGGGAGAGCCATGACAAGCGCAGCACCGAAGAAGAAGGGGCCGGGCCACGAGCAGCAGTTCGTCAACGCCCAGGGCTCCGAGGTCAAGACCCGTGACGAGGCGTTCGCCGTCCAGCGCGACGTCTCCGCCGAAGCCCTCCAGGTCACCCAGAAGATGGCGCTCCACAACCAGGGGCTCACCTTCGACATGGAGGTCAACTACAACCCGAACACCAACGTCATCACGGGCGGCCGGATCACCACCGGCATCTGCGGCGCCCCGTGGGACATCACCGGCGGCTCGATCGGCACCTCGCTGCGCATCGACGCCAAGCGTCCGGGCACCGGCGGCAACTGTGCCTCGACGGTCACCATCATCGGCCAGTTCCAGGTTCCGCTGTCCTACCGCGGCACCTACGGATTCAACGGCCAGTCCACCTCGTTCAACCACACGACGCAGATCGTGTGCTGACGGCGCGCCCGCGCCGCAAGCGGCCGGCGGGCGGCGGGAGCACCCATGTGCCCCGGCCGCCCGCCGGTCACGGCAGCTCCGCCGAGCTGCCGCGGGAGTCTCAACTCCCTTGCCGCGAACGGGCCTTGAAGGCGGCCTTGCGGGCCTCCTTGGCGGTCTTCCGGTCCGGGTGGAGGCGGCCCATCGCCTCCAGTACGTCGGCGGTCGCCGGGTGGTCCACCCGCCAGGCCGTCTCGAAGAAGCCGCTGTGCCGGCCGACCAGCCCCTCGACCAGGGCGCGCAGCTCGGCCGCGCTCTCCTCGGCGGCGTCGGCCGCGCCGAGCTGCGCCGCGATGGTGTCCACCGTCAGCCAGAAGATCATGTCCTGGGACGGCTCGGGGACGTCCGTGGCGCCGTGCTCGGCGAGCCACACCCGGGCCAGGCCGCCCAGCTGCCGGTCGTCCAGCACCTCGCGCAGCGCGGGCTCGGCCTCCGGCCCGGCCAGCGACAGGGTCTGCTGGCAGGCCAGCCGGCGCAGCGGCGCATCCTCGTCGTCGCCGCGGGCGGCGGCGAGCAGGTCGCGGGCCGCGTCGTGGGGCTTGCGGGCCGCGAGCCACTGCTCGGACTCGGCCTGGGCCAGCGGCTCCGGGTAGCCGGGCAGGGCGTCCAGCAGGACGTCGGCGCCCTTGTCGGTGAGGTCGCCGACGGCCGGTGCGTCCACGCCCGCGTCCAGCATCCGGGCCCGTACGGCGTAGACGCCCAGCGGGGTGAGCCGGACCATGCCGTAACGGGAGACGTCCTCGTCCTCCAGGGGCTCCGGGGTGGGGGTCCCCCCTGGACCGGAGCCCGTCGAAGGCCCTTGGGGGATGACCGTCGCGCCGTCCTCGTCCAGCTCCTCGATCAGCGCCTCGTCCACCGGCCGGTAGGCGACCAGGCCGATCGGCTCCAGCACCCGGAACTGGTCGTCGAGCCGCATCATCGCCTCCGACACCTCTTCGAGGATGTCGTCGGTCGGCTCGTCCATGTCGTCCGGCACGATCATGGAGGCGGCGAGCGCGGGCAGCGGCACGGCCTGCTCGGGGTCCTCGTTCAGCGCGGTGAGCAGGTAGAGGTTGCCGAGGATGCCGTCCAGCAGCTCGGCCTCCTCCTCCGGGTTCCAGTCGATCGCGTCCAGGTCCAGTTCGCCGCCGTCGGCGAGCTGGTCGGCGATGTCGGAGAGGTCGGGCGCCACGGCGTCGGCGAGCACGGTCTCCATGCCGCCGAGCCAGATGTCCAGGATGTCCTGGGGGCTGCCGGAGGTCAGCAGCGCCAGCTCCTCGCCGGGGGTGGCGGTGCCGGCCACGGCGTCGTCCGGCTGCGCGTCGCCCTCCTCGGCGGCCTCCGCGCTCTCCTCGATCTCCACCAGGCCGGTGTCGACCGCCAGCTGCCAGGCCTCGGCGGCGTACCCGGCGCCGTCCTCGTCCGCGCTCAGGCCGAGGTGGTCGACGGCGGCGGCCAGCCGCTCCTGGAAGAGTTCGCCGCCGACGCCGACGGGCACGCCGGGTTCGGCCCAGCGGGCCAGCTGCGCGGCCCGGGCGAACAGCGGCGCGCTCAGCGCGTCCCGCGCCAGCTCCGCGTCGGAGTGCAGCCGCACCGGCGGCAGGGTGGGACGCTCTGCGGACATCTCGGGTTCAGCTCCTCGTGCGGACTACGGCTCGTGCGAAGCCCCAGCGTAGACGGAATTCCGTGCATCTCGGGCGGTTCACCTGGGTTTCCGCGCCCGTACACCCGGCGAACCTTGACAACTGCGGTGGCCACCCAAGAGATTGACGCGCGTAGAGGTGGCCGGATCGTTTCCGCTCCACTGCTTCTCCGGCCTTTCCGCCTTCTCCCGTTCCTTTGCCTTCCCACCCTCGCCCGCCTTCCGGAGGCCCTCCGTGTCCGCGCAGACACCGCCGCACATACCGCCGCACGCCCCGACCCGTACGCCCCGCCGCCGCACGCTGCGCAGGTCCGCCGGCCTGACCGCGGTGATCGCCGCCGCGCTGACCGGCGGGCTGCTCGCGGTCCCGCAGTCCGCGTCGGCCGCGGGCACCCGGATCCACGACATCCAGGGCACCACCCGCCTGTCGCCGTTCGCCGGGAAGCAGGTCGCGGACGTGCCCGGCACGGTCACGGCGGTACGGGCCTTCGGCTCGGCCCGCGGCTTCTGGGTGCAGGACCCGCGGCCGGACCGGGACCCGGCCACCAGCGAGGCGGTCTTCGTCCTCACCGGCAAGCAGACACCGAAGGCCGCGGTCGGCGACTCCGTACGGGTCTCCGGTACGGTCGGCGAGTACTACCCGGGCGGCGAACGGGCCGGCCTCCAGTCGGTCACCGAGATCACCGACGCCGCCTGGACCGTCGTCTCCTCCGGCAACCCCCTCCCGGCGGCCTTCAAGCTCACCCCCTCGTCCGTGCCGGACCGTTACGCCCCGTCCGCGGGCGGCAAGAGCATCGAGAACCTGCCGCTGCGCCCGAACGCGTACGCCCTGGACCGCTACGAGTCGCTGGAGGGCATGCGGGTCTCGCTCACCGACGCGTCCGTCGTCGGGCCGACGAACACCCACCACGAGCTGTGGGCGACCGCCGAGCCGCGCCACAACCGCACCGTGCGCGGCGGCGCGCTCTACGGCTCGTACCGGGACCCCAACTCCGGCCGGGTCAAGATCACCTCGCTGATCCCCTTCGACCGGCGCCCCTTCCCCGTCGCCGACACCGGCGACCTGCTGACCGGCACCACCGCGGGCCCGCTGGACTACGACAACTTCGGCGGGTACGGGATCGCCGCCACCGAGCTGGGCACGCTCACCGACCGCGGCCCGGCCCGCGAGACCACGCGCGAGCAGCGCGCCGACGAGCTGGCGGTGGCCACGTACAACGTCGAGAACCTCTCCCCCAGGACGCCGCCCGCGAAATTCGCGCGGCTGGCCGAGGCGCTGGTGAAGAACCTCGCGTCACCGGACATCGTGGCCCTGGAGGAGGTCCAGGACGACAACGGCACCACGGACGACGGCACCGTCTCCGCGAACGCGACGCTCAAGCAGCTCACCGACGCGGTCAAGGAGGCCGGCGGCCCGTCCTACGCCTGGCGGCAGATCGACCCGGTGAACAACCAGGACGGCGGCCAGCCCGGCGGCAACATCCGCACCGCGTTCCTCTACAACCCGGCCCGCGTCGCGTTCACGGACATCGCCGGGGGCGACGCCACCACCCCGGTCAAGGTGACCGGCTCCCACGGCAGGCCCCGCCTGACCGCCTCGCCGGGCCGTATCGACCCCGGCAACGCGGCCTGGGCGAACAGCCGCAAGCCGCTCGTCGGCCAGTTCTCCTTCCAGGGCCGCCCGGTCTTCGTCGTCGCCAACCACTTCACCTCCAGGGGCGGCGACCAGGGCCTCGACAGCCGCTTCCAGCCTCCGGCCCGTACGTCGGAGACCCAGCGCGTCCAGCAGGCCGAGGCGGTGCACGCCTTCGTCGAGGACGTGCTCACGGTGGATCCGAAGGCCGACGTGGTGGTGGCCGGCGACCTCAACGACTACCAGTTCTCCCCCGCCCTCAAGGCGCTCACCAAGGACGGCGTCCTGACCGACCTCGTCGACCGGCTGCCGCGCGGCGAGCGCTACGGCTACGTCTACCAGGGCAACTCGCAGGTGCTGGACCACATGCTCACCAGCCGCCACCTGCGCCGGGTGGACTACGACATCGTCCACATCAACGCGGAGTACGCGGACCAGTCGAGCGACCACGACCCGCAGGTGCTGCGACTGAAGCGGTAGCACCGCTAATCAATAGCGGGAGTACATCTAAGTAGACCTGTAAGCCGCGGTGGGGCCAGACTCCGCTCATGAGCATCTCCGACGCTCCGAGCGCCGTCGCCCCGCCGCCCTTCGGCCGCACCGCCGTCGCCATGGTCACCCCGTTCCGCGCCGACGGCACGCCGGACCTCGACGGCGCCCGGCGCCTGGCCGCGCACCTCGTCGCCGAGGGCTGCGACGGCATCGTCCTCAGCGGCACCACCGGCGAGGCCCCGACCACCACCGACGCCGAGAAGGAGGCCCTGGTGCGGGCCGTCGTCGGGGCGGTCGGCGACCGGGCGCGGATCACCGCCGGGGTCGGCACCGGCGACACCCGGCACGGCACCGAACTGGCCCGTGCCGCCGAACGGGCGGGCGCGCACGGCCTGTTGGTGCTCCCCCCGCCGTACTCGCGCCCGGGCCAGGAGGCCGCCGCGCACCATCTGCGCACGGTCGCGGACGCCACCGGCCTGCCCGTGATGCTCTACGACATCCCCGGGCGCACCGGCACCGCGCTGGCCGCCGACACCTTGCTGCGCCTCGCGGAACATCCGCGCGTCCAGGGCGTCAAGGACTGTGCGTACGACCTCATGAAGACCGCGAAGGTGCTGGCCGCGACGGGTCTCGCGTACTACGCGGGCTGCGACGAGCAGACCCTCCCGCTGCGGGCGATCGGCGCCGCCGGCTGCGTCAGCACGGTCGCCAACGCGGCGCCCCGGGAGGTACGGGCGGTCCTCGACGCGTACGATGCCGGCGACCCGGCGGAGGCCACCCGCCGCTACCAGCGCCTCGTCCCGCTCATCGAGGCGATGATGGCCGGCGAGCACCCCGGCGCGGTCACCGCGAAGGCGCTGCTGAACGTGCTCGGGCTGCCCGCGGGACCGGTCCGCGCGCCGCTGCTGGCGGCGGGGCCGCAGGTCACCAGCGAGCTGACGGCGGCCCTGAAGGCTGCGCAGCGGTAACCCCGTCCGCCTCCTGCGTGGCTTCTTCCTCCGCTTCCCCGCCGTCATCGGTGAGGTCCCGGACGAGCAGCGTCGCGCCGGCCACCGCGCCGGGCATCAGGAACACGGCCACGAACGGCACCAGGAACAGCAGCACCAGCGGCGTACCGAACCCGACGGCCAGCCCCTTGCGGCCGCGCAGCATCCGCAGCCGCTCCCGTACGGGGATGCCGCGCCGCTGCATCGCCACCGAGGTCAGCTCCACCGTGAGGAAGAAGCCGGAGACGCAGAAGCCGATCGCGGGCACCACGGTCTGCCCGACCACCGGCAGGAAGCCCAGCACGAAGAAGAGCACACCGAAACCGGCCGCGCGCACCAGGACGTGCACGCTGTCCTTGAGCGAGATCCACAGCTCCCGCCACAGCGGCAGGCCGGGACCGGGCGGGGCGCCGCCCTCGGTCTCCTCGACGCGCTCGGACAGCGCCTCGTAGAAGGGGTCGCCGATCAGCAGCGTGACGGCGGTGAAGGTCAGGACGGACAGCAGCAGCCCGCCCGCGAAGAGCAGCGCGACGAACAGCCCGCGCAGCAGCCCCTGCCAGGGCGAGCCCCAGCCGTCGGCGAACGGCGTCGCCCAGGCCGCGAGGTCGCCCGCGAAGAAGGCCAGCGCGACCAGCGCCCCCGCGTACAGCACGAGAGCGATGAGCGCGGGAATCATCCCGAACCCCCACCACCGGCCGTGCCGGGCAACCCAGCGTTGCCCCTTCCCGAGGTACCCCGTTCCCGCTACAAGATCGCGCATGCCGGTCAGCGTAGCTGGCCGGGGACAGGCGTCCGTCTCCGTACCGTACGGATACGGTTACGAAGCCCGGCCCGCGCCGTCCTTGCCGGTGAACCGGGCCAGCTGACGTTGCAGCCGGTCGAGCCGGGCCTGCATCAGGGACGCCTCGGCGGCCAGTTCGGGAACGGTACGGGCCTCGGCCGCCGGCCGCTCCCCGCGGGGCTCCTTCCCGGCCTCCGGATCACCGCCCGCGACGATCCGCAGCGGTCCGCCCCCGAGCCGTACGAACTCCGCGAAGCTCACCGCCGTCCAGGACGCGAACGCCGTGCGCCCGCGCCGGGCCGCGCACCCCGCGCAGACGGCCGTCAGCACCCGCCATCCGGTACGCCCCCACCCCGCGTCCGCGAACGCGCACGGCACCCCGCCGCACGCACACGCGCCGACCCGCGCCACCCGCACCCGCTGCCGCTCGTACCGCATCCCGCGCTCGAAGCGGATGTACGCGCCGAGGACGGTGACCTCCAGCAGCACGGCCTTGCGGTACTGACTGGCGCACGCCAGGGCCAGCGCCTGGTCGAAGGTGTGCAGACAGTAGAAACCGCAGTCGCAGCGCAGGGCGGGGCAGCGGTGCCGCCTGCCGTACACACAGCGCGCCTCGTCGAAGAACCCGTACGGCAGCGCACCGCCGAGCGACACCCCGGCGAACCCGGCCCGCCCGCCGTCGTGGGAGAGAACCGCGTTGGCGAGCTTGTACCCCTCGGGCGGCGCGGCGGGACGCTCCTCCGGCAGCCGCAGCCTCATCGCCCGGCGGGGGCCGGATGCTGCTCCGGAACATCGACGGGAACCGGTTCCGCAGCCACCCGCTCAGCGACCACCTCAGGCCCCGCCGCCTTCTCTTCGGCGTGTGCCACGTCCTCCACGTCCTCCGCGACACCGACAGCAAGCGCTTTGCCCAGCCTCATGACGCCTCCCGGTACGGACCGGTCCGTTCGAGCCCTCGCCGCTGGGCTCCCGGACTCCGATGGACACCGTCCCGCCATGGTGCCCAGGAACGACCGGGTTGGCACGGTCCGATACCGGCCACAGCGCCCGCCGGAGACGACGGTGGCCCGGCGGGAGCGCTCCGCCGGGCCGCCGTGTCACGCCGGTTGCTGATGCGTCGTACCGCCTCAGTTGTGGCTGTGCAGCACCTCGTTCAGGCCGCCCCAGGTGGCCTTGTTGGGGCGGGCCTCGACGACGCCGGTGGTGGAGTTGCGGCGGAAGAGGATGTTGTCGGCGCCGGAGAGTTCGGCGGCCTTGACGATCTGGCCGTCGGGCATGGTGACGCGGGTGCCCGCGGTCACGTACAGGCCCGCCTCGACCACGCACTCGTCGCCCAGCGCGATGCCGATGCCGGACTCGGCGCCGAGCAGGCAGCGCTCGCCGATCGAGATGATCTGCTTGCCGCCGCCGGAGAGGGTGCCCATGGTGGAGGCGCCGCCGCCGATGTCCGAGCCGTCGCCGATGACGACGCCCGCGGAGATCCGGCCCTCGATCATCGAGGTGCCGAGCGTGCCGGCGTTGAAGTTGACGAAGCCCTCATGCATCACGGTGGTGCCGGCGGCGAGGTGGGCGCCGAGCCGCACCCGGTCGGCGTCGGCGATCCGCACGCCCGCCGGCATGACGTAGTCCGTCATCCGCGGGAACTTGTCGACGCTGGTGACCTGGAGGTGCAGGCCCTCGGCGCGGGCGTTCAGGCGCGCGGTCTCCAGCTGGTCGACGGCCACCGGGCCCAGCGAGGTCCAGGCGACGTTCGCCAGCAGGCCGAACATGCCCTCCAGGCTCTGCCCGTGCGGCTTGACCAGCCGGTGGCTGAGCAGGTGCAGGCGCAGGTACACGTCGTGCGCGTCCAGCGGCTTGTCGTCCAGCGAGGAGATGACCGTACGCACGGCCACGACCTCGACACCGCGGCGCGGGTCGGGACCGACCGCCTTCGGCGCGGCCTCGCCGAGCAGTTCGGCGGCGCGCTCGGCGGTCAGCCGCTCGGTCCCGGCGGGGCCGGGCTCGGCCACCAGCTCCGGCGCGGGGAACCAGGTGTCGAGGACGGTGCCGTCGGCGGTGACGGTGGCGAGCCCGGCGGCGACGGCGCCGGTCGTACGGGAGGAAGCGGAGGAGGTAGCAGCATCGGTCATGCCGAAAACCTAACCGGAGGGGGGCGGCGGAGGCGAACCGGTCCCGGGGTGCGGGACGCGTCCCGGGCGCGCGCTCGGCCCCCCGCCGCCCACCCGGCCCTAGGTACGCGTCACCGTTCCGCAGCCGCTACCCGAGTCCTCGGTCATCTCCTTGCTCCTGTCGTACGGGTCGACGGCCGGGCCGGACGCCACGGCCCCCGGCCGGCCGTCCGCGAACTGCGGATGCAGGAAGCCGTCGTACACCTCGCAGGCGGCGTTGCCGAAGTTGGCGTTGTAGCTGGTCAGCGCCAGTTTGCCCGGCGT
Source organism: Streptomyces albofaciens JCM 4342 (assembly GCF_008634025.1). Lineage (NCBI taxonomy): Bacteria > Bacillati > Actinomycetota > Actinomycetes > Kitasatosporales > Streptomycetaceae > Streptomyces > Streptomyces albofaciens. Next base: position 2,694,827 of record NZ_PDCM01000001.1, on the reverse strand, counting down.
CACCCGGAAGCGCCGCGGGTCGTTGACCTCGATGTCGATCACTCGGCGGGCCACCGTACGGGTCACCTCACCGGCGCCCGTCGTGGCCTTCACGACCGGGTAGACGAAGGTGTAGTCGGTGTGGACGGCCAGCGCGCCGTCCCGGCCCTCCTTGAACGACATCCGGCCGCGTGTCTTGACGACGTCGCCGACGAGCCGCACCTCGTGCGGGTCGAACCGGGTGAACAGCCGCAGCGGATCGTGCTCCCCGTCCGGCTTGGACAGACCGGTCTCCAGCTCCTCCCGTACGTCCGGCTGGAGCGGATCGACGAGGTCCAGGGCCGCCGTGGGACGCTCGCCGCGCAGCGTCCGCGGGTTGCCGTCCCACCGGCCTGGCGTCCGGCAGGACGATGCCCGCCGCGCCGTCCGCGTACCGGACGGCGGGCGATCCCGCGAAGGGCGCCTTCAAGGTCGGGGTGGCGGGGAACGCCTCGTCGGCGGGCGCCGCGCTGGGCGCCGCGGTCTCCGGGGGCAGCGGGGCGGCGGCCGTGGTGTCGCCGCCGAGCCGGCCGGGGAGCTTCGAGCGGATGTCCCCCGGGTTCAGGGCCAGCACCGCAGCCCCGGCCGCGACGACCACCGCGGCGCCGATACGTATCCGCTTCCGGCGCCGCGCGGCCCGCCCGTCCCGGTCCCGCCAGGCGGGTCCGGTGAACCAGTCCTCGGTGCCGTCCGCCTGCTTGCCCGCGCCCTGGGGCTTCCTCTTCACGTGTGGTTCTCTCGCCTCATACCGCTGGGCGGCAGCAGGCACAGAACGCCGCAAGGCCCCCCAGGTGATCAATAACGATCAAGATCTACACGGGGGCGGACACACGCCACAAGTTGAGCGGTGAAGGAGTGATGACCGGGCGTCGCCGGGAGCCCCCTCAGCCGATCACCCGCGCCACCGCGTCCCGCACCTCAGCGCGGTCGAACTCCCGCCCCGTCAGCAGGTGTTGCAGCATCAGCCCGTCGATCAGCCCGACCAGCGCCCGCGCGGTCCCCGCGTCACCGGTCCGCCGCCGCAGCAGTTCGGCCATCGTGTCGAGGCATTCGGCCGCGAGCGGCCGCACCGCCTCGTGCCGCAGGGCCGCGAGATACAGCTCGTACTCCAGCTCCACCCGCGAGCGGTCCCCGCCCAGCGACTCCTCGACCAGCCGCGTCAGCTCGTCCGCGAGCGGCACGTCCGGGTCCACGCCCCGCACCCACTCCTCGATCCCGGCCAGCCACTCCCCGTTGACCTGCCGCAGCGCCGCGGTCAGCAGGTCGTCCAGCGAGGCGAAGTGGTACGTGGTCGAGCCGAGCGGTACGTCCGCCTCGGCGGCCACCGCGCGGTGACTGAGCCCGGCGATGCCCCGCCCGGCCACCACCCGGATCGCCGCGTCGATGATCCGCTGCCGCCGGCCGGGGTCGTAACGGCGCGGCATCAGTGCGCCCCGCCCAGGTTCAGCACGACGACACCCGCGATCACGAGCAGCACCCCGATGATCCGCGCGGCGGTCGCCGCCTCCCCCAGGAACACCATGCCGATCGCCGCGACGACGGCCGTCCCGGCCCCGGACCAGATCGCGTACGCCGTCCCGACGTCCATGGTCTTCAACGTCTTCGCCAGCAGCGCGAACGCCACGACATAGCCCAGCGCGGTGCCCAGCGAGGGCCACAGCCTGCTGAACCCGTCGCTGTACTTCATCGCGGTCGTCGCGAGGATCTCGGAGAGGATCGCCCCGGCAAGCGTCACGTACACCATACGTACGAGCGTACACAACGATGCGTACGGCCGTACGTAAAGCCGCGTGCGGCGGTCACTCCCGACCGGGCCCCGGCGGGCTCCCCCTCAGTCCAGCAACGACTTCTTCGGCCTCAGCACGCAGAATTCGTTGCCCTCGGGGTCCGCCAGAACGACCCACGTCACATCCGCCCCCTGCCCCACGTCCACCCGCCCCGCCCCGAGGCCGATGATCCGCTCGACCTCGGCCGCCTGGTCGTCCGGGGTGAGGTCGATGTGCAGGCGGTTCTTGCCCGCCTTGGTTTCGGGGACGGACAGGAAGGTGATGCCGGGGAGGGCGTTCTCGTCGGCGGCGATGATCACCTCTTCGTCGTCCTCGTACAGGATGCGCCAGTCCAGGACGCGGGCCCAGAAGGCGGCGAGCCCTTTGAGGTCGTGGGCGTCGACGGCGAGCTGGTACAGCGAAACGGCCATGCCCGCCAGTGTGCCTGGCGGGCATGGCCGTGTCAGGGGGTCGGTCAGACGTTGAAGCCGAGCGCGCGGAGCTGCTCGCGGCCCTCGTCGGTGATCTTGTCCGGGCCCCACGGCGGCATCCAGACCCAGTTGATCTTGAGTTCGCTGACGATGCCGTCCGTGGCGGACCGCGCCTGGTCCTCGATGACGTCGGTCAGCGGGCAGGCCGCCGAGGTGAGCGTCATGTCGATGGTGGCGATGTTGGCGTCGTCGATGTGGATGCCGTAGATCAGGCCCAGGTTGACGACGTCGATGCCCAGCTCGGGGTCGACGACGTCGTACAGGGCCTCACGGACCTCTTCCTCCGAGGCCGGCCTCGTGGTCACTGCGTTGTCGGTCATGCGGTCTTCGCCTCCTCGGAGAGGGCCTTGGCGGTGGCGTCCTTCCAAGCCATCCAGCTCAGCAGGGCGCACTTGACGCGGGCGGGGTACTTCGAGACACCGGCGAACGCCACCGCGTCCTCCAGCACCTCCTCCATGGCGTCGTCCGGCTCCAGCTGGCCGCGGGACTGCATCAGCTCCAGGAAGGTCTCCTGGATCTTCTGCGCCTCGCCCAGCTCCTTGCCGACCAGCAGGTCGTTGAGCACGGACGCGCTGGCCTGGCTGATGGAGCAGCCCTGGCCCTCGTACGACACGTCTTCCACGGTCGCACCGTTGAGCCGTACGCGCAGGGTGATCTCGTCACCGCAGGTCGGGTTAACGTGGTGCACCTCGGCGTCGCCGTCCCGCAGACCGCGCCCATGGGGGTGCTTGTAGTGGTCCAGGATGACGTCCTGGTACATGGAATCCAGCTTCACGGCTCAGTCAGTCCTCGTCCTCATCCGAAGAAGTTGCGGACGTGCTCCAGCCCCTCGACCAGGGCGTCGACCTCGGCCGGGGTGGAGTACAGGTAGAAAGACGCTCGCGTGGTCGCGGGAATTCCGTAGCGCAGGCAGACCGGCCGTGCGCAGTGGTGGCCGACCCGGACCGCGATGCCCTGCTCGTCCAGCACCTGGCCCACGTCGTGCGGGTGGATGTCACCGAGCGTGAAGGAGATCGTCGCGCCGCGGTCCTCGGCCGTGGAGGGGCCGATGATGCGCAGGTCCGGGACCTCCAGCAGGCGCCGGACGGCGTACTCCGTCATGGCCTGCTCGTGCGCGGCGATGTTCTCCATGCCGATCGAGGTGAGGTAGTCCACGGCCGCGCCGAGGCCGACGGCCTGCGCGATCGGGGGCGTGCCCGCCTCGAACTTGTGCGGCGCGGGGGCGTAGGTCGAGGAGTGCATGGACACCGTCTCGATCATCTCGCCGCCGCCGAGGAACGGAGGCAGGTCCTCCAGCAGCTCCTGGCGGCCCCACAGGACGCCGATGCCGGTCGGGCCGCACATCTTGTGGCCGGTGAAGGCGACGAAGTCCGCCTGGAGTGCCTGCACGTCCAGCGGCATGTGCGGGGCGGCCTGCGAGGCGTCGATGCAGACCAGCGCGCCGACCTCCTGGGCGCGGCGGATGATCGCCTCGACCGGGTTGACGGTGCCCATCAGGTTGGAGACCAGCGTGAAGGAGACGATCTTCGTGCGGTCGGTGATGACCTCGTCGATCGTGTCCAGGTCGAGCCGGCCGTCGTCGGTCAGCCCGAACCACTTCAGCTTCGCGCCGGTGCGCTGCGACAGCAGCTGCCACGGCACGATGTTGGAGTGGTGCTCCATCTCCGTGATGACGATCTCGGTGTCCTGGTCGACGCGGTACGGCTCGTCCGCCCAGCCGAGCATGTTCGCGACGAGGTTGAGCGACTCGGAGGCGTTCTTGGTGAAGATCACCTCGTCGCGGCTCGGCGCGTTGATGAAGGCGGCGACCTTGTCGCGCGCACCCTCGTACAGCGCCGTGGCCTCCTCGGCGAGCACGTGCACACCGCGGTGGACGTTGGCGTTGTAGCGCTCGTAGTACCCGTTCAGCGCGTCCAGCACCTGGCGGGGCTTCTGGGAGGTGGCCGCGTTGTCCAGGTACACGACCTTCTTCCCGTCGTGGATCTGTCGGTCCAGGATCGGGAAGTCCTTGCGGATCGCCTCTGTGTCGAGGAGGCCCGGCAGCTTCGTCACGCGGTTGCGCCACCCTTCACGTACGCCTCGTAGCCCTCGGCCTCCAGCTTGTCCGCCAGCTCCGGGCCGCCGGACTCGGCGATCCGGCCGTTGGCGAAGACATGCACGTGGTCGGGCTTGATGTAACGGAGAATCCGGGTGTAGTGGGTGATCAGCAGGGTGCCCACCTCACCGGACTCGCGGACCCGGTTGACGCCCTCGGAGACGATCCGCAGCGCGTCGACGTCCAGACCGGAGTCGGTCTCGTCGAGGATCGCGATCTTCGGCTTGAGCAGCTCCAGCTGGAGGATCTCGTGGCGCTTCTTCTCACCGCCGGAGAAGCCCTCGTTGACGTTGCGCTCGGCGAAGGCCGGGTCCATGGACAGCCGCTCCATGGCCTCCTTGACCTCCTTGACCCACGTACGCAGCTTGGGGGCCTCGCCGCGGATGGCGGTGGCGGAGGTACGCAGGAAGTTGGAGACGGAGACGCCGGGGACCTCGACCGGGTACTGCATGGCGAGGAAGACGCCGGCGCGGGCGCGCTCGTCGACGGACATCTCCAGGACGTCCTCGCCGTCGAGGGTGACGGTGCCGCCGGTGATCGTGTACTTGGGGTGACCCGCCAGCGAGTAGGCGAGGGTGGACTTGCCGGAGCCGTTGGGGCCCATGATGGCGTGCGTCTCGCCCTGCTTCACGGTCAGGTCGACGCCCTTCAGGATCTCGCGCGAGCCGTTCTCGGCTTCGACGGAGACGTGCAGGTCGTGGATCTCAAGCGTTGCCATGGGGACTCAGGACTCCTGGGTGACGGAGACGAGCACGGAAGCGTCCGCGCCCTCTCCTTCGATCTTTACGGGGTATACGGGGACGGGCTGCGTCGCGGGCAGGCCGGACGGCTTGCCGGTGCGCAGGTCGAAGCTGGAGCCGTGCAGCCAGCACTCGATGGCGCAGTCCTCCACCTCCCCCTCGGACAGCGAGACGTTCGCGTGCGAGCAGATGTCGTTGATCGCGAACACCTCGCCCTCGGTACGGACGAGCGAGACGGGCACGCCGTCGATCTCGACCCGCTTGGGGCTGTCCTCCTCCAGCTCGGACAGCCCGCAGACGCGTACGTAGGCGGCGCTCATGCCACCGACGCTTCCAGCTCGGCCTCGATCTTGGCGATCAGGCGCTCCTCCACGTCCGGCAGACCGATCTGCTGGACGAGTTCGGTGAAGAAGCCGCGGACGACCAGACGGCGGGCCTCGTCGGCCGGGATGCCGCGGGCCATCAGGTAGAACAGCTGCTCGTCGTCGAAGCGGCCGGTGGCGCTGGCGTGGCCGGCGCCGACGATCTCGCCGGTCTCGATCTCCAGGTTGGGCACCGAGTCGACCCGGGCGCCGTCGGTCAGCACCAGGTTGCGGTTGAGCTCGTAGGTGTCGGTGCCGGTGGCGGCGGCGCGGATGAGCACGTCACCGATCCAGACGGCGTGCGCGTCCTGGCCCTGGAGGGCGCCCTTGTAGACGACGTTGGAGCGGCAGTTCTGCGCCTCGTGGTCGACGAAGAGGCGGTGCTCCTGGTGCTGGCCGTTGTCGGTGAAGTACAGGCCGTAGAACTCGGCCTCGCCGCCGGGGGCGGCGTACGTCACGCGCGGGTGCAGCCGGACCAGGTCGCCGCCGAAGGTGACGACCACGGACTTGAAGCCGGCGTCCCGGCCGACCAGCGCGTTGTGCTGGCCGACGTGGACGGCGGTGTCGTCCCAGTCCTGCACCGAGACGACGGTCAGCTTGGCGCCGTCGCCGATGAGGTAGTCGACGTTGGCGGCGAGCGTGGCGTCGCCGGTGTGGTCGATCACGACGACGGCCTCGGCGAACGCGCCCAGCTCGATGACCTGGTGGCCGTAGGCGGTGCCGCCCTCGCCGTGCACGGCGATGCGGATCGGCTCGGTGAGCACCGTCTCCTTGGGCACCGTGACGACCGACGCCTTCTCGAAGGAGCTGTACGCCTGGGCGGCGACCCGGTCGACCGGCTTGCCGGCCTTGCCGACCCGCGGGTCGTCGCGCTCGACCAGTTCGTGGGTGACGCCCTCGGGCGCGGTGATGTCCACCTTCAGGTCGGCGCCCGAGGCGACGGCGGTGCCGTCGTGCAGGCCCTTGAGGCGCGCGAGGGGCGTGAAGCGCCACTCCTCCTCGCGGCCGTGCGGCACCGGGAAGTCCGCCACGTCGTAGGACGGCGGGGCGCTCATCCGGGTGGCGACGGTGGACTCCGCGGCCACCGCGATCGAACCGGTGGTTGTCGAACCCGCCGGGATTGTCTGAGCCTCAGCCATGGCTGTCGTCGTGCTCTCTTCCTCGTGAGAAATCAGTCGCTGCTCGTGCCGGTCGTCAGCCGACCGCGCCTTCCATCTGCAGCTCGATCAGCCGGTTCAGCTCCAGCGCGTACTCCATGGGCAGCTCGCGGGCGATCGGCTCGACGAAGCCGCGCACGATCATCGCCATCGCCTCGTCCTCGGACAGGCCGCGCGCCATCAGGTAGAAGAGCTGGTCGTCGCTGACCTTGGAGACGGTCGCCTCGTGGCCCATGGTCACGTCGTCCTCGCGGACGTCCACGTACGGGTAGGTGTCCGAGCGGGAGACCGTGTCGACGAGCAGGGCGTCGCAGAGCACGTTGGACTTGGAGCCCTCGGCGCCCTCGCCGATCTCGATCAGACCGCGGTAGGACGTCCGGCCGCCGCCGCGCGCCACCGACTTGGAGACGATGTTGGACGAGGTGTGCGGGGCCATGTGGACCATCTTGGCGCCCGCGTCCTGGTGCTGGCCCTCGCCCGCGAAGGCGATGGACAGGGTCTCGCCCTTGGCGTGCTCGCCCATCAGGTAGACGGCCGGGTACTTCATCGTCACCTTGGAGCCGATGTTGCCGTCGACCCACTCCATGGTCGCGCCCTCGTAGGCGACGGCACGCTTGGTGACCAGGTTGTAGACGTTGTTCGACCAGTTCTGGATCGTCGTGTAGCGGCAGCGGCCGCCCTTCTTCACGATGATCTCGACGACCGCGGAGTGCAGCGAGTCGGACTTGTAGATCGGGGCGGTGCAGCCCTCGACGTAGTGGACGTAGGCGTCCTCGTCGACGATGATCAGCGTCCGCTCGAACTGACCCATGTTCTCGGTGTTGATGCGGAAGTACGCCTGGAGCGGGATGTCCACGTGCACGCCCTTGGGGACATAGATGAACGAGCCGCCCGACCAGACCGCGGTGTTCAGCGAGGCGAACTTGTTGTCGCCGGCCGGGATCACCGTGCCGAAGTACTCCTTGAAAAGCTCCGGGTGCTCCTTGAGCGCGGTGTCGGTGTCCAGGAAGATGACGCCCTGCTGCTCCAGGTCCTCGCGGATCTGGTGGTAGACGACCTCGGACTCGTACTGCGCCGCGACACCGGCGACCAGCCGCTGCTTCTCCGCCTCGGGGATGCCCAGCTTGTCGTAGGTGTTCTTGATGTCCTCGGGCAGGTCCTCCCAGGAGGCGGCCTGCTGCTCCGTGGAGCGCACGAAGTACTTGATGTTGTCGAAGTCGATGCCCGAGAGGTCCGAGCCCCAGTTGGGCATGGGCTTCTTGCCGAAGAGCTTGAGGCCCTTGAGGCGGAGCTTGAGCATCCACTCGGGCTCGTTCTTCTTCGCCGAGATGTCGCGGACGACCTCCTCGGACAGGCCGCGCTTGGCAGAGGCGCCGGCCACGTCGGAGTCGGCCCAGCCGTACTCGTACGTGCCCAGGCCCTCAAGCTCGGGGTGAGCAGTCTCCGTGGGGAGAGTCATGCGGGGTTCCTCCCGGCCGTGCTTGCAGAAGCTGTGGTGGTCTTGGTGGTGCGGTGGGCGGCCTTGCCTGCGCTCTGGTGGCCCTTCGGGACGAAGGTCGTGCAGACACCGTCGCCGTGGGCGATGGTGGCAAGGCGTTGCACGTGGGTCCCCAGCAGGCGGGAGAAGACCTCGGTCTCCGCCTCGCACAGCTGCGGGAACTGCTCGGCGACGTGGGCGACCGGGCAGTGGTGCTGGCAGAGCTGCTCACCTAGCTGATGACTGGGCGCGCTGCGTGCCGTAGCAGCGTACCCGTCCGCGGTCAATGCCTCGGCGAGTGCCTGGGTGCGGCCCTCGGGGTCGGCGGCCTCGACGGCGTGCCGGTAGCTTTCGGCGAGCGCCGCGAAGCGGGCGCGGGCGAACGCCGCGATGGCGGCCTCGCCCAGCTCGCCGCCGCCCGCGCTCTCCGCGATCCAGCGCAGCGCGTCGGCCGCGAGCTGGTCGTAGGACTGGTCGAAGGCGTCCCGGCCGCAGTCGGTGAGGGCGAAGACCTTGGCGGGGCGGCCGCGGGTGCGGGCGCCGTAGACGCGCTTCTCGCGGGGCTCGACGACGTTCTCCGCGACGAGGGCGTCGAGGTGGCGGCGGACGGCCGCCTGGGTCAGCTCCAGCCGGAGGGCCAGCTCGGCCGCGGTGGACGGGCCGTGGTCGAGGATGGAACGCGCGACGCGGTTGCGCGTGCCCCGCTGTTCGTCGTGGGACGGCGCGGCGCCGGAGGCGGACCGCGCGGCCCTCGCGGGCGCAGGGCGGTCCGGCCCGCCGGCCGGCCGGGCCGCGGTGCCTTCCTGGTCCTCGCTCGCGTATTTCACAACGCCATTGTTGCGTAATTCCTCAGGCCGATACAACCCTCGACCGGATCACGGACAGGTGGCCTCGATCACTAAGGGTTACCTAATCGGCGGGGGCGGCGGGCGACCTCACGAACCCGATAAAACCGCTTCTGACCTGCGGGTTCACGGTAACGTGCGGCTCGCTGACGACGGCCGGCCCGCACCCCGCCCCGGCACCGGTGATCTACGCCCCGCACAGGACGCCCGGTCTCCCCCACCCGGGGGAATCCCTCCTTGGAACGGACCTTTCGCCCCCGCTCCTGCGCCCACCCCCGCGCTTCGTAGACTTCCGGTCATGCGCAGCGCCTCCTCCGGGGACACCCCCCGGGCCCCCGGCCGTCCGCCCGCCGTAGAGATCACCGGCCTGGTCAAGCGGTACGGGAGCAAGACCGCGGTGGACGGGCTCGACCTCAGGGTCGAGGCGGGCTCGGTGACCGCCGTCCTCGGGCCCAACGGCGCCGGGAAGACCACCACCGTCGAGATCTGCGAGGGCTACCGGCGCGCCGACGCGGGCACCGTCCGCGTCCTGGGCCTGGACCCGGTCGCCGACGCGGCGGCGCTACGCCCCCGTATCGGCGTGATGCTCCAGTCCGGCGGCGTCTACGCGGGCGCCCGCGCCGAGGAGATGCTGCGGCACACCGCCAGCCTGCACGCCCACCCCGTCGACGTGGACCTCCTCATGGACCGGCTGGGCCTGGGCAGCTGCGGCCGGACGAGCTACCGGCGGCTGTCCGGCGGGCAGCAGCAGCGGCTCGCGCTGGCCATGGCCGTGGTGGGCCGCCCGGAGCTGGTCTTCCTCGACGAGCCGACGGCCGGTCTGGACCCGCAGGCCCGGCACGCCACCTGGGACCTCGTACGGGAACTGCGCGCCGACGGCGTCAGCACCGTACTGACCACCCACTTCATGGACGAGGCCGAGCAGCTCGCCGACGATGTGGCGATCATCGACGGCGGCCGGGTGATCGCCCAGGGCAGCCCGGAGGAGCTGTGCGCGGGCGGCGCCGAGAACACCCTGCGCTTCACCGGCCGGCCCGGCCTCGACCTGGGGACGCTGCTCAAGGCACTGCCCGCGGACAGCGCGGCGGCGGAGCTGACGCCCGGCACGTACCGGGTGAGCGGGAAGGTCGACCCGCAGCTGCTGGCGACCGTGGCCTCCTGGTGCGCGCAGCACGGCGTCATGCCGAGCGCCATCGCCGTCGAGCGGCACACCCTGGAGGACGTCTTCCTCGAACTGACCGGCAAGGAGCTGCGTTCATGACCGCCACCGGCACGACGGACCGGGGCGGCGCGGCCGGCGCCCCGGGCACCTTCGCCCCCCGGCCCGGCGCGGCGCCGCTGGGCCGGATGATCCGCGCGCAGGCCCTCCTCGAAACGAAGATGCTGCTGCGCAACGGCGAGCAGCTGCTGCTGACCGTCGTCATCCCGACGCTGCTGCTGGTCCTGTTCTCCGCCGTCGACATCGTGGACACGGGCGCCGGCAAGGCGGTCGACTTCCTGGCGCCGGGCATCCTGGCCCTCGCCGTACTGTCCACCGCCTTCACCGGGCAGGCCATCGCCACCGGCTTCGAGCGCCGGTACGGGGTCCTCAAGCGGCTGGCCGCCTCGCCGCTGCCGCGCTGGGCGCTGATGACGGCCAAGACCTGCTCGGTTCTGGTGACCGAGGTCCTCCAGGTCGTCCTGCTGACGGTGATCGCATTCGCGCTGGGCTGGTCCCCGCACGGCAACCCCCTGTCCGTGGTGCTGCTGCTCGTCCTCGGTACGGCGGCGTTCTCCGGTCTCGGCCTGCTGATGGCGGGCACGCTCAAGGCGGAGGCGACGCTGGCGGCGGCCAACCTCGTCTTCCTGCTGCTGCTGGTCGGCGGCGGGGTGATCGTCCCGCTGGACAAGTTCCCCGACGCGGCGCAGTCGGTGCTCGGACTGCTGCCGATCTCCGCGCTCTCGGACGGCCTGCGGGACGTCCTCCAGCACGGCGCCGGGCTGCCCTGGGCCGACCTGGGCATCCTCGCCGTGTGGGCGGTCCTCGGGCTGGGCGCCGCGGCGAAGTTCTTCCGCTGGGAGTAGCCACGACCTGCGGATACGTGCGGACGAGCCATCGTCCCGCGCGTTGCGCACCCCCCTCGTGAAACTTTGCACAAGCCGCGGCCTACCATGGCTGCGTGCCGAACACGTGGAACCCCTTTGAGCTGATCGCGCGCCGCTGGCAGCCGAGCGCCGCCTTCGTCCGGCGCGCCGCGCTGGCCACCGTCGTGATGTCCGTCGTGATCGTCGTGACGGGCGGCGCCGTCCGGCTCACCCAGTCCGGCCTGGGCTGCTCGACCTGGCCCAAGTGCACGCCGGACAGCCTCACGCCCACCGCCGCGATGGGCATCAACGGCCTGATCGAGTTCGGCAACCGGCTGCTGACGTACGTGCTGTGCGCGTTCATCGGCGTCTTCATCATCGCGGCCCGCGCCCGCGCGCCCCGCCGCCGCTCGCTCACCCGCCTCGGCTGGGCGATGTTCTGGGTCGTCATGGGCAACGCGGTCTGGGGCGGCATCGTCGTGCTGACCGGCCTGAACCCGTACCTCGTCGCCGCGCACTTCCTCCTCACCACCGCCCTGCTCACCGTCTCCGTGCTGGCCTGGCGGCGGGCCGCGGAGGGCGACGAGGCGCCGCGCGACCTGGTGGCCCGACCGGTCCGCCAGCTCTCCGGGCTGCTGGTCCTGGCGACCGGCGCGCTCACCGTGCTCGGCACGGTCGTCACCGGCGCGGGACCGCACGCGGGCGACGCCAAGAAGGTCCACCGCATCCCGGTCGACTGGCACGAGATCACCCAGCTGCACGTCGACTTCGTCTACATCGTCGTCGGCCTGTCCGTGGCCCTGTGGTTCACGCTGCGCGCCGTCAAGGCGCCGGCCGCGCCGCGCCGAATGGTCCTGGAGCTGTTCGGCTGCATCGCCCTCCAGGGCGTCATCGGCTACATCCAGTACTTCGCGGGCCTGCCGGAGATCGTCGTCGGCCTGCACATGCTGGTCTCCACGCTGGTGTGGATCTGCGTGCTGCGCATCCACCTCGCGCTGCGCGACCGGGGGCCCGTACCGGCCGGTGCGGACACGCCGTCCGCGCCGGACGCCGAGGTGCCCGCCCCCGCCTCCGGGGCCGACGCGCCTCAGCCCGCCGCCGGCGCCTCCAGCCGGTAGACCCGCCGCGCCGTCCCGGACGCGATCATCCCGGTGATCCGCCGCGCGTCCGCGGGCGCGCACATGCCCTCCTCCGTCCACTCCCGTACGACCCGCCGCAGGGACCGCAGGAAGAACCGCGCGCCCGTCACGTACAGCTCTGGCAGCGCCCGCGCCCCGGTGGAGAACAGCAGCTTGCCGAACGGGGCCCGGGCCAGCGTTTCCCCGGGGCACGGCCCGGCGTCCGCGTAGACGTGCGGGTGGACCGCCGCCAGCTGCGCCGCCCGCGCGTGGTGCGGCGGCCGGGGCAGCAGCACCACGTCCGTGCCGAGACCCGCGGTCGCCCGCAGGAAGCCCGCCAGCGGCTGCGGATCGGGGCAGTGCAGCTGTACGGGGACTCCGGTGGCCACCGCGCTCCACAGCAGGTGCCGCAGCAGCGTCGGGTCGGTGAGCCGCTCCCCCGGCCTGCGGTCGCGCAGCCACCGGTCGGCGGCCCGGCGCACCTCTCCCGCCTCCGGGGCGCGGCCCTCGCAGAAGGCCGCGGCGGAGGCGAAGGCGGTGGCGTCCTGGGTGGCCGCGTAGACCGCTTCCGCCATGTACCCGATGAAGGAGTCGACGCTGCCGGAGGTGTCGGCGATCTGTTCGGCGAGCGGTTCGAGCCGTATGACCTCGTGGGCCCCGGCCTCGGCGGCGGCGGCCAGTTCGGCTGCCGAGGTCAGCTCGCTGGGCGCCCCGGCCGCCAGCAGGAACGCGGTGATGCCGGAGCCGCGCAGCAGCAGGCGGGTCGCGCGGAAGGCGCCCAGCTCCCGCCTGCGGGCGAGGTAGCGGGCGGGCGGGCAGTGCGCCTCCAGGCCGAGCAGCGGCGGGCACCAGCGGCGCACGCCGAGGCCGGTCCAGCTGTCGAAGAAGGTGGTGCCGGCCGGTGCCGGGCCGTGGCCGCCGGAGGCCGCGGCGAGATGCGCCTCGAAGGCGCCCAGCCCCAGGTCCCCGTGGAGCGCGCCGTGGCTGTACTGGTCCACGAGCAGTGGCAGTCGCTCCATCCGCTCCTCCTCGCCGAAGCCGCCGCAGCCGAAGGCGCCCGTGGCACCGGGAGCCCGCCCGGCGCGGCGCGGACGCCGTTCCCGGTGGGCTCAACGGGCGACGCGGTCGTCAGGTAGCGGCCCGCCTGGGCGTTCGACGCGGGGGCCGCACCATGGTCCGCCTCAGGTGTTGGCCGGACCGCCCACCTGGATGCCCGCCATCCGCGACCATTCGTACCGTCCGGTGCGCACCTTGGCCGCGAAGTCGCCGTCGAAGTCCTCGTGCAGCTCGGCGCCCGCCCGCTCGGCCGCGGCCCGTGCGATGTCCTGGGAGTCGGCGACCAGGTTGCCCCACTGGCCGTCCGCGCCGACCAGCGCGATACGGACGCGGCCGCGGCCGATGTGGGCGAGCTGGGCCCCGGTGCTGCCGCCGTGCGCGGCGGCGAAGGCGCGGACGGCCTTGGCCAGCGCGGCCGTGCGCCGCTCGTCCCGCTTGGACCGGCCCCCGGCCTCCTGGTCCGCCCGCTGCTCGTCCGCCTGCTTGGTGTCTGCCATGGACAGGATGCTACCCGCCGGTAATCAGTGGGGGAAGAGCCACCCGGCGGGCCGGGAGAGCGGTCCGGCGCGAAGCGGCGGGCATACGCCGAGGGCCCGCCACGAACGCTTCGTGACGGGCCCTCGGAACGCTCCGGGCGAGCGCGCGGCTACCGCAGGAACGGGTCCACGGCCAGCGCGACGAACAGCAGCGAGACATAGGTGATCGACCAGTGGAACAGCCGCATCTCCTTCAGCTTCGGCCCGGTGATCCCGGCCTTGGCGCGGGACTGGAGGGCGTGCGCCTCGATGAGCCAGAAGCCGCCGCACAGCACGGCCACCGCGGTGTAGAACCAGCCCGTGTAGCCCAGCGGCTGGAGCAGCAGGGAGACCAGCACCATCACCCAGCTGTACGCGACGATCTGCCGTGCCACGGCCTTGTTCCCGGCGACGACCGGCAGCATCGGCACACCGACCCGCTCGTAGTCGTCCTTGGCCTTCATGGACAGCGGCCAGTAGTGCGGCGGCGTCCAGAAGAAGATGACGAGGAAGAGGATGGCCGAGGCCCAGGAGACGGTGTTGGTGACCGCGGACCAGCCGATGAAGACCGGCATGCAGCCCGCGATGCCGCCCCAGACGATGTTCTGGGCGGTACGCCGCTTGAGGATCATCGTGTAGACGACGACATAGAAGAGCAGCGCGCCGAGCGAGAGCATCGCCGAGAGCGGGTTGACCAGGAACCAGAACCACGCGGTGGAGCCGACGGCCAGCGCGCTCGCGAAGACCAGGCACTCCCGGGGCGAGACCATGCCGGTGACCAGGGGCCGCTGCGAGGTGCGGTCCATCAGGGCATCGATGTCGCGGTCGATGTACATGTTGAACGCGGCGGCACCGCCGGCGGAGAGATAGCCGCCGATGCAGGTGGCCAGGACCAGGCCCAGGTCGGGCACGCCGCCGGCCGCCAGGAACATCACCGGCACCGTCGTCATGAGCAGCAGCTCGATCACGCGCGGCTTGGTCAGCGCCACGAACGCCTTGACTCGGGCCCCGAACGGACGGTGACCTGAACCCTGCGGGCCCGGCGTAAGCACACCCGCAGGACGGGATTCGACGGCCGTCACGCACACCCCTGGAAGTAACATCAGCGACTCGCGCCGCGAAGATAAGGCCAGCAAGCGTTCCCGGCCGTGAGGACCCGGTAAAGGCTTGCGCGTACCACGCCACTTTAGACGTTGGCCATACGACGGCCTTCGCGGGGGTGGGGTCGTGTTGAGGCCGGTCCCGGGGCCGCTCGGGCCGCGTCGCCCGCCACCGCTCGCGCGCGTCACGCGCCGCACGCCGCCGCCCCTCCGCGCGCCGCGGTCCTCCTTCCCGGCGTCCGGCCCCTTGCGTTCCGCCGCCGTTCACGCCGTTCGAGAGGCGAAGGCGGACGGCGCCCGGCAGTCTGGAGATGTGGCCGTCCCGCCCGGAGCGGGAATGTCCGGCGCATGGATTTGGTTGCTCTAGGCGACTGGTTTCATCATGACGAGCCGTCGACGCTCCGTCGAAAAGACGCGCGTACATGCGGGGGTAGGCTCGACAGCGCCGGGTGGACATACCGTCCCCGGCATTCGACATGTGGAGAGGAGCCCTGACTCAGGGTGAGCACCAAGCCGACCACCACAGATTTCGAGTGGACCGAACTGGACCAGCGGGCCGTCGATACCGTTCGCGTCCTGGCCATGGATTCCGTGCAGAAGGTCGGTAACGGCCATCCGGGTACCGCCATGAGCCTCGCGCCGGCCGCCTACGTCCTCTTCCAGAAGCTGATGCGGCACGACCCGGCCGACGCGAAGTGGACCGGCCGCGACCGGTTCGTCCTGTCCGCCGGCCACTCCAGCCTGACCCTCTACATCCAGCTCTACCTGGCCGGCTACGGCCTGGAGCTGGACGACCTGAAGTCCTTCCGCACCTGGGGCTCGAAGACCCCGGGCCACCCGGAGTACGGCCACACGGTCGGCGTGGAGACCACCACCGGACCGCTCGGCCAGGGTGTCGCCAACGCGGTGGGCATGGCCATGGCCGCCCGCTACGAGCGCGGCCTGTTCGACCCGGACGCGGCCCCCGGCACCTCGCCCTTCGACCACACCATCTGGGTCATCGCCGGTGACGGCTGCCTCCAGGAGGGCGTGTCGGCCGAGGCGTCCTCGCTCGCCGGCCACCAGAAGCTCGGCAACCTCGTGATGCTGTGGGACGACAACCACATCTCCATCGAGGGCGACACCGAGACCGCCATCTCCGAGGACACGATCAAGCGCTACGAGGCGTACGGCTGGCACGTCCAGCGCGTCGAGCAGCTGCCCAGCGGCGACCTCGACCCGGTCGGTCTGGCCAAGGCCCTCAAGGCGGCCCAGGAGGAGACCGAGCGTCCCTCCTTCATCGCGGCCCGTTCGATCATCGCCTGGCCCGCCCCGAACGCCCAGAACACCGAGGCCGCACACGGCTCCGCGCTGGGCGACGAGGAGATCGCCGCCACCAAGAAGGTGCTGGGCTTCGACCCGGAGAAGACCTTCGAGGTCTCCGACGAGGTCATCGAGCACACCCGCGCCGCCTGGAAGCGCGGCAGCCAGGCGCACGCCGAGTGGGACGAGGCCATCGCCGCCTGGCGCGCGGCCAACCCGGAGCGCGCCGCCCTGTTCGACCGCATCCAGGCGGGCGAGCTGCCGGACGGCTGGGAGAAGGCGCTGCCCGCCTTCGAGACCGGCAAGGGCGTCGCCACCCGCGCGGCCTCCGGCAAGGTCCTCCAGGCGCTGGGCGCGGTCGTGCCCGAGCTGTGGGGCGGCTCCGCCGACCTCGCCGGCTCGAACAACACCACCATCGACAAGAACTCCTCGTTCCTGCCGGAGGGCAACCCGCTCCCGGAGGCGAGCCCCTACGGCCGCACGGTGCACTACGGCATCCGTGAGCACGCCATGGGCTCGACCATGAACGGCATCGCGCTGCACGGCAACACCCGCATCTACGGCGGCACCTTCCTGGTGTTCTCCGACTACATGCGCCCCGCCGTCCGCCTCGCCGCGCTCATGCAGCTCCCGGTGACGTACGTGTGGACGCACGACTCCATCGGCCTCGGCGAGGACGGCCCGACCCACCAGCCGGTCGAGCACCTGGCCGCGCTGCGCGCCATCCCGGGCCTGAACATCGTGCGCCCGGCCGACGCCAACGAGACCGCCACCGCCTGGGCCGAGATCCTGCGCCGCCACCGGGCCAAGCCGGCGCCGCACGCCCTCGCGCTCACCCGCCAGGGCGTCCCGACGTACGAGACGAACCCGGCCGCGGCCAAGGGCGGCTACGTGCTGTTCGAGGCCGAGGGCGGCGAGCCGCAGGTCATCCTGATCGGCACCGGCTCCGAGGTGCAGCTCGCCGTCGAGGCGCGCGAGGCGCTCCAGGCCGAGGGCATCCCGACGCGCGTCGTCTCGATGCCGTCCGTCGAGTGGTTCGAGGAGCAGGACCAGGGGTACCGCGACAGCGTGCTGCTGCCGACGGTCAAGGCCCGGGTCGCGGTCGAGGCCGGCATCGGCCTGACCTGGCACCGCTACGTGGGCCAGCAGGGCCGGATCGTCTCGCTGGAGCACTTCGGTGCCTCCGCGGACGCCAAGACCCTCTTCCACGAGTTCGGCTTCACCGCCGACGCGGTCGCCACGGCGGCCCGGGAATCCCTCGCAGCGGCCACGCGCTGACGCCCGTACACGATCTAGTAGGAGATGCAAACCCCATGACAGACGCACTCAAGCGCCTCTCCGACGAAGGCGTCGCGATCTGGCTGGACGACCTGTCCCGCAAGCGGATCACGTCCGGCAACCTGGCCGAGCTGATCGACCAGCAGCACGTCGTCGGTGTCACCACCAACCCGTCGATCTTCCAGAAGGCCATCTCCCAGGGTGACGGCTACGACACCCAGCTCACCGACCTGGCCGCCCGCAAGGTGACCGTCGAGGAAGCCATCCGGATGATCACGACGTCGGACGTGCGGGACGCCGCCGACATCCTGCGTCCGGTCTTCGACGCCACCGACGGTCAGGACGGCCGGGTCTCCATCGAGGTCGACCCGCGGCTGGCCCACAACACCCGCGCCACCGTCGCCGAGGCCAAGCAGCTGGCCTGGCTGGTGGACCGCCCCAACGCGCTCATCAAGATCCCGGCCACCAAGGCGGGGCTGCCGGCGATCACCGAGACCATCGCCCGGGGCATCAGCGTCAACGTCACGCTGATCTTCTCGCTGGAGCGCTACCGCGCGGTCATGGACGCCTACCTGGAGGGCCTGGAGAAGGCCAAGGCGGCCGGTCTGGACCTGTCCAAGATCCAGTCGGTGGCGTCCTTCTTCGTCTCCCGCGTGGACACCGAGACCGACAAGCGCCTGGACGCGATCGGCACCGACGAGGCCAAGGCCCTCAAGGGCAAGGCCGCCGTCGCCAACGCGCGACTGGCCTACCAGGCGTACGAGGAGGTCTTCTCCTCGGACCGCTGGGCGGCCCTGGAGAAGGCGCACGCCAACAAGCAGCGTCCGCTGTGGGCCTCGACCGGCGTCAAGGACCCGTCGCTCAAGGACACCATGTACGTCGAGGAACTGGTCGCGCCGAACACGGTCAACACCATGCCCGAGGCCACCCTGGAGGCCACCGGCGACCACGGCGAGATCACCGGCGACAAGGTGCGCGGCAGCTACGAGCAGGCCCGCGCCGACCTCGACGCGCTGGCGAAGCTCGGCATCTCGTACGACGACATCGTGCAGGTGCTGGAGGACGAGGGCGTCGAGAAGTTCGAGGCGTCCTGGAACGACCTGCTCAAGTCCACTGAGGCGGAGCTCAAGCGCCTCGCTCCTTCGGAGGGCTGACCCACTTTGTCCAGCAGCAATCCGCTGCGTGACGCCGCGGACCGACGGCTCCCGCGTATCGCGGGGCCGTCGGGCCTGGTCATCTTTGGCGTCACGGGCGATTTGTCCCGTAAAAAGCTGATGCCTGCCGTCTACGACCTGGCGAACCGCGGGCTGCTGCCGCCGGGCTTCTCCCTCATCGGCTTCGCCCGCCGCGAGTGGGAGCACCAGGACT
Organism: Streptomyces albofaciens JCM 4342; assembly: GCF_008634025.1. Lineage (NCBI taxonomy): Bacteria > Bacillati > Actinomycetota > Actinomycetes > Kitasatosporales > Streptomycetaceae > Streptomyces > Streptomyces albofaciens. Next base: position 2,676,075 of record NZ_PDCM01000001.1, on the reverse strand, counting down.
TCGCCCAGGAGGTGTACGAGGCCGTCAAGCAGCACTCCCGTACGCCGTTCCGCGAAGAGGTCTGGCAGCAGCTCGTCCAGGGCTGCCGGTTCGTCCAGGGCAACTTCGACGACGACGAGGCGTTCGAGACCCTCAAGAAGACCATCGAGGAGCTCGACAAGGCGCAGGGCACCGGCGGCAACTTCGCCTTCTACCTGTCCGTACCGCCCAAGTTCTTCCCCAAGGTCGTCCAGCAGCTCAAGAAGCACGGGCTCGCCGACCAGACCAAGGACTCCTGGCGCCGCGCGGTCATCGAGAAGCCCTTCGGCCACGACCTGGAGAGCGCCCGCGAGCTCAACCGGATCGTCCACGAGGTCTTCCCGCCGGAAGAGGTCTTCCGGATCGACCACTACCTCGGCAAGGAGACGGTCCAGAACATCCTGGCGCTGCGCTTCGCGAACACCCTGTTCGAGCCGCTGTGGAACCGCTCCTACGTCGACCACGTGCAGATCACGATGGCCGAGGACATCGGCATCGGCGGCCGCGCCGGCTACTACGACGGCATCGGCGCCGCGCGGGACGTCATCCAGAACCACCTCCTCCAGTTGCTCGCGCTGACCGCCATGGAGGAGCCCGCCTCCTTCGACGCGGACGCGCTGGTCGCCGAGAAGACCAAGGTCCTCGGCGCCGTACGGCTCCCCGCCGACCTGGGCAAGGAGACGGTGCGCGCCCAGTACACGGCCGGCTGGCAGGGCGGCGAGAAGGTCGTCGGCTACCTGGAGGAAGAGGGCATCGACCCCAACTCCCGCACCGACACCTACGCCGCGGTCAAGCTGGAGGTCGACAACCGCCGCTGGGCGGGCGTCCCCTTCTACCTGCGCACCGGCAAGCGCCTGGGCCGCCGCGTCACCGAGATCGCGGTCGTCTTCCAGCGCGCGCCGCACTCCCCCTTCGACCACACCGCCACGGAAGAGCTGGGCCAGAACGCCCTGGTCATCCGCGTCCAGCCGGACGAGGGCGTCACCATGCGGTTCGGCTCGAAGGTGCCCGGCACCTCCATGGAGGTGCGGGATGTCTCGATGGACTTCGCGTACGGCGAGTCCTTCACCGAGTCCAGCCCGGAGGCGTACGAGCGCCTGATCCTGGACGTGCTGCTCGGTGACGCCAACCTCTTCCCGCGCGTCGAGGAGGTCGAGCAGTCCTGGCGGATTCTCGACCCGATCGAGGAGTACTGGGACCAGCACGGCAAGCCCGCGCAGTACACGGCCGGGACCTGGGGACCGGCCGAGGCGGACGAAATGCTCGCACGAGACGGACGGAGCTGGCGTCGGCCATGAAGATCGACCTGACGGAAACCACGGCCAGCAAAATCAACAAGGCGCTGGTCCAGGGCCGTCGTACCATCGGCACCCCCGCCATCGGCATGGTGCTCACCCTCGTCATCGTCACCGACGAGGAGAACGCCTACGACGCCCTGAAGGCCGCCAACGAGGCGTCCCGCGAGCACCCCTCGCGCACCCTCGTCGTCATCAAGCGCGTCAGCCGGTCGCCCCGCGACCGCGCCAAGGCGCGCCTGGACGCCGAGGTCCGCGTCGGCGCGGACGCCGGCACCGGCGAGACGGTCGTCCTGCGGCTCTACGGCGAGGCCATCAACCACGCCCAGTCCGTGGTGCTGCCGCTGCTGCTGCCGGACGCGCCCGTCGTCGTCTGGTGGCCGGTCAACGCGCCGGTGGACGCGGCCCGCGACCCGCTCGGCGCGCTCGCGCAGCGGCGCGTCACCGACATGTACACCGCCGAGAACCCGCTCCGCGAGCTGGCCGAGCGCGCCGAGGCGTACTCCCCCGGCGACACGGACCTGTCCTGGACCCGCATCACGCCCTGGCGCTCCATGCTGGCGGCGGCGCTCGACCAGCTGCCGTGCAAGGTGTCCGAGGTCGAGGTCGAGGGCGAGGAGTTCAACCCGAGCGTCGAGCTGCTCGCCATGTGGCTCGCCGACCGGCTGAACGTCCCGGTCCGGCGCCTGCTGTCGGCGGGCCCCGGCCTGACGGCGGTCCGCATGGAGACGGACTGCGGCCCGGTCGCGCTGGACCGCGCGGACGGCTCGCTGGCCACCCTCGCCATGCAGGGCCAGCCGGACCGCAACGTCGCGCTCAAGCGGCGCGACACCGCGGAACTGCTGGCGGAGGAGCTGCGGCGGCTCGACCCGGACGACACGTACGCGTCCGCCCTGAAGTACGGGGTGGACCGGCTGGGTGAGCCGGAGCGGGCGCAGACGGCGCTGGCGGCGAAGGCGGCGCAGTCCGCCGACGTACCGGACGCCGCTGGCGCGGCGGACGAGGCGGAGACCAGGCCCAAGGCCAAGGCCCCCGCCAAGAAGGCCGCCGCCAGGAAGGCCGACACGAAGGCCGACACCAAGTCGGACGCGAAGTCGGACTCGAAGGCGGCTTCCGAGTGAGCGCGCCGCAGGTCGTCGTCCACCGGGACAAGGAGCTGATGGCCAAGGCCGCGGCGGCCCGGCTGATCACGAAGATCGTGGACGCGCAGGCGGCCCGCGGCTCGGCCTCCGTCGTCCTGACGGGCGGCCGCAACGGCAACGGGCTGCTAGCGGCCCTCGCCGAGGCGCCCGCCCGGGACGCGGTGGACTGGGGCCGGCTGGACCTGTGGTGGGGCGACGAGCGGTTCCTGCCGGACGGCGACCCGGAGCGCAACCACACACAGGCCCGGGAGGCCCTGCTGGACAGCGTTCCGGTGGACCCGGCGCGGGTGCACGTGATGGCCCCGTCCAACGGCCCGTACGGCAACGACGCGGACGCCGCGGCCGAGGCGTACGCGGTCGAACTGTCCGCCGCGGCGGGCCCCGAGGACCACGGCCCCGTGCCGTCCTTCGACGTCCTCCTCCTGGGCGTCGGCCCGGACACCCACGTCGCGTCGCTCTTCCCGGAGCTGCCCGCCGTACGGGAGACGGAGCGCACGGTCGTCGCCGTCCACGGCGCCCCCAAGCCGCCGCCCACCCGCCTCTCCCTGACCCTGCCCGCCATCCGCGCGGCCCGCGAGGTGTGGCTGCTCGCGGCGGGCGAGGACAAGGCGAAGGCCGCGGCGATGGCCCTGTCCGGCGCCGGAGAGATCCAGGCCCCGGCAGCGGGCGCGTACGGCCGCAGCCGCACGCTGTGGCTGCTGGACGAGGCGGCTGCTTCGCAGTTGCCGCGGGGGTTGTACCCGCCGGCTTCGGCCTGACGTCACCGTACGACGGCCCCGTTCCCCTCGTGGGAGCGGGGCCGTTCGTCGTCCGATGGGGTTTCGGCGCTCGATGGCGGGCCGTCCGCCGTGGCCGACTCGCTGCCCGTACCGGGGGCGCACGCCGCACCCGTGCACGGGGCCGGTCCTCCGGACTCCGTCCTCCGGCCCAGCCCCTCCCGCTGTACGGCGACAAACGGCCGGTGGGGGCAGACGTCCCCCCACCCACGGCGCGGCAGTCTGACGCATACGGGAGGGGTCGGCACCGTAGGACGGAGTCCGGAGGGGCCGGGCCCGCGCCACCGCCGTACCGGGGAGTTTCGACGGCCGGTGGCGGGCCGTCCGCCGTGGCCGACTCGCTGCCCGTACCGGGGGCGCACGCCGCACCCGTGCACGGGGCCGGTCCTCCAGACTTCGTCCTACGGCCCAGCCCCTCCCGCTGTACGGCGACAAACGGCCGGTGGGGGCAGACGTCCCCCCACCCACGGCGCGGCAGTCTGACGCGTACGGGAGGGGTCGGCACCGTAGGACGGAGTCCGGAGGGGCCGGGCCCGCGCCCACCGCGACCGGCCCTCAGCCGGTCACGGCCTGCGCTCGCGCTCCTGCCGGACCATCGCATTGGCGAGGTGGGCGGGATCCTGGAGATCCCCCACCGCCACACCCGACACGTCAGTGTCATGCGTGTCGTAGGCGCCCAGGGCGTGTTCCTTGTCGCCCTGTACGGCTTCCAGGTGACGGGTCGCCACCTCGCGCTGTTCGGCCTCCGGGCGCGACGCGAACCACTGCCGGTTCTCCTGGGTGAGGAGGTTCAGGAAGTCCGCCAGAACCTCTTCCTCCGCCGCCATCAGCGGCCCCGCATTTCGCGGTACGTGGCCACCAGGGACCGCGTCGAGGCGTCCAGCCCCTCGACGTCCGCGCCCTCCGTGAGCGCGGGCTCGACCCGCTTCGCCAGGACCTTGCCCAGTTCGACGCCCCACTGGTCGAAGGAGTCGATGTTCCAGACGGCGCCCTGGACGAACACCTTGTGCTCGTACAGCGCGATCAGCTGGCCCAGTACGGACGGGGTGAGTTCCTTGGCCAGGATGGTGGTGGTGGGGCGGTTGCCGTGGAAGGTCTTGTGCGGGACCAGCTCCTCGGGGACGCCCTCGGCGCGTACCTCGTCGGGGGTCTTGCCGAAGGCCAGCGCCTGGCCCTGCGCGAAGAGGTTGGCCATCAGCAGGTCGTGCTGGGCCACCAGGCCGGGGTGGAGGTCCTCGACCGGGTTGGCGAAGCCGATGAGGTCGGCCGGGATGAGCTTGGTGCCCTGGTGGAGGAGCTGGTAGTACGCGTGCTGGCCGTTCGTGCCGGGCGTGCCCCAGACGACGGGGCCGGTCTGCCAGTGGACCGGGTCGCCGTCGCGGGTCACGGACTTTCCGTTGGACTCCATGTCCAGCTGCTGGAGGTACGCGGTGAACTTGGAGAGGTAGTGGCTGTACGGGAGCACCGCGTGCGACTGCGCGTCCCAGAAGTTGCCGTACCAGATGCCGAGCAGGCCGAGCAGGAGCGGGACGTTCTCCTCGGCGGGCGCGCAGCGGAAGTGCTCGTCGACGAGGTGGAAGCCGGCCAGCATCTCGCGGAACCGCTCGGGGCCGATCGCCAGCATGAGGGACAGGCCGATCGCGGAGTCGAAGGAGTAGCGTCCGCCGACCCAGTCCCAGAACTCGAACATGTTGTCGGTGTCGATGCCGAAGTCGGCGACCTTCTCGGCGTTGGTCGACAGCGCGACGAAGTGCTTGGCCACCGCTTCCTCGCCGGCCCGCAGGCCGGTCAGCAGCCAGTTGCGGGCCGAGGTGGCGTTGGTGATCGTCTCGATGGTGGTGAAGGTCTTCGAGGCGACGATGAAGAGGGTTTCCGCGGGGTCGAGGTCGCGGACGGCCTCGTGCAGGTCGGCGCCGTCCACGTTGGAGACGAAGCGGAACTGCATGTCGCGGTGGGTGTAGGCGCGCAGCGCCTCGTACGCCATCGCCGGGCCCAGGTCCGAACCGCCGATGCCGATGTTGACGACCGTCTTGATCCGCTTGCCGGTGTGGCCCTTCCACTCGCCCGAGCGCACCCGGTCGGTGAAGACCTGCATCTTGCGCAGCACCTGGTGGACGCCCTGCATGACGTTGTCGCCGTCGACCTTGACCGAGGCGGACTCGGGGGCGCGCAGCGCGGTGTGCAGGACGGCCCGGTCCTCGGTGACGTTGATCTTCTCGCCGCGGAACATCGCGTCCCGCAGCTCCGCCACACCCCGGGCCGCGGCCAGCTCGCGCAGCAGGCGCATCGTCTCGTCGGTGACCAGGTGCTTGGAGTAGTCCAGGTGCAGGTCGCCGACCTGGAGGGTGTAGCGTCCGGCGCGGTCCGGGTCCTGGTCGAACAGGTCGCGCAGCCGCACCTCCCCCAGCTGCTCCCGGTGCTTGCTCAGCGCGGTCCACTCGGCCGTCTGGTCGAGCCTGCGGCCCTCTGCGTTCATCTCGGACATCAGCCTTCTTCTTCTCGTACCGGCCCCGCCGTCTCCCAACCTAATTGATCAGGGTGCGGGATGAGGTGTCCCCCCGCTGTCGGCTGCCCCGGGAAACCGTTTCGGCACCTCGCGGGGGCGTGTGAGCGCCGACCGGTACGGCCGGTACCCCCGGCCGCGGGCCGGACACGCGAACGGCCCGGCCGGAAGGGTGGTGGTCCCCTCCGGCCGGGCCGGCCGTCGTGTGCTGGTCCGTCAGATCTCCCCGCGGAGCTTGGCGAGCGCCTCCGCGAGGATCGCCTCGCCGTCGGCGTCGCTGCGGCGCTCGCGGACGTAGGCGAGGTGCGTCTTGTACGGTTCGGTGCGCGGCGGGTCCGGCGGGTTGTCCCGGTCCTTGCCTGCCGGGAAGCCGCAGCGCGGGCAGTCCCAGGTGTCCGGAATCTGCGCGTCACCGGCGAAGCTGGGCTGAGTCTCGTGCCCGTTCGAGCACCAGAAGGAGATGCGGATGCGCGGCGCGGACTCGCCCCGCTCCGCCTCCCCCATCGGCCCCGCCCCGACCCGACTCCCTCGGATCGCGTTGCCACTTGCCACGGTTGTAACTCCCTGCGTAATGGTGCTGCGAAGCATCGAACAGCAGTCGCGCTGCGGAGCGCCCCAGTCTACGTAAGGCCCAACGCGCGTCCAGTGACAGGAGTTACACCCCCACCGAGGACGCCGCCCTCATGATAGGCCGCGTCCCCGACACGGTGTCAGCTGTCCAGCTTCATCAGGACGCCGAGGGCGACGATGCAGGCGAACCAGAGCAGGGCGATGACGATGGTGATGCGGTCCAGGTTCCGCTCCGCGACGGAGGAGCCGCCGACCGAGGACTGCATGCCGCCGCCGAACATGTCGGACAGGCCGCCGCCCTTCCCCTTGTGCATGAGCACCAGCATCATCAGCAGCAGGCTGAAGACGATGAGGGCTACCGAGAACCCGATGACCACGGCTGGACCAACTCTCTAGGACTGACGGACGGGACGTACCTAAGAAGATCGAATGGTACGGGGCCGGGCGGCGCACATGACGCCGGACCCGGCCCCGACAGGGTACGACGGGCCGGGCCCGTCGTCATAGCCGCTACTGGTCGCGGAAGCGGACGATCTTGACGAACTCGTCCACGTCGAGCGCGGCACCGCCGACCAGGGCGCCGTCCACGTCCGGCTGCGCCATGATCGCGGCGACGTTGCCGGACTTGACCGAGCCGCCGTACTGGATGCGGACCTTGTCGGCCAGCTCCTGGCTGTACAGCTCGGCCAGGCGGCGGCGGATCGCGCCGCAGACCTCCTGCGCGTCCTCGGGCGTGGCGACCTCGCCGGTGCCGATGGCCCACACCGGCTCGTAGGCGATGACGATGGTCTCGGCCTGCTCCGCCGGGACGTCCTTCAGGCCGCCGTCGAGCTGGGCGAGGGTGTACTCGACCTGGTTGCCGGCCTTGCGGATGTCCAGGCCCTCGCCGACGCACAGGATCGGGGTGAGGCCGTTCGCGAAGGCCGCCTTGACCTTGGCGTTGCAGCTCTCCTCGGTCTCGCCGTGGTACTGGCGGCGCTCGCTGTGGCCGACGGCCACGTAGCTGCACTTGAGCTTGGCGAGCATGCCGCCGGAGATCTCACCGGTGTACGCGCCGGACTCGTGCGCCGAGATGTCCTGGGCGCCGTACTTGATCTTGAGCTTGTCGCCGTCGACCAGCGTCTGCACCGAGCGCAGGTCGGTGAAGGGGGCCAGGACCGCGACCTCGGTGGCCTCGTAGTCCTTGTCGGCGAGTGCGAAGGCGAGCTTCTGGACGTGCGCGATGGCCTCAAGGTGGTTGAGGTTCATCTTCCAGTTGCCCGCCATCAGCGGGGTACGGTCAGTCACGGTTCTTCAGTCCTCCAGAGCGGCGAGGCCGGGGAGCGTCTTGCCTTCGAGGTATTCGAGGCTGGCGCCGCCACCGGTCGAAATGTGGCCGAAAGCATTCTCGTCGAAGCCGAGCGCGCGCACGGCGGCGGCCGAGTCGCCGCCGCCGACGACGGTGAAGCCCTTGCTGTCCAGCAGGGCCCGCGCGATGGCGGTGGTGCCGCCCGCGTAGTCGGGGTGCTCGGCGACGCCCACGGGGCCGTTCCAGAAGACGGTCTCCGCGTCGGCGATCTTCGAGGCGAACAGCTCGCGGGTCTTCGGGCCGATGTCCAGGCCCTCCTTGTCGGAGGGGATCTTGTCGGCGTCGACCGTGACGAAGTCGGCGGGCGCCTTCGTCTTCAGGTCGGGGAAGTCCGCCGAGGCCAGGATGTCGACCGGCAGGACCAGCTCGACGCCGTTCTTCTCGGCGCGCTCCATGTACTCGGTCACGGCCGGGATCTGGTCCTCCTGGAGGAGGGAGATGCCGACCTCGTAGCCCTTGGCCTTGAGGAAGGTGTACGCCATGCCGCCGCCGATCAGCAGCCGGTCGGCCTTGCCGAGCAGCTCGTCGATGACGGCGAGCTTGTCGGAGACCTTGGCGCCGCCGAGCACGACCACGTACGGGCGCTTGACGTCCTCGGTGAGCTTCTTCAGGACGGTGACCTCGGCGGCGATCAGGTCGCCGGCGGCGTGCGGCAGGCGGGCCGGCAGGTCGTAGACGGAGGCGTGCTTGCGGTGCACGGCGCCGAAGCCGTCGCCCACGTACACGTCCGCCAGCTCCGCGAGCTGGTCCGCGAAGGCGCCGCGCTCGGCGTCGTCCTTGCTGGTCTCGCCCGGGTTGAAGCGCAGGTTCTCCAGGACGGCGACCTCGCCCTCGCCGAGCCCGGCGACCACCGAGCGGGCGGACTCGCCGACGGTGTCGGTGGCGAAGGCCACCTCGCGGCCGATCAGTTCACCGAGCCGCTCGGCGGCGGGGCGCAGCGAGAAGGCCGGGTCCGGGGCGCCCTTGGGACGGCCCAGGTGGGAGGCGACGATCACCTTGGCGCCGAGCTGGGCCAGCTTGGCGATCGTCGGCTGGACGGCGCGGATGCGGCCGTCGTCGGTGATGGTGGTGCCGTCCAGCGGCACGTTCAGGTCGGCGCGGACGAAGACCCGCTTGCCGGACAGCCCTTCCTGGGCGAGATCGTCGATCGTCTTCATGCGAAGTGACTCCGTTGCGTAGGTCGGTCATGGGACGGGGCCCGTACGGCGCTTCGGTGCGCCCTACGAGCCCCTTCCGCACAGCTACGTGCCCTGGCCTGGATCAGGCGGATGTCAGAGCTGGCCGCCGACGAAGACGGTCAGGTCCACCAGGCGGTTGGAGTAGCCCCACTCATTGTCGTACCAGCCGATGATCTTGACGCTCTTGCCCTGCGCCATCGTCAGGGAGGAGTCGAACGTGCAGGACGCCGGCCAGTTGACGATGTCCGAGGAGACGATCTGGTCCTCGGTGTACTCCAGGATGCCCTTGAGCTGGCCCTCGGCCGCCTTCTGGAAGGCGGCGTTGATCTCGTCCTTGGTGACCTCGCGCTCCAGCTCGACGACCAGGTCGGTCACGGAGCCGGTGGGGACCGGGACGCGCATGGCGATGCCGTCCAGCTTGCCCTCCAGCTGCGGGAGGACCAGCGCGGTGGCCTTGGCGGCACCGGTCGTGGTCGGGATGATGTTCTCCGCGGCGGCGCGGGCGCGGCGCAGGTCCTTGTGCGGGAAGTCCAGGATGCGCTGGTCGTTGGTGTACGCGTGCACCGTGGTCATCAGGCCCTTGACGATGCCGAAGTTCTCGTCGAGAACCTTGGCCATCGGCGCCACGCAGTTGGTGGTGCAGGACGCGTTGGAGATGACGTGGTGGTTGGCCGCGTCGTACTTGTCCTGGTTGACGCCCATCACGACCGTGATGTCCTCGTCCTTGGCGGGCGCGGAGATCAGGACCTTCTTGGCGCCGGCCTGGATGTGCTTCTCGGCGTCGGCCTTCTTGGTGAAGATGCCGGTCGACTCGATGACGATGTCGGCGCCCAGCTCGCCCCAGGGCAGGTTGGCGGGGTCGCGCTCGGCCATCGTCTTGAAGGTCTGGTTGCCGACCGTGATGGTGTCGTCGGTGTGGCTGACGTCCTGCTTCAGACGACCCAGGATGGAGTCGTACTTCAGCAGGTGAACCAGGGTGGCGTTGTCGGTCAGGTCGTTGACACCGACGATCTCGATGTCCGCACCCTGCTCCAGGAGCGCGCGGAAGTAGTTGCGACCAATGCGGCCGAATCCGTTGATGCCTACGCGGATCGTCACGAACCGATCTCCTCGTTGGTGCGCCGGTTCACCACCGGCGAGCTGTATGGGATGTCCCCGACCGCCTCCGACCCTACCCCCAATACGAGACGTACGTGACATTGACAGGGGCGGTCCGGGCCCACTCTGGGGCCACGGGCCGCCCTGTTCGCCGAGAGAGTACGAGCGTGATCAGTCGTCCAGCGCGTCGAGCGCCGCGCCGGCCAGTTCGGCCCGTTGCGCGGCGGTCTGTACGTGTTCCAGGCCGAAGCCCAGCAGGACGGTGTCACGCGTGGTGATCGCGCCGGCCGTACGGAACAGCTCCTTGGAGCGGGTCCAGTCGCCCGAGGAGGCCGGGCTGCCGGCGGGCGGCCCGGGGGTCGTCCAGGGGCCGAGGGAGGTCTCGAAGCCCTCCAGGGGCTCGTTGCCGGTACCGGTGGTGACCTTGGTGTTGTCCACGAAGACGCCGCGGCCGCCGGTGCTGGGGTCGGTGACGTAGGAGATCACCAGCTCGACCAGCTGTCCGGCGTAGGCGGACAGGTCCACCGACACCGGCCGCCAGCCGTTCGAGCTGCCGGTGAAGCGGTTCCAGGCACCGGTCGTGCCGGTGTTGCGGCACTGGGTGCCGGTGCGGGTCAGGTAGTGCTGGAGGAAGGGGTGGGCGGTCAGGTAGTAGCCCTGGCCGCACTCGGCGGGTACGTCGGTGCCGGTGCCGCCGTTCGCGTCACGCAGCGTGGTCCAGTCGTCCTTGCCGACGGTGTGCGCCTCGATGACGGCGTTGTCGTAGCCCGTCTCGGTGTCGTGGCTGAGCATGAACTGCAGGGCGGGCCGGGCGCTCGCGGCCACGCCGGTCAGGTCCACGGTCCGGGCCAGCCGCATCCAGGAGCTGTCGCGGTGCCGCGCGGCGGCGAACCAGTCGCCCTCGTACGGCTGGAACGGCGACCGTACGCCCGGGTAGGTACCGGCCGCGGCGCTCGCGAACTGCGGGAACGTCGCGGGCGGCAGTTCGTCGGAGATGACCGAGTGGGTGCCCGCGGCGTCCAGCGGGTTGCCGGGCGCGTCACCCAGCTTCACCTCCGTGCCGGCCAGCTTGCCGTCGCCCTTGAAGGCGGGCGGCGACTTCAGGGAGATCCGGCTGCCGGCGCCCAGGTAGTACTGGGCGAAGTCGTCGCTCACCGCCCGGCCGACCACGGCGCTGCCGCCCGCCTGCTCACCTGCGGTGAGCAGCTTGCCGCCCTCGTTGAGGTAGTCGCGTACGGCCAGCTGGGTGGCGCCGCCCGGCCGGCCCGCGCCGGTGTACCAGACCACCTTCTCGAAGTGGCTCAGCACGCCGAGCGCGTCCGGGGTGCCCTGCCGGGCGACGTCCCAGACGGCCGCGCGGTGGCCGTTGGCGGCCAGGGCCCTGGTGTACGCGGCGGTGTGCCGCGCGGGGGCGGTGCCGCCCTCCTCGGCGATGACCAGGGTGTCGGCGCGGGGCCGCTCGGCGACGGTGTAGGTGAAGGGTTCGCTCCTGGTGGCCTTGCCCTCGCGGGTACGGCCCGTGAACCACACCTCGACCTCGTCGCCCGGATCGGCCCCCTCTACGACGGCCCGGTACTGGTCGAAGTGGATGTTGTCCTCGCCCCCGTACCGCTCGCCGCCCTTCCAGGCCTCAAGCTCCTCGGTGTGCCGCCGCCCGCCGTTGACGCGGTAGTTGAGCTCCTTGTCCCGTACGGACTTGCGCGCGGTGACGGCGACCTGCTGCTCCTCCCCGCGCGCGTAGGAGGTGGTGAAGGCGTGCGGGGTGAAGTCGGGTGCCTCCATGCCCACCGACGAGACGGGCCGGTCCGGACGCCCGGCGCTCTCGGCGACGGAGAGCGCGAAGGGGATGTTCTTCTCGAACTCCGCCTGGATCAGCTTCTCGGAGTCGGGGAAGGTGAAGACCGACTGGCAGTCGGCGGCGTTCCACTCGTCGTTGGGGTCGGCGTTCGACGCGGTCTGGCAGGTGGACATCTCCGGGGTGAACATGGGGATGCCGTTGACGTTGGAGGCGTGGCCGTCGGCCTCGCCGTTGGTGGTGTAGAGCTCGGAGGAGACCTGCGGGCGGTAGCCGGGGATCGCGGGCTTCTCGGGGGTGCCGGCCAGGGCCCGGTAGAGGACGTCGTCGGGGGTGGGCGTGGCGACCTGCCAGCCGACGCCGTAGAGGATCAGCTCGGCGGCGGAATGGTAGTTGACGGCGTATCGGAAGCCGATGCGCTTCTCGAAGGCGTCCAGCGCCTTGGTCTCCGGCTCGGAGGCGGCGGCCGGGCCGCGGTAGGTCTCGCTGGACGGGTTGGGGGACGAACCCTCGTTGTCGTAGCCCCACTTGTAGGAGAAGTTGCGGTTGAGGTCGACGCCGTCGCCCGGCGTGATCTTGCCGTCGCCGTTGTTGTCCCGCAGGTTCTTGCGCCACATGCGGTTCTGCGGGCTCTCGAAGGTGTAGTCGTAGCCGTCGGGGTTGGCGGAGAGCACGAACCACAGCTCGGTGGTGTCGAGGATCTTCGTCAGCCGCGGGTCCTTGCCGTACCCGGCCAGGTAGTACTGCATCAGCCGGCGGGTCATCTCGGGAGTGATCCACTCCCGGGCGTGCTGGTTGGACAGGTACAGCACCGCGGGCTTGGCGCCGTCCTCGGTGGTGTCGGCGTCCTTGGTGAGCTTCAGGGCCATGATGTCGCGGCCCTTGACGGTCTTGCCGATGCTGACGACCTTCGCCAGCTTCCGGTTGAACCGGGCGGTGTCGATCATCTCCTTCATCAGGCCGTGGACGCCCATGTACGGCCGGAAGACGCGGTCGCCCTGGGCCCTGAGCTTGCGCTGCGTCTCTGGGGAAACGATTTTGCGGGTCAGCCGGACGCCTTGCTCGCGCAGCCCGGCCGCCTGCGCGGCGGACAGCTGCACCTCGACCTGCCCCTTGCCGGCCTTCGGTACCCGCGCGCCGATCTCGTGACCGTCCACGCCCGCCTTCAGCAGCAGCGGCACCTGCGCGGCGGTGACCTCACCGGTCCAGGTCCCGATGGCGTCCCGGTCCCCTCCTCCGCCGTCCCGCGCCTGCGCCTGCGCGGCCGGCACCGCCGTCACCCCGCCCAGCAGCAGCGCCGCCACCGCGAGCAGCGATCTCGCCTTGCGTCTCATGAACCCCCCTTGCCGTCGTCCACCTCGTGAATGGGCGCTCGCCAGACTGGTGACGCTGCATGATCATGTCAATACAGCCCGTGGCCAAAAGCGGTGGCCGTACGGGACGGGGCGCCCGTACGGCCTACAGGAAGTGGCCGGCCGCCAGGTACGGCGCCGGGACGGGCATCCCGCGAACGGCGATGTACCCCTCCTGGCCGATGGCGAGCCCGGCGGCGAGGCCGACGTCGATCGCCCATTCGTTGGGGGTGGTGATGCAGTTGACGAGGGTGTCCCCGTACGACGCGGCCAGGGCCTCCCACAGCAGCCGCTGCGCGGTGTCGGCACACGCGGCGGCCAGCAGCACGGCCCGCCCCTGGTCATCGACGTACACATACCCCGGCCGGGACCGGTCGCGGGAGACGACCAGCCGATGGGCGGCCAGCAGATGGCCGTGGTCGGGGCCGTGCCCGGCGCCCCGCAGATCGCGGTCCAGCCGGTCCATCCACGCGAAGTCGTCCGGGCCGCCGTCCCGGAGGCCGTCCACCGCGGGCAGGGCGGACCGGTCGACGGTCCCCACCATCTGCATCTGCGGGTGGAGCGAGAAACCGGCGAGGCGGTACCGGCGGGTGGCGCCGGGGTGGGTGCTGGAGGAGAAGATGCCGGGGCGCCCGTCGGCGTGCGCGAGGGCGGCGTCCAGCAGGCGCTTGCCGATGCCCCGGCCCTGGTGGCCGGGCAGGACGCCGTAGGTGGCGAGGTACCAGAGGTCGTCGCGGTTCTGGGAGACCGCGAAGCCCACCACCTGGCAGGTGCTTGCCTCCGCGGCGGCGTCCACCGCGACCCAGCAGCCGCCCGGGTCGGCGTCCAGGTAGTAGCGCATCCGGTCGATCCACCGCCGAGCGGCAGCGGCGGGCCGGAGCTCGGGCTCCGGGTCGCGGGCCCTGCGGGTGAGCCGATCCGCGTCGAGGAAGGTCAGCGCCGAGGCCCGCTCCGCCGACGCGAGATCGTCCGCACGCATCGGTCTGATCCGTAATGCGCCCATTTGCCGCAGGTTAGGGGCCGGCCGGGGTGGTCCGCACACGGTTTTCCGCCCGTGGCGGCCGGCCGATGTCCCTGGCGCGGGCCCGGCACCTCCGGACTCCGCCCTACGGTGCCGAACCCTCCCGTACGCGTCAGACTGCGGCGCCGTGGATGGGGGGGCGCCTGCCCCCACCGGCCGTCGGCCGCCCCACTGCGCAAGGGGGTGGGCCGGAGGACGAAGTCTGGAGGACCGGCCCCGTACCCGGCTGCGGGCAGACGGCTACCGGCAGGGGGACGGGCCCGGGCCCTCCAGACTCCGTCCTCCGGTCCCGGTCCCTCCTGTACGTGTCAGGCTGCGGCGGCGCGGGTGGGGGGTGCCTGCCCCCACCGGCCGTTCGTCGCCGTACGGCGGGAGGGGGTGGGCCGGAGGACGAAGTCTGGAGGACCGGCCCCGTACCCGGCTGCGGGCAGGCGGCTACCGGCAGGGGGACGGTTCCGGGCCCTACAGACTCCGTCCTCCGGTCCCGGCCCCTCCTGTACGTGTCAGACTGCCGCGACGTGGGTGGGGGGACGACTGCCCCCACCGGCCGTTCGTCGCCGTACGGCGGGAGGGGCTGGGCCGTAGGACGAAGTCTGGAGGACCGGCCCCGTACCCGGCTGCGGGCAGGCGGCTGCCGGTAGGGGGACGGTTCCGGGCCCTCCAGACTTCGTTCTCCGGTCCCGGCCCCTCCTGTACGTGTCAGGCTGCGGCGGCGTGGGTGGGGGACGCCTGCCCCACGGGCCGTTCGTCGCCGTACGGCGGGAGGGGGCGGGCCGTAGGACGAAGTCCGGAGGACCGGCCCCGTGCACGGGGCCGGGGGTGCGCCACCCGGCACGGACGGCAAGTCGGCCACGGTGAGCGGCCCACCACCGGCCGCCGAAACTTCCCGGACAGACGCCGCTACCGCGGCACCTCAGCCGACCATCCCGTCCGCCATCTCCTCCGACAGGTTGGACTCCGTGCCGGGGATGCCCAGGTCCTGGGCGCGCTTGTCGGCCATGGCCAGGAGGCGGCGGATGCGGCCGGCGACCGCGTCCTTCGTCAGGGGCGGGTCGGCGAGGGCGCCCAGCTCCTCCAGGGACGCCTGCTTGTGGTCCATGCGCAGCCGGCCGGCCGCGGCGAGGTGCTCGGGGACCTCCTCGCCGAGGATCTCCAGGGCGCGCTGGACCCGGGCGCCCGCGGCGACCGCGGCGCGCGCCGAGCGGCGCAGGTTGGCGTCGTCGAAGTTGGCGAGGCGGTTGGCCGTGGCGCGGACCTCGCGGCGCATCCGCCGCTCCTCCCAGGCCAGTACGGACTCGTGCGCGCCGAGGCGCGTCAACAGCGCGCCAATCGCATCACCGTCCCGGACGACGACGCGGTCCACGCCGCGCACCTCGCGGGCCTTGGCGCCGATGCCGAGCCGGCGGGCCGCGCCGACCAGCGCGAGGGCCGCCTCGGGGCCGGGGCAGGTGACCTCCAGCGAGGAGGAGCGGCCGGGCTCGGTGAGCGAGCCGTGCGCGAGGAAGGCCCCGCGCCAGGCCGCCTCGGCGTCGCAGGTGGCCCCGGAGACGACCTGCGGGGGCAGGCCGCGGATGGGCCGGCCGCGGCCGTCGACCAGGCCGGTCTGGCGGGCGAGCTGGTCGCCGCCGGCGACGACCCGGACCACGTAGCGGCTGCCGCGCCGCAGGCCGCCGGGGGCCATCACCACCAGGTCGGAGGAGTGGCCGAAGATCTCCAGGATGTCCTTGCGCAGCCGCCGGGCCGCGATGCCCGTGTCCAGCTCCGCCTCGATCACGATGCGCCCGCTGACCAGGTGCAGTCCACCCGCGAACCGCAGGATCGACGAGACCTCCGACTTCCGGCAGCAGGTCCGGGTGACGGGGAGCCGGGAGATTTCATCCTTCACCGCTGCCGTCATCGCCATGGGCCGATCCTTCCATGCATCCGAAAAATACGGTCGTACGCGGCGGCCAGCAGCTCCGGGTCGTGCCGGGCGGCTCCCTTGTGGGGCTCCGCCGTGCCGCAGGGGCTGCCGGGCGCGGCGACCGCCGCCAGCTCGACCTCGCTGCCGACGAGCTGCTTGGCAGCGACGGTCAGGCTCTCGGTGTCGGGCACGGCGGCCCGGTCGGCCAGCACCACGTCGAAGGCGAGTTTAGGGGCGTGTCGGGCCAAAACCTCCAAATGACGCTGCGGGGAAAAGCCATCGGTTTCGCCCGGCTGGGGCGCGAGGTTCAGCGAGAGGACCTTGCGGGCCTTGGTCTCCTCCAGTGCTTCGCGCAGCTCGGGCACGAGCAGGTGCGGGATGACGGAGGAGAACCAGGAGCCGGGGCCGAGGACCACCCAGTCGGCGTCGCGGACGGCGGCGACGGCCTCGGGCACGGCGGGCGGGTCCTCCGGGACGACGTGCACGGACTGCACCTCGCCGGGGGTGAGCGCGACCGTGGCCTGGCCGCGGACCGTGACGATGTCGTCCGGGCGGGTCTCGTCGTGGCCCTTGACCAGGGCCTGGAGCTCCAGCGGCACGGCGGACATGGGCAGCACCCGGCCGTGCGCGCCGAGCAGCTTGCCGACCAGGTCCAGGGCCTGGACGTGGTCGCCGAGCTGTTCCCACAGGGCGACGATGAGGAGGTTGCCGACGGCGTGGTCGTGCAGTTCGCCCTCGCTGGTGAAGCGGTGCTGGATCACCCGGGACCAGGTCTGGCCCCAGTCGTCGTCCCCGCACAGCGCGGCCAGCGCCTTGCGCAGGTCGCCGGGCGGCAGGACGCCCAGCTCGTCGCGCAGCCGCCCGCTGGAGCCGCCGTCGTCGGCGACCGTGACGACGGCGGTCAGGTCGCCGGTGATGCGGCGCAGCGCGGCCAGCGAGGCGGACAGGCCCATGCCGCCGCCGAGCGCGACGACCTTGGGCGTGGCGCCCCTGCCGGAGCGGCTGCCCGGGACCAGTTTGCGGACCCGGCGCAGCCGCAGGGGACGGGCGGTCATTCGCGCCCCATGTCCCGGTGGACGACGACGGTCTCGACGCCTTCGGAGACCAGGCGGTGGGCGAGCTTCTCGGACATGGCGACGCTGCGGTGCTTGCCGCCCGTACAGCCGACCGCGATGGTCACGTACCGCTTGCCCTCGCGGCGGTAGCCCTCGGCGACGAGGCGCAGCAGCTCCGCGTAGCCGTCCAGGAACTCCTTGGCGCCGGGCTGGCCGAAGACGTAGGAGGAGACCTCCTCGTTCAGGCCGGTGTACGGGCGCAGCTCGGGGACCCAGTGCGGGTTGGGGATGAAGCGGCAGTCGATGACCATGTCGGCGTCGACGGGCAGGCCGTACTTGAAGCCGAAGGACATGACGGTGGCCCGCAGCTCGGGGACCTCCTCGCCGGCGAACTGGGCGTCCATCTTGGCGCGCAGTTCGTGGACGTTCAGGCTGGAGGTGTCGATGACCAGGTCGGCGTCGCCGCGCAGCTCGCGCAGCAGGTCGCGCTCGGCGGCGATGCCGTCCACGATGCGGCCGTCGCCCTGGAGGGGGTGCGGGCGGCGGACGGACTCGAAGCGGCGCACCAGGGCCTCGTCGGAGGACTCCAGGAAGACGATGCGGCGCTTGACGTTCTGCGCGTCGAGGGTGGCCAGGGACTCCTTGAGGTTGTCGAAGAAGCGCCGGCCGCGGACGTCCACGACGACGGCGATGCGGGCCACGTTGCCCTGCGAGCGGGCGCCCAGCTCGACCATCGGCGGGATCAGCTCGGGCGGGATGTTGTCCACGACGAACCAGCCGAGGTCCTCCAGACACTTGGCGGCCGTGCTGCGGCCGGCCCCCGACATGCCCGAGATGATCACCAGCTCGGGGATGGCGGCGCTCTCGCCCTGGCCGGCCTCGCGCATCGTGCCCGTACTCACCTGTGCACCGTCTTCCTCGGTCTCGCGGGTGCGCGGCGTGTCCCGCGCGTCCCGCTGGTCGTGCCTGTGCTGCTCTGTGCTGCCGCTCATCGTTCCAGCCCCCGTTCCGATGACAACGCGGCCGGTGCGGCCCCGTCATCCTCAATGATCTCTCCTGTGGCGGTGTTCACCGCCGGGGCGGCCGGGGCCGCTCCGGCCAGCGCCGCCGCGATGGTCTCGGCCGTCTTGCGGCCGATGCCCGGCACCTCGCAGATGTCCTCGACCCGGGCGGCGCGCAGCCGCTTGACCGAGCCGAAGTGCTTCAGCAGGGCCTGGCGGCGACTCTCGCCGAGCCCGGGGATGCTGTCCAGGGGCCCGGACCTGAGGCGCTTGCCCCGCTTGTTGCGCTGGTAGGCGATGGCGAAGCGGTGGGCCTCGTCACGTACGCGCTGGAGCAGGTAGAGGCCCTCGCTGCTGCGGGGCAGCACGACCGGGTCGTCCTCGTCGGGCAGCCAGACCTCTTCGAGACGCTTGGCCAGGCCGCATACGGCGACGTCGTCGACGCCCAGCTCGGACAGGGCCCGCTGGGCTGCGGCGACCTGCGGCTGACCGCCGTCCACGACGACGAGCTGGGGCGGGTAGGCGAAGCGTTTGGGGCGGCCCTCCTCGTCGGTGGGGCCGGTGGGCACGGGTTCGCCGGTGGGGCCGGTGGCCGCGGGCGGGATTTCCCCGGCGGCCGCCGGGGTGTCCTCCCCCGCGGTCGTCTCCTCCTCCCACTCCCCCGTCTGCTGCTTCTCCTGGAGGTACCGGCGGAAGCGGCGCCCGATGACCTCGTGCATGGCGCGGACGTCGTCCTGGCCCTCGAAGGACTTGATCTGGAAGCGGCGGTACTCGCTCTTGCGGGCGAGGCCGTCCTCGAAGACGACCATGGAGGCCACCACGTCGTCGCCCTGGAGGTGGGAGATGTCGAAGCACTCGATGCGCAGCGGCACCGAGTCCAGGCCGAGGGCCTGGGCGATCTCCTCCAGGGCGCGGGAGCGGGTGGTCAGGTCGGAGGCGCGCTTGGTCTTGTGCAGGGCCAGGGCCTGCTGGGCGTTGCGCTGGACCGTGACCATCAGGTCCTTCTTGTCGCCGCGCTGCGGGATGCGCAGCGAGACGTTCGAGCCGCGGCGCTCCGTGAGCCACTGCTGGACCGGTTCGACCGGGTCGGGCAGCGCCGGGACCAGCACCTCCTTGGGCACGGCGTCGCCGCTCTCCTCGCCGTACAGCTGCTGGAGGGCGTGCTCGACGAGGGCCGCGGTGTCGACGTTCTCGACCTTGTCGGTGACCCAGCCGCGCTGGCCGCGCACCCGGCCGCCGCGGACGTGGAAGATCTGCACGGCCGCTTCCAGCTCGTCCTCGGCGAGCGCGATCAGGTCGGCGTCGGTGGCGTCGGCGAGCACGACGGCGCTCTTCTCCATGGCGCGCCGCAGCGCGTCTATGTCGTCGCGCAGCCGGGCCGCCCGCTCGTACTCCATCTCCTCGGCGGCCTCCTGCATGGCCTTCTCCAGGCGGCGGATGTACGCACCGGTACGGCCGGCCATGAAGTCGCAGAACTCCTCGGCCAGTTCGCGGTGCTCCTCGGAGGAGACCCGGCCGACGCAGGGGGCGGAGCACTTGCCGATGTAGCCGAGCAGGCAGGGGCGGCCGATCTGGGCGGAGCGCTTGAAGACCCCGGCGGAGCAGGTCCGCACGGGGAAGACGCGCAGCAGCAGGTCGACGGTCTCGCGGATGGCCCACGCCTGGCCGTACGGGCCGAAGTAGCGCACGCCCTTCTTCTTGGCGCCGCGCATGACCCGCACCCTCGGATACTCCTCGTTGAGGGTGACGGCCAGATACGGATAGCTCTTGTCGTCGCGGTACTTGACGTTGAACCGCGGGTCGTACTCCTTGATCCAGGTGTATTCGAGCTGGAGCGCCTCGACCTCGGTGCCGACGACGGTCCACTCGACGGAGGCCGCGGTGGTGACCATCGTGCGGGTGCGCGGGTGGAGGTTGGCCAGGTCCTGGAAGTAGCTGGACAGGCGCTGGCGCAGGCTCTTGGCCTTGCCGACGTAGATCACGCGGCGGTGCTCGTCACGGAATCTGTAGACCCCGGGCGAGTCGGGGATCTGTCCCGGCTTGGGTCGGTAACTGCTGGGGTCTGCCATGCCGTCCACCCTACTTGGGGGCGGTGACAGCGGGCGGCGGCGGGCGCGCGCGGCGGGGGCGTCCGCGACCGTCCGCGTACGGCGCGGAGGCGGGCACCGGCCCGGACGGGTGGGATCCGTCCGGGCCGGTGCGGCCCGCGGGCGGGTGGTCCCCCAGGCCGGGCCTCAGCGGCTGTGGCGCCGGCGCAGCGCCGCGGCCCCGGAGAGGCCGAGGGCGAGCAGCGCGGCGGTGCCCGCCACGGCCGAGGCCGCGGTGACCGGGCCGCTGCCGCCGTCCGCCGCGGCGCCGGCCGCGACGGGCTGCGGACGCGCCGCGGCGGCCGCGCCCTCCGCGCCGTCCTGCGGGCCGTAGCCGCCCGCGGCGCCGCGCCGGTCGTACGCGGAGCCGGGCAGCTTGTCGCCGTACGCCTCGGCCACCCGCTTCTGGTACGCGGCCACGGTGGTGCCGCCCGCGCCGATGGCCTTGCGCGCCTCGGCGTCCAGCGGCCTGACGCGGTCGCCGCGCTGTTCGTACCAGGCGTTGATCTGCGGCTCCCGGAAGACCGTGCCGCCGTCCGCCGCCGCGCTGTAGCGGGCCTCGTCGTCGCCGGTCGCGATGTTGACGACCTTCCACGCGCCGCGGCTCCGGGCGGTCCACACGGACGCCTTCTGCCCGTCGGCGGAGACCGCGGTGCTGGCCAGGAACTCCAGCCGGGCGACCGGGGCCCCGGCCTCGCCGCGCACGAAGTCGGGCGAGAGCACGTACACCGGCACCGTGCGCCCCTCGATCCGCGGCCGTGCCTTCGCCGCGGCGACCGCGCCGTCGCGGGCGAAGAAGCGGGAGAGCGTCGTGAGGGTGTCCGGCGCGGTGGCCGCCGCGCGGGCCTCGCTGACGGCCGGGGCGGCGGGCGCGGGGGGCGGCGCGGGAGCGGCGGCCAGCGCGTGCTGCGGCGCGAGGCCGAGGAGGGCGGCGGCGAGCGTGCCGGTGGCGGCGGCCCGTACGGCGGTGCGGCGGGCCGGGGTGCCGCGCCCGGAGGCGGATGCGGCCGGAGCGCTGCGCTCGGTCATGTCAGGCTCCGATCCGGTAGAGCGAGTGGGTCCAGGAGAATTCGCTGCCGTTGACGTAGTAGTCGTAGTCGCCCCAGTTGTAGCGGTTGTTGGACCCCCACGGGTCGCCCCAGTAGACCCAGTGGTTGGCGGTGTCGAAACCGTAGATCACGTGCATGTGCCCGCCGCCCGAGGACCACTGGATGCGGGTCTCCACGGGGCGGCCCGCGTTGATCTCGTTCTGTACGGTGCCGTAGCGCAGATAGCCGGACACGTACGAGCCCCGGTTGATGCCGGCCCAGTCGAGCGCGTTCTGCACGTTGCCGAGCGTGGCCTGGTTGTTGGGGCAGGTGGTGCCCTGCTGACGGTTGAAGGCCGCGTTGCAGAACTGGTTCTGGCTGTAGCGCCTGCCGTAGAAGGTGGCGATGGTGTTGCCGGAGGCGGCCCAGCACCAGTTGGTCTTCTCCTGGGCCTGCATGGTGATGTTGAGCCGGTTGGCGGCCGCCACCGCGTGGGGGGCGGTGGCCGCCGTGCCGGTGGGGGCGGGCGCGGCGGTGGCCGGTGCGGCGGGTA
Organism: Streptomyces albofaciens JCM 4342; assembly: GCF_008634025.1. NCBI lineage: Bacteria > Bacillati > Actinomycetota > Actinomycetes > Kitasatosporales > Streptomycetaceae > Streptomyces > Streptomyces albofaciens. The sequence continues at coordinate 2,654,352 of NZ_PDCM01000001.1, read as the reverse complement.
CGGCGGTCAGCGCGGCGGCCGACAGTGCCGCTGCCGACAGCCATCTGCGGCGGGTGCCGCGGCTGCGTGGTGCCGAGGTCATGGCGTTCCTCCCGAACGAGGGGGTTGTTACGGAGGAGCGCATCCGGATGCTGGTCAGGAGCATCGGGTGTTGTCGGGAGCAGGTCAACACGCTTCAATGCGGGGTGACATGGGGGTGTGGACGTCCGGTCCCGGGTGTGAACGGCCCGCGCCCGGCGTACTGCAGCGGACAGGCAGGGCCAGCGCACGGTGTGAAGTCCGGTTGTGAACGTTCACCGCGCGCGCCGAAGGGTTGGGCGATGACACAGCACACAACACAACATCCACCTCACACACCTCGTGAGTTTCACGAAGCACACCGGAAACCCGCACATCAGGCACCCCGGGCGCACCCGGAGACCGCCCCGGTATCACCCCAATTGACCGAGCTGGCGCAGGTTCTGCAGACCGGCCCGTTCCACCTGGCCCTGCGGGCCGCCCTGGCCGCCCGCGGACTGGCCCTGCACCGCGTCCAGCACAAGCTGGCCCAGCGCGGGATCAAGGTCGGGGTGACGAGCCTGAGTTACTGGCAGCAAGGCGCCCGGCGCCCGCAGCGCCCCGAATCACTGCGCGCCGTACGGGCCCTGGAGGAGGTCCTGGAACTGCCCGCGCAGTCCCTGCACCGGCTGCTGGTCCCCGAAGGCGGCCCCCGGCCCGAGGCCAAGGAGCGCCCCGCCGCCCGTTCCTACCGCATGCTCTTCGACCCCTCCGACGTCCTGCACCAGCTCCTGGCCGAACTGGAGGCCCCCACGGACGGGGGGCTGCACACGGTCGGCCACCACGAGTGGGTGCGCATCGGAGCCGCCCGCGAGATGAGCGGGCGCCGTTCCCTCCAGGTGGTGCGCGCCCACCGGGACGGCGTGGACCGCTACATCGCCATACACCAGGGCGACGCGGGCTGCGACACGTCCCGGGTGGTCGTCACGGCCGGGGAGAACTGCCGGCTGGGGCGGGTCCGCCGGCACGCCGCCACCGCCATGGTGGTCGCCGAGCTGCTCTTCGACGTACGGCTCCGTACGGGCGACACCCATGTCTTCGGCTACACCTTCGAGGACGGCAGCGGCGGCCAGAGCGCGGAGTACGTACGCGGCTTCCGCTTCGCCGGCGGCCAGTACGTCCTCCAGGTGTGCTTCGACGAAACGGCCCTGCCGGTGCGCTGCCGGCGTTTCACCCGGACGAAGGCGGGCGCGCCGCGCTCGGGGCAGCAGGAGCTGACGCTCAGCGGGCAGCACCGGGCCGTACACCTGGTGGAGCAGGGCGTACGGCCCGGGATCGTGGGGATCGGCTGGGACTGGGGGTGATCCGGGCGGCTGCCGTCCGGGGCCGCTAGGGGGTGGGCTCCGCGCCGGTGGCCGGGACGCCCGACGCGTCGGCGTCCGCGGCGGCGGCGCCGCCGTCCAGGGCGTCCGCGGCCGCCGCGTTCCGCGCCACCCGCTGCTCCAGCATGGCGATCTTCCCGTCCAGCGGGCGGTCCATGCCCGGCCACACGTCGGCCTTGATGCTGACCTGGACGCGCGGCACCCGCGCCGCGACCGCCTCGGTCGCGCGCTTGACGACGTCCATGACCTCGTCCCAGTCCCCCTCGATCATCGTGTACATGGAGTCCGAGCGGTTCGGCAGCCCGGACTCCCGGATGATCTTGATGGCGTCGGCGACGTACGCCGCGCCGTTCTCCTCCACGCCCATGGGCGTCAGGGCGAAGGCGATGAGCACGGTCTTCCTCTCGTCGTACGGATGGACGCGGCCCGTCGGCGGCGGGCCGCGGCGCGGCACCGTCACCCGGTCCCGACGTGTGCCGTCCGGTAGGCGCGTACCACGGGAGACCGGTAGGCATCCGCGATCCGCAGCAGGTGCCGCACCTCCGCGCCGAGATCGCCCGCGCCGGGGCCCGCGAGGTTGACCGTCTGGGCCTGCGGCGCCTCCCCGGTGCGCCGGGCGTGCAGCGCGGCGGCCAGCCAGCAGGCGGTGATGTGCGCGTCCGCCAGGTCCTCGGGGACGGCCTGCCCGTCCACATGGCGGCGGACCCCGTCGAGGGTGGCCGGGGAGACGTAGTCGCGCAGCACGATCATCGCGTCGCGGATCTCGATGACGCGGCGGTACAGGCGCAGCTGGAGCGGCAGCACCGCGTCGCGCAGCCGGCTGCCCGGCCCGAGGACCACGTCCGGCGTCACCGCCGTCAGCTCCCGCCACAGCAGGGCCAGCCCCCGGTAGGCCGTACGGTCCCGCCACAGCCGCCGGGCCCCGGCCACCACGGGCAGCGCCACGCCCGCCGCGATGAACAGTGCCTCCACGCCGGTGACCGGTGAGAACAGCGGGCCGAAGACCGGCGAGCGGCTGAACAGGTAGCAGAGCTTGAGCACCCACAGCAGGGACGCCAGCAGGATGCCGGTGCCGAACAGGCGCAGCCCGTACCGCAGCAGCCGGGGCGCGCCGGTGCGGCCCTGGGTCCAGCAGACGAAGCCGCAGGTGGTGTCGGCCGTCAGGTGGAAGGCGAAGAAGACGTACCAGTAGGCGTCCGGCACGCTCGGGATGTCCGGCGACGGGGTGATCTGGTTGCGCGGGTGCGGCGGCCCGGTCACGTCCAGGACGACGAGCGCCGCCATGACCGCGAGGGCGGCGCCGAACACCAGGACCGTACGGCGCCGGCGCCCCGCCGCCTGGAAGATGAACCACAGCACGGCGGCGGCGTCCACGATGCTGAACAGATGGGTGCTCAGGTCGACCCAGTGCGCGCCGGGCACCAGCCGCGCCAGGACGGCGGTGACCGGCTCCAGGTGCATCGACATGGCCAGCGCGATCATCACGATGGCCAGCCACAGGGGCCGCTGCGCCCGGTCCGTCAGGCCGCGCGGGGCACGGGCGAGCACCATGGCCCACAGCGCGACGATCCCGGCGTTCTCCAGCCAGGCGAGGTCGGTCAGCCAGGTGAACACGGCGCTCCCGGGTGCCGGGCGCCCGGCAGGCCCATGCCCGACGCCAGACCGCCGAGCGTGCCGGACAGCAGGGTCGGCGCGGGCACCCGCCCGGCGCCCTCCAGGATCAGGCTGGCGATCATCTCCGCCTCCTGCTCCTGCCGGTCGGAGTAGCGGCTGCGGCCCAGCGCCTGCCGGATGGAGTGCGGGTCCTCGATGTCGATGCGCCGGAAGAGCCGCTGGTCCTCGACGGCCGTGCGGTGGTCGCACACCAGGTGGCCGATCTCGTGGAGGATGATGTGCTCCTGGTGGAGCGGGCTGGTCCGCCCGTCGTAGAAGACGTAGTCGCCCTCCTCGGTGGCCAGCCACATGCCGGTCGGCATGCCCAGTCCGGTCGGGGTGGGCAGGGTCAGCAGCCGCAGCGGGCGGTTCCGGTCGACGGCGAGCCGGGCGCACAGCTCCTGCGCGGAGAACGGCTCGGGCAGCGGTATCCCGTCGATCACGCGCCGGCAGCGGCGGCGCAGTCGCCTCCAGTGCATCGCGGGTGACACTCCATGGCGTGTGGGGACAGGAGGGCACATGACCCGGTAACGGCGCTCGGTCATGCCGCCCCCACAGGGCCGCGACCCGGAGATTCCGGCACGACGAGCCCCCCCTCGCGCGTCATCGGCGCATCACGTCAGGCGATCGTAGATCTTCTTCCGTGCCCTTGTCAGGCCCCTGCCACCGAGCAGTCCGTTTCCGGCCAATCACTCAGCGTCACCGGGCCGGGCCGCCCCACGCCCCGCGTCAGCCGGCGATCAGCTTGCCGCCCTGCGCCTTGACCGGCACCTCCGGCAGCGGCTTGCTCGCGGGCCCCTGGATGACCTTGCCGGTCGTCACGTCGAACCGGCTGCCGTGGCAGGGACAGTTGCCCTGGTTGCGCTCGATCTTGTCCAGTACGCACCCCGCGTGGGTGCACTTGGCGCTGAAGCACTTGAACCGGCCCTCTTCGGGCTGCGAGACCAGCAGCCGGCTCTCGCGGTAGAGCTTGGCGCCGCCGACCGGCACCTCGGTGGCGGCGCCCAGCGTGACCGGCTCGGCGGGCGTCGCGGACGCGCCGTCCGAGCCGCCGCCCGAGCAGGCGGCGACGCCGAAGCCCGCCGCGCCGACGAGCGCGGCCCCTCGCAGCACGGTCCGGCGGGCGGGGGGCTGGCTCATCTCGTACTCCCGGATGCTCGGCCGGCGACCCTGCGTCACCGTGCGGCGTCGGCTCCCGACGATACCGGTACCGATCCGTCCGCTTCGGACTGCCCCGGCCGGCCCTCCGCACTGTCCGGAAGGTGCCCCTCCCGGCCCTTGAGCAGGTCGCGTTCGATCTCCTCCAGGCTGCGGCCCTTGGTCTCCGGCAGCAGCTTCCGTACGAAGACGAAGGCGGCGAACGTCGTCACGGCGAAGAACAGGAAGTTCACGCCCGCTCCCCAGGCGCGCAGCAGCGACGGGAAGACCAGCGAGACCACCATGTTGAACAGCCAGTTGAACATCACGCACAGGCTCACCGCGGCGGCCCGGATCCGCATCGGGAACAGCTCCGGCAGCATCACCCACTGCACCGGGCCCCAGGAGACCGCGAAGGACGCGATGTACAGGGCGATGCCGAAGAGGGTGAGGGCGGACAGCGCGGCGCCGTAGCCGAGGCCGGACAGGTTGGTGACGGCCAGGACGAGCATGGCCGCGCACATGCCGAGCGCGCCGTACAGCAGCAGCGGCTTGCGGCCCTTGCGGTCGATCAGGCGCATGGCGGGCAGCGTCATGAGCATGTTGAGCAGCCCTATGCCGACGTTGGCGAGGATCGCGCCGTCGGAGCCGAAGCCGATGTCGGTGAGCAGCGTCGGCGCGTAGTAGATGATCGTGTTGATGCCGACGAAGTTCTGGAAGAAGACCAGCAGCATCCCGACCAGCAGGACCGGCCGCAGCCGCGGCGAGGCGAGGTCCTTGAGCGTCAGCGACCGGCTCTCGGCCCGCTCGATGCGCTCGGTCTCCTCGATCTCGGCCAGCTCCGCGTCGGCCGCGCCGCCCGTACCGCGCAGCCGCGTCAGCACCTGCCGGGCCTCGTCGTTACGGCCCTTGCCGACCAGCCAGCGGGGGCTCTCGGGCTGGGTGATGATGCCGAGCGCGAGGATCGCGGCGGGCACCACGCCCAGGCCGATCATCCAGCGCCACGCCTCGGCCCCGGCGAGCAGGTAGTCGGTGACGTAGGCGAGGAAGATGCCGACCGTGACCAGCAGCTGCATCAGCGAGGTCAGGCCGCCGCGCAGGTGCTTGGGCGCCAGCTCCGTCAGGTACAGCGGTACGACGACGGAGGCGATGCCCACGCCGGTGCCGATCACGAAGCGGAAGGCGATCAGCGTCCAGGGGGTGGTGGCCAGGGAGGCGCCGAGGGTGCCGAGGATGAAGACGGCGGAGGCGGCGAGGATCAGCCGGCGCCGGCCCCAGGAGTCGGACAGCCGCCCGGACAGGCCCGCGCCGAGCATCGCGCCGACCAGCAGGCCGGAGACGACCATGCCCTCCAGCAGCGGGGTCAGCGCGATGTCGTTCTTGATGAAGAGCATGGCGCCGGAGATGACGCCGGTGTCATAGCCCCACAGGATGCCGCCGAGGGCGCCGAAGACCCATATCAGGGCGTTCTTGATGCGTGCGGGCACGTCCGTCACCCCTTCCGCGCGGACTGCGGGCCCTGGGGCGCGATGTGGATCTTGCGGCCGGTGCCGGCCCGGAAGCGGGCCACCGCCTCGTCGAAGTCCTCCAGCCCGTACACGTCGCTGACCAGCGGATCGAGGTCGAGCCCGGCTTCCAGCACGTCGATGGCGGGCTGGAAACTGTTGTGCACGGCCATCGAGCCGATGATGTCGATCTCGTGGTGGTAGACGAGGTACGGCGAGAACTTCGCGGAGCGGGCCGGGTCGGTGACGCCGAACTGGAGGAACGTGCCGCCCTTGCGGACCCGGCCGAGACCGTCCTCGATGGCCGGTACGGCGCCGGTCGCGTCGATGACCACCTCGAAGCCGGGCTTGCGGCCGAGCTGGTCGGCGTCGGTGACGGCCGCGTCCAGGCCGAAGCTCTCGGCGAAGGCCAGCCGGTCCTTGTTGAGGTCCACGACGGACACCGAGGCCGCGCCCGCCGTCCGCACGAGCGCGGCCATCATCAGGCCCATGGTTCCCGCGCCGTAGATCAGGTAGTGCTCGCCGGGGCGCCGGGGCAGCCGGTTCAGGCCGTGCACCGCGCAGGACAGCGGCTCGATCAGGCCCGCGGCGGCCTCGGAGAACGACTCCGGTACGAGGTGGCAGCAGCGCGCGGGCACCGCGACCAGCTCCGCGAAACCACCCGCCTGGGTGACACCGATCGCCCGGTAGTCCTCGCACAGGTTGGCGCGGCCGATGCGGCAGTAGTGGCAGGCGCCGCACGGCATGTTCGGGTTGACCGCGACGCGGTCGCCGACGGCGGGACCGGTGACGCCCTCGCCCACGGCCACCACCTCGCCGGTCAGCTCGTGCCCGGGCACCAGCGGGTAGGTCACGGCGGGCAGTTCGCCGCCCAGGATGTGCATGTCGGTCCCGCACAGCCCGCAGGAGGAGACGCGCACGACGACCTCCGCGGGTGCCGGCCGGGGATCGGGGACTTCGGTCAGGGCGGTACGGCCCGGCTCGGTGACCACGACAGCGCGCATGGCGCCTCCTCACGTCTTCGTGCGGTGTTGCGGGTGTTGCGGGATGGGGTGGCGTGAACGTAACCCGGTGGTAAACGTTTGCGCAAGCGTTTACGTCTAGGCTGTGATGGACTACGTACCGGCAGCGGACCACCTGCCGGCACCACAGGGCGACGGACTCGGGGAGACGGACCGGATGACGACGATGGTCGATGTGGCACGGCGGGCGGGGGTCTCCGTGGCCACGGTCTCGCATGTGCTCAACGAGACCCGGCCGGTACGCCCCGACACCCGCGCCGCCGTCCTCGCGGCCATCGACGAGCTGGGCTACACCCACAACACGCTGGCCCGTTCGCTGGTCACCGCGCGCACCCGCTCCATAGGCCTCGCGGTCTCCGCGATCAGCAACCCGTACTTCACCGAGATCCTCCAGGGCGTCGAGGCCGGTGCCCTCGAAGCGGGCTACAGCCTGCTGATCGCCGACCCGCACGACGACCCGGAGCACGAGCGGAAGGTCGTCCGGCTGCTGCACGAGCGCCGGGTGGACGGCATGATCGTCGCACCGTCCGCGGAGCCCGCGGGCATGGCCGACTACCTCACCCGGCGCAAGGTTCCGGCCGTCTTCCTCGACCGGCTCGTCGGCGACGCGTACGACCAGGTCTGCGCGGAGAACACCGCCCCCGTACGGCAGCTCGTCGAGCACCTCGCCGATCTGGGCCACACCCGGATCGGGCTGGTCGCCGGGCTGCCCGGGCTGAGCACCACCACCGAGCGCGTCCAGGGCTACCGCGAGGGCCTGCGCGTCCGAGGCCTGCCCTTCGCCCCCGAACTGCTGGCGGGCGGCAACTCCGAGGCGGAGGGCGCCGAGGACGCCACCCGGCACCTGCTCGCCGCCCCCGAACCGCCCACCGCGATCATCACCGCCAACAACGCGATGACGATCGGCACCCTGCGCGCGCTCCGCGACCTCGGCCTCGACGTGCCCCGCGACATCGCGCTGGCCTGCTTCGACGACTTCTCGTGGGCGGACCTGTTCGCCCCGCGTCTGACGGCGATCTCCCAGCCCAGCAAGGAGATCGGGGCCGCCGCGGTACGGCTGCTCCTGGAGCGGCTGGAGGACCCGGACCGCCCGCCGCGCACGCTCCGGCTGCCTTGTACGTATGTGCACCGCGAATCCTGCGGCTGCACCGGCGCCGGGCGCTGACCCGCCCCTCCCCCACCCCCAGAAAGGCCAGGACTGTCGTGATCGTCGTCGCCGGCGAGGCCCTGATCGACCTCGTGCCCAGCTCGCAACCGCCGACCGGGGACGGGCCGCTGCCCGCGCTGCTGCCGCGCCGGGGCGGCGGCCCGTACAACACCGCCCTCGCCCTGGGGCGGCTCGGCTCGCCCGCCGCGTTCTGCTCGCGGGTGTCCACCGACAGCTTCGGGGAGGAGCTGCTGCGCGGGCTGCGCGCGGACGGCGTGGACACCTCGCTGGTGCAGCGCGGCAGCGAGCCCACCACCCTGGCCGTCGCGGACATCAGCCCGGACGGTTCGGCGGGTTACGGCTTCTACGCCGACGGCACCGCCGACCGGCTGTTCACCCTGCCGGGCGAACTGCCCGCCGCGGTGCGGGCGGTGTCGTTCGGCACCTGTTCGCTGGTCCTGGAGCCGGGCGCGAGCGCGTACGAGTCGCTCATGCGCCGCTCGGCGGAGCAGGGCATCTTCACGGCGCTGGACCCCAACATCCGCGCCGGACTGATCGCGGACGCGGACGCCTACCGGGCCCGCTTCCGCTCCTGGCTGCCGCACGTGACGCTGCTGAAGCTCTCGGAGGAGGACGCGGAGTGGCTGGCCGGTCCCCAGGGCGTCGCGGCCGCGGTGAAGGACTGGCTGACGGCCGGGCCTGCGGCGGTGGTGCTCACACGCGGCGGTGACGGGCTGTGCGTACGGACGCCGGGCGGGGACGGGATCGCGGTGCCCGGTGAGCGGGTCGAGGTCGCGGACACGATCGGCGCGGGCGACACGGTCAACGCGGCGCTGCTGAACCGTCTCGACGCGCACGGCGCCCTGGCCCCCGACGCGCTCGCCGCCCTCTCCCCCGACGCCTGGCGCGACATCCTCGGCTTCGCGGCCCGCGCGGCGGCGATGACCTGCTCCCGTCCCGGCGCGCAGCCGCCGTATGCGACGGAGCTGGTGGGGCCGGAGTGACGGGGCGGCGAGCCGTCGCCCGGCGGACGGGCCCGCCGTCGTGACGCGTTACGGGTGGTGGGCGAGCTGCGCGTGCCATTACGGCGACGGGCCGCTGCCCCATCCCTCGCAGTGACAGGTTGCCGCTCCATCCCCAATGGTGCGGGGCGTCGCTCCATCGCCAACGGTGACGGGCCGCCGTCCCATCCCCAGCGACGACGGGTCGCCGTCCTCCTAACAGTGACGGGCCGCCGCTCCATCCCCAACGGCGACGGATCGCCGTCCTCCTAGCAGTGACAGGCCGCCGCTCCATCCCTAACGGCGACGGGCCACCGCCCCGCCCCTAACAGTGACAGGCCGCCGCCCCACCTGTGACAACGACGGGCCGCCGCCCCTCCCCTTACGGGTGGGACGGCGGCCCGTCGGTTCGTCCGGCGGCGATCAGGCCTGGCGGGCCCGCGTCGCCTTCTTCGCGGTCGCCTTCTTCGCGGTTGCCTTCTTCGCGGCTGTCTTCTTGGCGGCCGCGGGCTCGGCAGCCGCGGGCTTGGCGGCCGTCTTCTTCGCCGTCGTCTTCGAAGCGGCTGCCTTGGTGCCGGTCTTCGCCGAGACGGTCTTCTTCGCCGGGGCCTTCGTCGCGGCGACGGTCTTCGTCACGGCGCGCTTCTTCGCTGCGGCGGCCGGGGCCGGCTCCGCGTCGCTGACCCGGTCGCCCAGGATGTCCCGCAGGAACTTGCCCGTGTGGCTGGCCGGGACCGCCGCGACCTGCTCCGGCGTGCCCTCGGCGACGACCAGGCCGCCGCCGTTGCCGCCCTCGGGGCCCATGTCCACGATCCAGTCCGCGGTCTTGATCACGTCGAGGTTGTGCTCGATGACGATGACCGAGTTGCCCTTGTCGACCAGGCCGGACAGCACCTTGATCAGCTTGCTGATGTCGTCGAAGTGCAGACCGGTGGTCGGCTCGTCCAGGACGTAGACCGTGCGGCCGGTGGAGCGCTTCTGGAGCTCGGAGGCGAGCTTGACGCGCTGTGCCTCACCGCCGGAGAGGGTCGGCGCGGACTGTCCGAGGCGGACGTAGCCCAGCCCGACCTCGGTGAGCGTCTTCAGGTGGCGGGCGATGCTCGGGACGGCCTCGAAGAAGCTCAGCGCCTCCTCGATCGGCATGTCCAGGACCTCGGCGATGGACTTGCCCTTGTAGTGGACCTCCAGGGTCTCCCGGTTGTAGCGCGCGCCGTGGCAGACCTCGCACGGCACGTACACGTCCGGCAGGAAGTTCATCTCGATCTTGATCGTGCCGTCGCCCGCGCAGTTCTCGCAGCGGCCGCCCTTGACGTTGAAGGAGAAGCGCCCCGGCATGTAGCCGCGGACCTTGGCCTCCATCGTCTCCGCGAACAGCTTGCGGATGTTGTCGAAGACGCCGGTGTACGTCGCGGGGTTGGAGCGCGGCGTACGGCCGATGGGCGACTGGTCGACGTGGACGACCTTGTCCACCTGGTCGTCGCCGGAGACCCGCACATGGCGGCCGGGCACCGACTTGGCACCGTTCAGCTCGCGGGCCAGGTGGGTGTAGAGGATGTCGTTGACCAGCGTGGACTTGCCGGAGCCGGAGACGCCGGTGACCGCGGTGAGCACGCCGAGCGGGAAGGAGACGGTGATATCGCGGAGGTTGTTCTCCTTCGCGCCGTGCACCGTCAGCTGCCGCTTGGGGTCGGCGGGCCGCCGGACCCCGGGCGTCACGATGGCCTTGCGGCCGGAGAGGTACTGCCCGGTGACCGAGTCCTTGTTGGCCAGCAGCTCCTTCATCGGGCCGCTGTGCACGACCTTGCCGCCGTGCTCGCCGGCGCCCGGGCCGATGTCCACGACCCAGTCGGCGACCTTGATCGTGTCCTCGTCGTGCTCCACGACGATCAGCGTGTTGCCCATGTCGCGCAGGCGCACCAGCGTCTCGATGAGGCGGTGGTTGTCGCGCTGGTGCAGGCCGATGGACGGCTCGTCGAGCACGTACAGCACGCCGACCAGGCCGGAGCCGATCTGGGTGGCGAGCCGGATGCGCTGGGCCTCGCCGCCGGAGAGGGTGCCCGCGGCGCGGTTCAGCGAGAGGTAGTCCAGGCCGACGTCGACCAGGAACTTCAGCCGCTCGTTGACCTCCTTGAGGACCCGCTCGGCGATCTTCTTCTCGCGGGCGTCGAGCTTCATCTCGCGCAGGAAGTCGGCGCAGTCGCTGATCGACATGGCCGAGACCTCGGCGATCGAGCGGCCCTTGACCGTGACGGCGAGGACGATCGGCTTCAGCCGCGTGCCCTCACAGGTCGGGCAGGGCACCTCGCGCATGTAGCCCTCGAAGCGCTCGCGGCTGCTGTCGCTCTCCGCCTCCTGGTGGCGCCGCTTGACGAACGGCACGGCGCCCTCGAACGCGGTGGTGTACGAGCGCTCGCGGCCGTAGCGGTTGCGGTAGCGGACGTCGATCTGGGTGCGGTGGCCGTTGAGGATGGCCTTCTTGGCGCGCTGCGGCAGCCCGGCCCAGGGGATGTCCGTACGGAATCCGAGGGCGTCGGCCAGGGCGCCGATCAGACGGCCGAAGTACTCCTTGGTGTGGCCGTGCGACCAGGGGTGGACGGCGCCCTCGTCGAGGGACTTCTCCTCGTCCGGGATGATCAGCTCGGGGTCGACCTCCATGCGCGTACCGATGCCGGTGCAGTCGGGGCAGGCGCCGAAGGGCGAGTTGAAGGAGAAGGAGCGGGGCTCCAGCTCCTCGAACGACAGGTCGTCGCGCGGGCAGTACAGGTGCTCCGAATACATCCGCTCGCGCTGCGGATCGTCCTCGTCCAGGTCGACGAAGTCGAGGATGACCATGCCGCCGGACAGGCCGAGGGCGGTCTCGACGGAGTCGGTCAGCCGGCGCTTGGCGCTGTCCTTGACGGTCAGGCGGTCCACGACCACCTCGATCGTGTGCTTCTCCTGCTTCTTGAGCTTGGGCGGGTCGGAGAGCTGGATCGTGACGCCGTCGACGCGGGCGCGGCTGTAGCCCTTGGTCTGGAGGTCGGAGAAGAGGTCCACGAACTCGCCCTTGCGCTCGCGCGCGAGCGGGGCCAGCACCTGGAAGCGGCTGCCTTCGGGCAGCTCCAGGACCTTGTCCACGATGGCCTGCGGCGACTGCCGGGCGATCGGGTCGCCGCACTCGGGGCAGTGCGGCTTGCCGATACGGGCGAACAGCAGACGGAGGTAGTCGTAGACCTCGGTGATCGTGCCGACCGTCGAGCGCGGGTTGCGCGAGGTCGACTTCTGGTCGATCGAGACCGCGGGGGACAGGCCCTCGATGAAGTCCACATCGGGCTTGTCCATCTGCCCGAGGAACTGCCGGGCGTACGAGGAGAGCGACTCGACATAGCGGCGCTGCCCCTCGGCGAAGATCGTGTCGAAGGCGAGCGAGGACTTGCCCGACCCGGAGAGCCCCGTGAAGACGATGAGGGAGTCCCGGGGGAGGTCGAGCGAGACGTTGCGCAGGTTGTGCTCGCGAGCGCCACGGACGATGAGACGGTCGGCCACGCCGGTCGGCACCTTTCTGGAGAGGGGCGGGAGGCCGCGGCCCAGCTGCGTGCGGCCCTGACGGCGGCGGTCGGGCGAGCCGGTCGCTGCCGGCCGCCGGGCCGGGTGGGCGCGGAAGCTGGGCGAGCCCCCGCCCCAGGGTATGGGGGCTGCCGCGGCGATGTCTTATTGATGCCACACACGAGCCTATAGCACGCGCATTCGAATTACGGTGTCCGTCGAAGCGCTTCACCCGAACGTGTGGCCGCTTCTGGACAACACGTGACGGCCCGCCCCTCTTCCTGCCGATCACCGACAGAGCGCCCCCACCTTCCCCCACGCCCCTCCGGCACCTCCCGGTTCCCGCCGGGCCGGAGGCGGGAGGGGCGGGAAGCGGCGCCGGGGTGGCGCGGGGAAAGGTGTCCGAAGTCACGTCGAGGGCGGCTGTTGTTCGATTTTCTGGCCACCCTGGACCGGACAACCGGACCCTTCCCGTTAGGCGCCCCGTCCCCACCGTCGGGCATCCCGTCGCCAATGCCGCGCATCGCGTCGGCAATGCCGCGCACCTCGCCCCCAGCGCCGCGCATCTCGCCCCCAGCGCCGGGCATCCCGTCCTCACCGCCCGCCGGGCACCCCGTCGCGAGCCGCCCGCCCTTCAAAGCGCCACCCGCCCTAAAGCACCCGTGACAGCACGTCGAACGTGTGCTGCAGCAGCTCCCTCTGCTCCGCGACGATCTCCTCGACGGGGGCGCCGGCCATCTGCCGACGGATGACCGTCGCGTACACGGAACGGTACGCGGCCACGGTCAGCGCCGCGGCCAGCCTCGGCCCGTGCTCGTCCGGCCCGGCGCCCTCGGCCTCCGCGAACAGCCCGGCGAGCGTGTCCTCGAACTCCTCCAGGGCCTCGCGCCCGCGCGCCTGCAACGCCGTCGAGTCCACCAGCACCTGCCACCAGTACCGGTCCCAGAACCCGACTCCCGCGAGCGGATGCCCCTGCGCCAGCAGATCGAGCGCGAGGCGGTGCAGCGCCTCCAACGGCCCGACGCCTTCGCCCCGCTCCCGTACGGCCCGCGTCACCAGCTCGAAGGCCTCGGGAATGCGGTCGAGGAAGAGGTCTTCCTTGCGGGGGAAGTAGTTGAAGACGGTCATCGTCGAGACCTCGGCGGCGCGGGCGACCTCGGCGACGGTGACCTGCTCGAAGCCGCGCGCGACGAAGAGCCGGGTGGCCTCACCGGAGATCCGCTCACGGGTCCGGATCTTCTTCAGCTCGCGCAGCGAGAGCCCTTCGCCGTCCGCCGGCGCGTGGCCACCGCCACCGCGCCGCGCCTTCTCCTCCACGTCATCAGCCATGACCGTAATTTTAGCCGAAACAAATTTTTAGTGACTACAATCAAGCGCATGAACATGGAGACCACCGGGGGAACCACTCCCCGGACTGATGTGGTGATCGCGGGCGCCGGGCCCGTCGGACTGATGCTCGCCTGCGAACTCGCCCTGCGCGGGGTACGGACCGTCGTACTGGAGCGCCTGACCGAGGTGGACGAGACGATCAAGGCGGGCGGCATCAACACGCCCACCGCGGAGGCCTTCTACCGCCGCGGCCTGCTGCCCGCGCTCGCCGCCGTACAGAGGGAGGCCTTCGGCCGGTTCCACTCCTTCGTGCGACAGCGGCAGGCGGCCGGGGCGAGCTCCGTACGCCCGGCGCCGAGGTTCGCCGGGCACTTCGCGGGGATCATGCTGCGCGCCGAGTTGCTGGACACGTCCGACCCCGACTTCCACCACGCCGGACCGGCCGATGAGGTCGGGTTCGTGGCACAGCAGGCACTGGAGCGGCTGCTCGCCGAGCGCGCCGCCGGACTCGGCGTCGAGGTGCGCCGCGGTGTGGAGCTGACCGGCTTCGAAGCGGATGCGGACGGGGTGACGGTGCACATCTGCGAGGCCGGAGAGGCCAGAGAGGGAGGAAAGGCCGGAGAGATCGGAAAGTCCGGAGAGGTCGGAGAGACCGGAGAGGTCGGAGAGACCAGAGAGGTCGAAGAGACCAGAGAGGTCGAAGAGACCGGAGAGGTCGAAGAGGCCGCAGAGGCGGGAGGCGCAGGCGGGGAGGAACTGCGGGCCGGCTGGCTGGTGGGCTGTGACGGCGGACGCAGTACGGTCCGCAGGCTCGCCGGGTTCCCCTTCCCCGGCACCGATCCGGAGATCACCGGCCGCCAGGCGCTGGTGGAGATGACCGGCGCCGACAAGCTCGGCATGGGCTGGAACGAGACGGACAACGGCATCTACAGCCACGGCCCGGTGCCCGGCCGCATCCTCACCGTCGAGTTCGACGGGCCGCCCGCGGACCGCTCCGCCCCCGTCACGCCGGAGGAGGTGCAGGCGAGCCTGCGCAAGGTGTCGGGGACCGACGTCACGGTCACCAAGGTGAACACGGCCACCCGCTTCACCGACAACACCCGCCAGGTCCCCGAGTACCGCCGCGGGCGCGTCCTGCTGGCCGGTGACGCGGCACACGTCCACCCGCCGTTCGGCGGCCAGGGTCTCAACCTGGGCATCGGGGACGCGATGAATCTGGGCTGGAAGCTGGCCGCGACGGTCCACGGTCACGCGCCGGACGGGCTGCTGGACACCTACACCGCCGAGCGGCATCCGGTCGGCGCGTGGGTGCTGGACTGGACCCGCGCCCAGATCGCGGTGATGCGTCCGACGCCGCACTCCCGGGCCCTGCGCAAGGTGGTCACCGAACTGACCGGCACGGTCACCGGCACCACGTACTTCGCCAAGAAGATCTCCGGGGTGTGGCAGCGCTACGACCTGCCCGGCGACCACCCGCTGACCGGCCGCAGCGTCCCCGACCTGGTCTTCGCCGACGGCACCCGGCTCGGCGCGCAGTTGGAGGACGGGCGGGGGCTGCTGTTCGTCCTCACCGAGGACCCCGGCCTGGCCGGTCGGGCCGCCGGGTACGCCGACGGGTACGAGGGCCGGCTGCGCGTGGTGACCGCCCGCTGCCCGGACCGTCCGGAACTGGCCGGGCTGCTGGTGCGGCCGGACGGCGTGGTGGCGTGGGCCGCGGGTACGGAGGCATCGCCGGGCGGGGAAGCGGCGGGTGAGGGCGCAGCCCGTACCTGTACGGGCGGTACGGCGACCGCCGTCCGTACGGCCGGTGCAGCAACCGCCGCCCGTACGGCCGATACGGCGACCGCCACCCGTACGGCCGGTACGGCGACCGCCACCACCTGCACGGCGACCGCCACCACCTGCACGGCGACTGCCGCCACCTGCACGGCTCCCGCCAGCGCCTGCACGGCGGATGAACTGGCCGCGCTTGAGGACGCATTGCGGCGGTGGTTCGGCGCTCCCGACGGAATGGCTGTCTGACCTGACGGCCGCGGGCCCGGCCGGTCCGCTGTCCGCTGTCCGCGGGCCCGGCCGGGGTCTCGGACAGCGGACCGGCATGAGCCGTACCGCGCCGCTCGCGCCGCCCGCGTACCCCTGTATCCGTGCGGATCGACTCCCGCGGAGGCCATGGCGGCGCTAGCTTCGGACCATGACCGACAATGCGCCCCCCGCCACGCCGGATTTCGCGCAGGACGCCGCCGCCGTCCGTGAAGCGACCGACCGACTGCTCGTCTCCGCCGGGAAGTTGGACGACGCGGCGATCGGAGAACCGTCACTGCTGCCCGACTGGACCCGCGGTCACCTCCTGGCTCATGTGGCCCGCAACGCCGATGCCCTGGTCAATCTGCTGACCTGGGCGCGTACCGGCGTCCGCACCCCGATGTACGCCAGTGCCGAGGCCCGCGACGCGGACATCGCCGCCGGTGCCGACCGGCCGCTCGCCGTGCACCTGGACGACCTGCGCTCCAGCGCCGACCGCTTCGACGCGGCCGTGGCGGCGCTGCCGCCCGCCCGCCTCACCTACGAGCTGGAGATGCGCAACGGCGTCATCGAACGCGCCGCCCGGCTGCCGTTCCGCCGCCTGGCCGAGGTCGAGCTGCACCGTATCGACCTGGGCGTCGGCTACGGGATCGAGCAGTTGCCGACCGCCTTCGTCGACGCGGAACTGGCGTTTCTGACGGGTGTGAAGTTCGCCGGTCACATCGACGTGCCGGCCGTGGAGCTGCGCGCTCCCGACGGGCGGCGGTGGCGCACCGGCCGTACGGAGCGCACGGGTGTGGTCACCGAGGACACCGGGGACGTCCCGTACGTGGTGGTGTCCGGGCCGCCGGCCGAATTGGTCGGCTGGCTCACCGGCCGCGCCAAAGGCACCGGACTCGACACCCGGGGCGGCCCCCTTCCGGCCCTTCCCCCGCTTTAGGGTGGGCGCATGAGCTACACGGGAGCAGTGAAGGTCGGCGGACCGGCCGACGTGCACGAGTTGGCCGACCTGATGATCTCCAAGGTCGCGGTGGGCCCGATGGACAACAACGCCTACCTGCTGCGCTGCCGGGCGACCGGCGAACAGCTGCTGATCGACGCCGCCGCCGAGCCGCGCACCCTCCTCAACCTGATCGGCGACGGCGGCATCGCCGCCGTGGTGACCACCCATCAGCACGGCGACCACTGGGGCGCGCTGCGCGAGGTGGTGGACGCGACGGGCGCCCGTACGTACGCGGGCCGGTACGACGCCGAGGGCATCCCCGTACCGACCGACGTGCCCGTCGAGGACGGCGACACCATCGCCGTCGGGCAGGTGCGGCTGACCGCCCGCCACCTGGTCGGCCACACCCCGGGCAGCATCGCCCTGATCTACGACGACCCGCACGGCCACCCGCACGTCTTCACCGGCGACTGCCTCTTCCCGGGCGGCATCGGCAACACGTGGGACGACCCGGAGCGGTTCACCAGCCTCCTCGACGACGTCTCGGCCAAGCTGTTCGACCGGCTGCCGGACGAGACCTGGGTCTACCCGGGCCACGGCGCGGACACCACGCTCGGCGCGGAGCGCCCGCACCTCGCCGAGTGGCGCGAACGCGGCTGGTGACGGTCCTCATCGGCTGGTGACGGTCCTGACGCGACTGGTGACGGTCCTGACGGGCGGCCGGTGCTACCGGCCGCCCGGTGGACGGATCGGGGAACGGGCCGGTGGACGGGCCGGGGAACGGGTCGATGGACGGGCCGGTGAACGGGTCGATGGACGGGCCGGTGAACGGGCCGGCTGACGGACCGGTGGCTGGCCCGTCAGCGGGTGACGCGGGGTCTGGGCGGTTGGGCCGCAGGTCAGACGTCTATGGCGTCTTTGGTGTTTTCCTTCGCCGCGGTGGCCTCCGCCGCCGCCCGCGCCTGCTTCTTCGAGGCCCGCAGGCTCGTGATCGTCGTGACGACGAGGACGGCGCAGATCACGCCGAGCGAGACCGGGATGCTGATCTCCGGAACGCTCACCCCCGACTCGTGCAGAGCGTGCAGCACCAGCTTCACGCCGATGAATCCGAGGATGATCGACAGACCGTACGAGAGGTGCACCAGCTTCTTCAGCAGGCCGCCGATGAGGAAGTACAGCTGCCGCAGGCCCATCAGGGCGAACGCGTTGGCGGTGAAGACGATGTACGGGTCCTGGGTGAGGCCGAAGATCGCCGGGATCGAGTCCAGCGCGAACAGCACGTCGGTGGTGCCGATCGCCAGCATGACGATCAGCATCGGGGTCATCAGGCGCCGGCCGTTCTCGACGACGAACAGCTTGGTGCCGTGGTAGCGGTCGGTCGACGGGAATCGCCGCTCGACCATCTTCAGGAAGCGGTTCTCCTCGAACTCCTCGTCCTGCTCCTCCGCGCGCGCCTCCTGGATGAGCTTCCAGGCCGTCCAGATGAGGAAGGCGCCGAAGAGGTAGAAGACCCACGAGAAGTTGGCGATGATCGCGGCACCCGCGCCGATGAACCCGGCACGCAGCACCAGCGCGATCAGCACACCCACCATCAGCACCCGCTGCTGGTAGATCGTCGGCACCGCGAACTTCGCCATGATCAGGACGAAGACGAAGAGGTTGTCGACGCTCAGCGACTTCTCGGTGATGAAGCCCGCGAAGAACTCGCCGGCCGGCTGCCCGCCGCCGAAGACCAGCAGGCCGAGCCCGAAGAGCGCGGCGAGCGCGATCCAGACGGCGGTCCAGATACCGGCCTCCTTGAGGGAGACCTCGTGCGGTTTGCGGCCGCCGATGAAGAAGTCGGCGGTGATCAGGGCGCACAGACCGACGATGGTCAGCACCCACAGGGTCAGGGAAACGTCCACTGCTCCTCCGGCAGAGTCGTACGGCACTCACAGCGTCGTCGCTGCCGGAGGTCTCTTCCACCCGAGAGCGCTGATGGCGCGCTCCCCGAGCCGGGCCGACGCCCCGGGATCTGGTCAGTGGTGCGATCCGTGATGACGGGGACGTCGCGCAGGAATACTCCCCTCCGCACCTAGAGAGTAAAGGAAAGGCAATCTGAAGTAAAGAGTTAGACAAAAGCGCTGGTCGGGCGGGGTGGGGAGGATCGTTCGGTGGCGTGTGGCGTGGTGGCATCCGGCGTCGTCGCTCTCCCACGTACGGTTGCGGCCTTTGTGGCCTCACGTACAGCTACCGCCACGCGTACAGCTACGGCCTCACGTACAGCTACCGCCACGCGTACAGCTACGGCCTCACGTACAGCTACCTACGGTCTCGCGCCCGGTGGCCGCTAAGCCTCAGCTCTCCCGCGTACGACTGTGGCCGCGCGCCCGGCGGGCCTCGGCCAGGTCGGCCAGGACCTGGCGCAGCACCTGGCTGCCCTCCGGCACGCGCGACGGCTCGTACGTCCAGGCGTGCCCGACCCAAGGGTCGGCGAGGTGGGCGTCCGGGACCGGCGTGATCCGCAGCAGGGAACGCCACAGCGGGTCCAGCACCGGCCCGTACTCCCGCGCCTCCGCCCGGTCGGCGACCATCAGCAGGTGCACGCCGACCGAGGGGCCCTCGTCCGCCAGGTAGCGGAGCTGGTTGACGGCGCGGTCGTCGAAGCCGTGCGGGAAGTCGTGGACGATCAGCAGCTGCTCCGCCGTGTCCAGGTCCGGCGGCAGCGACTCGGCGGCCTGGTTGCGTACCGCCATCTGTACGAGGTCCACGCGCCGGGTCAGTTCGCCGAGCACCGCGGTCACGCCCTGCGCTCCGGTGGCCGGGGGCTCGCGGAGCGCGCCCGTCTCCACCAGCGGCGCCAGCGCGGGCGCCGCCGCGCCGGCCGGGTCGATGACCCGGAGGGTGAGTTCGCCGGCCGGGTGGGCGGCCAGCAGGCGGGCGGCGAGCGTGACGGCGGTGTCCATCGCCCGGCGCCGCACCCCGGCGGCGTCCAGCGGCGCGCCGCCGTCCGGGCCGTCGCCGAAGCCGTCCGCTCCTCCGAAGCCGTCCGGCCCGAAGGCGTCCGGTCCGAAGCCGTCCGATCCCAAGCCGTCCGCTCCGAAGCCGTCCGCGAGCGCGTCGGGCCCGCCCTCGCCGCGGAACGTCGCCGGCGCTCCGCTGTCGATCCACAGACCCCGGTTCATCGGCAGTCGTACGAGCATGGGGACGCGCAGGTCCGGGCATTCCGGCAGGCGCAGATCACCGAGGCGCACGGCGATCGGGTATTCGCCGGGAACCTGGTAACCGTGCCAGACGGGGCTGCTCCAGTCCGCGAGGGCGGGCGGCAGCGCGGGCTCGACGACCTCGGCCTCGGCGGTGAGCTGGGCGAGATCCCGGTCGAGCACCTCACGGGCCTGGGCCGCGAGGCGGGCGTGCTTGTCGTGCGCGGCGGCGCGGGCGGCGTCGGCGGCGGGCCCGACGCGGTTGCCGGGGTCGGCGTTGACCGCGTCCAGTTCCTTGGCCAGGCGGGACTGGGCGAAGTCCATGGCGCTGCGGTAGGCGGCGACGGTCCGGGACAGGTCCTCGAACATGCCCCACACCTGGTTGTAGAGCCGCTCGTCGGCGGTCCGGCCCGGGGCGTCACCGGCTACTGGGGTGTGGGGGCTTCGGTGGGGGTGGGGGTGGGGCTGGAAGTGGGGGTTGCGGCTGGGGTTTGTGTGGGTGCGGGCGCGTTCTGAGGGGGTGGCGGGGTGGTGGGGCGGCGCTTGGGGTGGTGGTAGTTGATGGGGGTGGTGTTGGTGGGGGTGGTGTTGGTGGGGAGCGCGGGGGTTGGCTCGGTGGAGGGCTCCGTAGCGGCACGGTCCGTTGTCGGCGCCGGGGCCGGAGCCGGGGGCGGGGTCGTGGCTTGGGGCGGAGCCGTGGCCGCCTGGGCAGGGGCCGGTACGGAGCGCGCGAGGCCGTCGCGTACCGCTTCCTGGATCTCCGCGGCCAGCTCGGCGGCCTGCGGCAGCCCCTGGTCCTGGAGCAACGCCGCAAGTCCACCCGCGTACCCCTGCCCCACGGCCCGCACCTTCCAGGCGCCCTGCCTGCGGTACAACTCCACCGCGACGACGGCCGATTCGGCGCCGAGGTCGGTGAGGGTGTAACTGGCGATGCCCGTCCCGTCGAGGCCGGTGACGACGACGAACGGGGCCGCCGCGGCCCCGAAGTCCGCCGGGCCGCCGATGCCGACGGGCAGCGCGAGCAGCACGCTGACCCGGTGCACGTCGGCGGGCAGAGCGTCGAGGTCCACCGCTATCCGGTGCTCGGCGGCGGCCTGCCGGGGGACCTCGATGCCGGTACGGCGCGGCGCGCCCGGGTGGGCGACGGCCTCGGCACCCGCGAGGTTGCCCCGCTCGTCGGCGAGCGTCACCCCTGAGACGACGGGCCCGCCCGCCGCGATCCTGATCTCCAAACGGGTCCGGTCCAGTGGATGGTTCTGCCCGCGGACAAGCTCGGCCGTCATCGTCGTTCCCCCGTGATGTTCGTGCGCCCCGCCCGCCGGCGGGGCCCGGTGCGTGCTTACAGGTACGGCAGTATCGCCGGGACCACGTCCTTGAACGTACGGCCGTGGGCCGGTTCGCCGATCGCGGTCATCTGCCAGCCGTTGCCGGAACGGTGCACCTTGCTCATGATCTGCGCGGTGTAGTCACCGCCGCCGGTGAGGGTGTAGCGGGCCAGCTCCTGGCCGGTGGTCTCGTCGACGAGGCGGCAGAAGGCGTCCTGCACCTCGGCGAAGGTCTGCCCGGTGAAGGAGTTCACCGTGAACACGATCTGGTCGATGTGCACCGGCACCCGCGCCAGGTCCACGAGGATCGCCTCGTCGTCCCCGCCCTGACCGGCGCCGCCGACCACGTTGTCGCCGGTGTGCCGCACCGAACCGTCGTCGCTGATCAGATGCTGGAAGAAGACGACGTCCAGCGGCTGCTTGTCGGCGAACAGCACGGCCGATGCGTCGAGGTCGATCTCCCGGGTGCGCGACCCGAACAGGCCGCGGCGGGGCGCCGACCGCCAGCCCAGCCCCATCCGCACCGAGGTCAGCGTTCCCCCGTCCGACTTCGCCAGGCTGATGCCCTGCCCCTTGGACAAGTTGACCGACACGTGCTGTCCCCTCTCGCTCTGTTTCTCCCCGTCGCCGCCTCCCCGACGGCTTCCCCCGACCCTATGCACGCCCGCCCGCCGCCACGCACCCACCCCACGCTTTGTGGCGTTCCTGCAACACAGACACGCTGCGCGAGGTAGAGGGGAGGTGAGGGTGGGTTGGGTTGGGTTGGGGTGGGATGGGGGTGGGGCTTGGGGATCGGGGGGCGGCTTGGGGACAGGGCCTCCGGCTCCGGTGGCTGGGGCCTGTTCGAGCGTCATGCCGTACGCCTTGTCGTGCGCCATGTTGTACGCCATGACGTACGCCACCATGACGTGCGACATTTCAGGCGCGGGTCCTCCGGACGCGGATGATGCCCTCCGGTCGTACGAGTCCCCCGAACGCCGGCGGTCGCCGAACGCGGGCCTCCGGAAGGCAGCACCACCACACGAGCGGCCTCCCCCGGAGCGGTCTCCCCCGGAGTGCCCTCCCTCGTACACCGCGCCAGCGGCCAGCGCTCCGCCAGCCCGTCACTTCCTCGGTCACGCCCCGGGGACAGTGGCCGGGTCGCCGTCTCGCTGCCCCCGCCCTCGCCTCCGCCCCGATCCAGCCCCGCCCGCCCCTCCCGGGGATTCAGCGCAGCCCCGCCTCCTTCATCTGCCGCAGTTCCTTCTTCAGTTCGCCGACCTCGTCGCGCAGCCGGGCGGCCACCTCGAACTGCAGCTCCGCCGCGGCGGCCCGCATCCGGTCGGTCATTTCCTCGATCAGTTCGGCCAGTTCGGAGGCGGGCCGGTCGGTGGGCGCGGCGGCGCCCTTCGCGGCCTTGCCCTTGGCCGTCTTGCCACCCAGCGCGGGCACCGGCGCCTTGCCCTTGGCGTCCTTGCCGTCGGCCGCCTTGCGGTAGCCCGTGCCCAGCAGCTCCTGGGTGTCGATCTCCTCGCGGGCGAGGGTCGCGACGATGTCGCCGATCTTCTTGCGGAGCGGCTGCGGGTCGATGCCGTGCTCCTTGTTGTACGCGAGCTGCTTCTCCCGGCGGCGGTTGGTCTCGTCGATGGCCCTGCGCATCGCCGGGGTGATCTTGTCCGCGTACATATGGACCTGGCCGGAGACGTTACGGGCGGCCCGGCCGATGGTCTGGATCAGCGACGTGCCCGAGCGCAGGAAGCCCTCCTTGTCGGCGTCCAGGATCGCCACCAGCGACACCTCGGGCAGGTCGAGGCCCTCGCGCAGCAGGTTGATGCCGACCAGGACGTCGTACTCGCCGGCCCGCAGCTCCCGCAGCAGCTCGACCCGGCGCAGGGTGTCCACGTCGCTGTGCAGGTAGCGGACCTGGATGCCGAGCTCGACGAAGTAGTCCGTCAGGTCCTCGGCCATCTTCTTGGTGAGGGTGGTGACCAGGACGCGTTCGTCCTTCTCCGTGCGCGTACGGATCTCGTGGACCAGGTCGTCGATCTGGCCCTCGGTGGACTTGACGATCACCTCGGGGTCGACCAGGCCGGTCGGGCGGATGATCTGTTCCACGTACCCGTCGGAACGCGAGAGCTCGTACGAGCCGGGCGTCGCCGAGAGGTAGACGGTCTGGCCGACGCGCTCCAGGAACTCCTCCCACTTCAGCGGCCGGTTGTCGAGGGCGGACGGCAGCCGGAAGCCGTGCTCGACCAGGGTGCGCTTGCGGGAGGCGTCGCCCTCGTACATCGCGCCGATCTGCGGGACGGTGACGTGCGACTCGTCGATGACCAGGAGGAAGTCGTCGGGGAAGTAGTCCAGGAGGGTGTTGGGCGGGCTGCCGGGGGCGCGGTCGTCCATGTGCAGCGAGTAGTTCTCGATGCCGGAGCAGGAGCCGACCTGGCGCATCATCTCGATGTCGTAGGTCGTGCGCATGCGCAGCCGCTGGGCCTCCAGGTGCTTGCCCTGCTTCTCCATCGTGGCCAGGCTCTCGGCCAGCTCCGCCTCGATCCCGGCGATGGCCTTCTCCATGCGCTCGGGGCCCGCGACGTAGTGGCTGGCCGGGAAGACGTACAGCTGCTGGTCCTCGCTGATCACCTCGCCGGTGAGCGGGTGGAGGGTGGACAGCGCCTCGATCTCGTCGCCGAACATCTCGATGCGGACGGCGAGCTCCTCGTAGACCGGGAAGATCTCGATGGTGTCGCCGCGGACGCGGAAGGTGCCGCGGGTGAAAGCCAGGTCGTTCCGCGTGTACTGGATGTCCACGAAGCGGCGCAGCAGCTGGTCGCGGTCGATCTCGTCGCCGACCTTGAGCGCCACCATGCGGTCCACGTACTCCTGGGGCGTGCCCAGGCCGTAGATGCAGGACACCGAGGCGACCACGACCACGTCCCGCCGCGTGAGCAGGGAGTTCGTCGCGGAGTGGCGCAGCCGCTCGACCTCCTCGTTGATCGAGGAGTCCTTCTCGATGTAGGTGTCCGACTGCGGGACGTACGCCTCGGGCTGGTAGTAGTCGTAGTAGGAGACGAAGTACTCGACGGCGTTGTTGGGCAGCAGCTCGCGGAACTCGTTGGCGAGCTGCGCCGCGAGGGTCTTGTTGGGCGCCATGACGAGGGTGGGGCGCTGCAGCTTCTCGATCATCCACGCGGTGGTCGCCGACTTGCCGGTACCGGTCGCGCCGAGCAGGACGACGTCCTTCTCACCGCCGCTGACGCGCTGCGCGAGCTCGGCGATGGCCGCCGGCTGGTCGCCGCTGGGCTGATAGGGGCTGACGACCTCGAAGGGCGCCACCGTGCGTTCGATCTTGGAAACGGGCCGCATGTCATCAACCGTACGACCCCCCACTGACAATCGGCCGGAAAACGCTCCGACCAGCGGTTCTGTCAGCTCTGCCGCAGGGCGCGGCGGAGCGCGGCGACCGGGGCCGGGCTCGCGCGGAGGCGGCCGGGCCGACTCGGCCTCCGCGGCACCCGGGCCGCGGCCGGCGGGCCCGCGCGGGGGCTGCCGGGGGCCGGGACACCGCGGACGCGAGGCCGGAGCCGGCGGGCGCAAGGCCGGAACCGGCCGACGGGGCCGGGCAGGCCGATATCCCGGCCGAGGGGCACGGAGGCCGGGGCTCCGCACCCCGGTACGGGCCCGGCGCGTGCGTATGTTGCGTGCTTTCTGAGGAGATCACGCGATCTCGGTGTTCAAACACGGAACACAGGACACTTCTCGTTCAGTTTCTGTCCATCCGGCGCCTGTCTTCCGGTACGTCCCGACTGCGACTCTCTGCGCGTCCCACCCGGAACACCCCGAATCCACCTCATCCACCGCAGGCATTCCGGCGGATCCCGGCTGCACTTCCGGCCCGACCGGCCGGCGGCGCCGTGGCCACGGCCCGCCCCGGTGGACCGGCGCCGGCCCGTCTCCGTACGCACTCGCCATCACGTCGTCACTAGGAGTCCGCATGCGTATCCGCTCCGCCGCCACAGTAGCCGGTGTGCTCGTGGGCCTGACCATGTCCCTGCTCCCCGTCCCGAGCGCCCAGGCCGTCGACGCCCACCGCAGAGTGGTGACCGTCGCCCACCGGGGCGCCTCCGCCTACGCGCCGGAGAACACGCTCGCCGCCGTCGACGCGGCCGCCGACCTCGGTTTCGCATGGGTGGAGAACGACGTCCAGCGCACCAAGGACGGCGAACTGGTCGTCCTCCACGACACCTCGCTCGCCCGGACGACCGATGTGGAGCAGGTCTTCCCGGACCGCGCCCCCTGGAACGTCGCCGACTTCACGCTCGCGGAGATCGAGAAGCTGGACGCCGGCAGCTGGTTCGGCCCGAAGTTCACCGGTGAGCGCGTCCCGACGCTGGAGGACTACATGGACACCGTCGAGGACAACGACCAGAACCTGCTGCTGGAGATCAAGTCGCCCGAGCGCTACCCCGGCATCGAGCGGCAGATCCTCAAGGAGCTGCGTGAGGACGGCTGGCTGGACCGCGACCACGTCAAGCGCCGACTGATCGTGCAGAGCTTCAGCGCCGACTCGGTGAAGAAGGTGCACAGCCTGCGGCCCGACGTCAAGACGGGCTTCCTCGGTACGCCGGCCGTCGCCGAACTGCCCAAGTACGCGGCGTTCGCCGACCAGATCAACCCCCAGTACAAGTCGATCGACGCCGGGTACGTCGCGTCCGTACACAAGGTGAAGGGCCCGCACGGCCGGCCGCTGGAGGTCTTCACCTGGACCATCGACGACGCCGCCAACGCGGTCAAGGCCGCCGGCCAGGGCGTGAACGGCATCATCAGCAACAAGCCGGATGTCATCCGCGACGCCCTGGGGAAGTCCGGCCGGTAGGGCCGGCGGTGCGACGGCCCCTGGCCGCCGCCGGTAGCTGACGACGCCCCTGGGACCGCCCGCCTCGGCTCCGGGGGCGTTGTCAGTGGCGGGTCATAGGCTGCTGCCGTGACGAACGCAGAGCGGGATCAGCGGGGCGGGCGGACCGGGCGGCAGGAGCGGCCCGGCCCCGAGGAGCCGCCTGAGCAGGAAGCATTGGCCCACCCCGAGCTGGCGGCACCGGCCCGTCCCGAGCAGGAGGCGCCGGCCCGTCCTCAGCAGAAGGCACCGGCCCGTCCCGAGCAGGATGAGCCGCACCCGGCCGAGCAGGGAACAGCGGTCCGGGTGCGGGAACCGCGCGACTGGGCCTGGCGTGTGCTGGACACCCCCATCGGCCGGCTGCTGCTCGCGGCGACCCATGAAGGGCTGGCGCTGGTCGCCTTCCATGCCGACGAGCGGGTCGTCCGCCGGTCGCTGACCCGCCTGCGGCTGGCGTTCGGCCGCGAACCGCTCCCGGAGATACCCCACTTGACCACGGCGGCCGACGAGCTGACCCGGTATTTCGACAGTGGTCTGCGGGCCTTCACCGTCCCCCTGGACTGGTCGCTGTCCGCGGGCTTCAACGAACGCGTGCTGCGCGAACTGGCCGCCCACGTCCCGTACGGCACGGTGGTCGGCTACCAGGACCTGGCCGACCGGGTCGGCGAGCCGGGCGCCGCTCGTGCGGTGGGCGCGGCCATGGGCTCCAACCCGCTCCCGGTCGTCGTGCCCTGCCACCGGGTGGTGGCGAGCGACGGCGGGATCGGCGGTTTCGGCGGCGGCCTGGACACCAAGCGCCATCTGCTGGCCTTGGAGGGCGTCCTCCCGCAGCCCCTCTTCTGAGGGGCTGAAGACCGAGGAGCGTCGAGCCTCCGCGCCGGCCTTCCGACACCAGATCCCGACCCATATCCCAGCCTGCCCCACCCCCACCCTCCGGTACGCCCTCCCCTTCCCCTTCGCCCGAAAGGCCCGCTCCCGTCATGCCCCGCCAGATCGCCCTCCTCCGCGGCATCAACGTCGGAGGTCACAACAAGTTCCCTATGGCGCGACAGCGCGAACTGTTCGCGGCTCTGGGATACCGGGATGTGACGGTCCTCCTCCAGACCGGCAACATCGTCTTCGCCGACCCCGGCACACCGCCCGAGGAGACCGCGCGCCGTATCGAGGCGGGAATCGCCGATGGGCTGGGCTTCCCGGTCCCTGTGCTGGTCCGGACGCGGGACGAGCTGGCCGCCGCCGTCGCGGCCAACCCCTTCCCGCAGGCCGCGGCCGAGCCCAAGACCCTGCACGTGACGTTCCTGTCCGACGTCCCCGCCGACCCGTCCCCTCTGGAGGTGCTGGACTCCGGCGCGTACGCCCCGGACCGGCTCCGGCTGATCGGCCGCGAGCTCTACATGTGGTGCCCGAACGGGGTGGGACGCTCCAAGCTCGCCGATACCGTCTCCCGCACCCGCCTGGGTGTGACGGCCACGGCCCGCAACTGGAACACGGTGACGAAGCTGCTCGCCCTCGCCGATGCCTGACGCGGTACGGGGCCCGCCCCTTACGGGCAGTGCAGCGACGCGTCGGCCGGTCCTGCCGCGAAGCGGGTGAACCGTACCTGCAAGCCCGCCCGCTGCGGCGAGCAGCAGAACGGCCCGGCGTACGCCCTGGCGTCCGGGTCCAGCGGCGCCAGCCGCACCATGCGCCACGGTTCCTGTTCGCGTCGCGCCCGTACGGTCAGCGCGTCACCGCTGCGGCTCACGCGCACCGTGACTTCGCGGCCCGCCCACCCCGGTACGGGCGCCAGCGACCAGTCCGACCACTCGCGGGTGACCACCGCCCCCAACTGCGGCACGCCGTCGCTCATTTCCACCCCGGCCTTGATCCAAGTGCGCGCGTCCACCCGCACCATCACCCCGGCCTGGTCGTACAGCTCGTCGAAGGCGGCGACAAAGGACACCTCGACGGCCAGGTCCGCGGGAAACGGCACCAGCAGCGCATGGCCGGTGTCCCGGACGAAGCCATAACCGGTCCGCCGCCAGAAGTCGCTCCCCTCAGCGGCCGTGACAATCATCGGCCCGCCACCGGACTCCCCGTCCTCACACAGCACTCCCGGCGGCGGATTCAGCCACCGAACCCCACCCGCTTCCCAGCCGATCACCTTCACACCCAGCTCCCTTCCCGCCGACCCACACATCCCATCCCCAATCTGCACCCCCACCCGCGTCCCAATCTGCGTCCCCCACCCACATCCCAACCTGCATCCCCCACCACCCACATCCGCGCCTGCGTCCCCAACTCATCCCCGTTGTCAGTGCCCCGCCCTAGGCTGTCGGAAAAAGGGGGACCGCCCAAGCCATCCCGAAGAAGCCCACCTTTCAGCAGCCTCCCCGAAGGGAGGCATCCCCCGCTCAGCCCCGCCCGTTCCACGCCGGGCGGTTCGGGTCATCCGCCTTCACGACGATGTCGGCGCTCTCCTCGGGCCGCACCTCGTCCTCGTACCGCGCGAACGCGGGCAGCGTCCACCACTCATCCTCCGGCGTTCGGCGGGCCAGTGCGGCGGGCGACAGCTTCAGATGGACCGACAGGTCGAAGGGGAACCAGTGGCCGAACAGCAGCGGCCCGTGCAACAGCAGCACACCGCCCGCCGGCAGTTCGGTGTAGGGGCTGCGCGTGGCCCGGTCCGTCCGGGAGTCCCACAGGTCCGGCAGCACCCGGCCGGTGCCGCCCGGATCGAGCGGGGTGAACACCTCCCGCCAGAGCGCCTGCCGGTCGTACCACTCGTCGTAGTACGCGTCGGGATCCTCCTTGCCGTACTCCAGGCGCAGAGAGGCGGGGCGCAGGAACCCGTCGGCCGCGACGACGAGTACGGGCCTGCCGCGCAACCGCAACGCTTCCGCGAGCCGCTCGGCGGCCTCCGCCGTACGGGCGGCCGGCGGCCCGTCGATCGCGACACGCAGCCACGGTCCGCCGTCCACCGCCGCCGTCGCACGGATCCGCTCGGCCAGCGCGTCGGTCAGCCGTTCCCAGGTGATCGCTTCGAGCCGCACTCCTTCATTCTGCCGGGCGGGACGTCCGGACGAGCGCACCGGTTAGGGTGGCCGGTCGGGCCAGGGGTGAAGGGTGAGACTCGTGGGGGAAACGGTCATAGACGGGCAGAGGTGGCTGCGGGTGCCGGTCGGCCCGGAAGGACCGCAGTGGTCCACCCGGGCCGGAACCGCGCGCGTCCTGTTCGTGGTCCACAACGTCACCTCCGCCACCCGCCTGCTGGACGTCCTTCCCCTGTTCGACGCCGACCCGCGCATACAGTGCCTGGCCACGTGCACGGGATCGTCGCCCTACCTGCACGGCGTACCGGAGCTGCTGGCGGACGCCGGACTGCCCGTCCTGCCGTGGGAGCAGGCCGTCGAGACGCCGGTGGACCTCGCGGTCAGCGCCAGTTATGGCGGCGAACTTCACCTGATTAAGGGGAAATTGGCCATACTGTCGCACGGCATTGGCTACAATAAGAGGCTTCCTACACCGGACACCGGACACCGGACACCGGACACCGGACACCGGACACCGGACACCGGACACCGGACACCGGACACCGGACACCGGACACCGGACACCGGACACCGGACACCGGGGGTCGGGGTCGGGGCGGGCGCCGGTCTTCGGGCTCTCGCCGGAGTGGTTGCTGCGCGACGGCGAGCCCGTCGCGACGGCGACCGTGCTGTCCCACCCCGAGCAGCTCACCCGCCTCCGCCGCGCCTGCCCGCCCGCTGCCCGTACGGCCGTACTCGCCGGTGACCCGTGCTTCGACCGCCTGCTGGCCGCACTCCCCCACCGCGACGACTTCCGCCGCGCCCTCGACGTGGCCCCCGGTCAGCGCCTCATCGTCGTCAACTCGACTTGGGGGCCGCGCTCCCTGTTCGGCGACTCCGACGACATCCTCCCCTGGCTCCTGGACAGCCTGACCCGCGAACTGCCCGTCGACGGCTACCGCCGCTGCGCCGTCCTGCACCCGAACATCTGGCACGGACACGGCCCCGGCCAGGTCCGTGCCTGGCTGCGGAACGCCGAGTACGCCGGGCTGACCGTCGTACCTCCGCTGGGCCCCTGGCGGCAGGTCCTGGCCGCCGCCGACGCCGTCATCGGCGACCACGGCAGCGTGACGTACTACGCGGCCGCCATCGGTACGCCCGTACTCCTCGGCGCGTTCCCGGCCCAGGATCTGGACCCGGCCTCGCCCGTCGCCGAGCTGGGCCGCACGGCACCCCGGCTCCGCCCTTACGAGCCGCTGCTCCCCCAGCTCGACAAGCTGCTGGCCGGCCACCGTCCGGACCGGTACGCCCAGCTCACAGCGCTGGCCAGCTCGGCCCCCGGGGCCTCGGCCGGCCTGCTCCGGCGCACCTTCTACGACCTCATGGATCTGTCCGAACCGAGCCCTCCCGCCTATCTGCCGCACCTGCTCGCGCCCGCCTACGGTGCCGAGCCCACCGCCCTGCCACCGGTCACGCCGCTCCGCGCTCCCCTCCAAGTCCTGACCCACCTGCGCGACCGCCGTCCCACCGCACCGCCCGAGATAACGGTCACCCGCTACGCGGACGTCGGCCCCGGCCCGTTCGCCCACTCGGACCGGTCGGCGACCGCACCCCTGTCCGAGCCCCCGTCCGCACCCGCACCCGCCGATCAGGCCGCACTTCAGGTCGCGTCCCACACCGCCATCCACGAGGACGCGCCCGACAGCACCCGGCTGCCGCTGGCCGACCTGGTGCTCCACCACTCCCAGCCCGAGCCCGCGGCCTGGACACGGGACGCGATGCGCCGCCACCGGCACTGCGCCATGGCCGCATGTGTCACCGCGCCGGATACCTGCCTCGTACGCGTCCCCGACGGCAGCCTCGTCACCCTCACCGCGGCGCCCGGCCCGGACGGCCGCCGCGACCGGTGCGATCCGGCCGTGTACGCCTCGGCTCTCTACGCCTGGTACGAGCGGGGCAGGCCCCTCGAAGACCTCCTCGACGGCTTGACCGTGGTGACGGGTGACGCCGCCCACCACCTACGGGTGACGCTCACTCCTCCCGGCTGAAGCGCTCCATGGTCTCCTTTCGCTGTTTCTACTGTTCCTACTGCTCCAACCGCTCCAGTCGGGCCCGTACAGCTCCGGTTCTTGGCGCTCCCGTCTTCTCGTGGAGGGCCAACGCCGCCCTCAGAAAGCGGATCTCCGCCTCCGTCTCCCCTGCCCGGTGGGCCCGGTCGGCGCGCAGTTCCGCCAGGTCCGCCTGCTGGACGACCGAGTCTTCCGCCACCATGACCGTCGCGGCCCGGCCGAGTGGCTCGTCGGCCTCCTCCGCGCGCCCGGCGTCGATCAGCGTCCGCCCGAGACTCATCAACACCCGCGCCTCGTTGTACGGATCGGGCAGCGCGCGTATCAGTCCGAGGGCGTGCCGCAGCTGTTCTATCGCTTCCTCGTGGCGGCCCATGCCTTGGAGCGCCCGTCCGAGGTGGTGTTCCAGCAGGGCCAGTGCCCGCGGGTCACCGACTTGCCGGGCAAGATCGCGGGCCGACCGGAAGCACTGGGCGGCGTCGGACCACCGCTCCTGCTTCAAATGCAGCAATCCGAGCGATTCGACCGCGGTGGCCTCCCCGCGTGTGTGCCCGGCACGCCGGTCAGCGACGGCTGCTTCCTCGAACTGCGTCTGCGCCTGCGGGAACTCCGCGAGGCCCAGGTAGGCGAAGCCGAGCTGCGCGCGCATTCGCCCTTCGGCCTCGGGGCAATCCTCCGCGCAGCGCACCGCGGCCTCCACCCCGAGCCGGTGGGTGGCGACCCATTGCTGGTGGAAGCCGAGCCGCAGGTGCAGTCCCCACATGGCTTCGCACAGCTGCCACGTCAGGTCGTCGAGCCCGTGGTCCGCCGCGGCCCGTACCGCTTCCGCGAGGTTCTCCCGCTCGTCCCGCAGCCAGGCCAGCGCGCTGGAGCCGTTCGCGTACGCGGCGGGTCGTCCCGCCAGCCGCGCGTACACCGGCCCGAGATGCCAGCGGCCGGGCAGCACGCACGCGTCGGCCGCCGCTGCGGCACGCACGTACCAGAGCAGTGTCCGGCGTACCGCTGCCGCCGCCCCCGCTATCCCGTCCTCGGCCAGTGCGCGCTGTTCCGCGTATTGCCGCCAGAGGTCATGGAAGCGGTAACGCGCCTGGTCGGACTCCCCGGCCTCGCTCTCAGCCGCGGCCCCGCCTCCGGTCCCCGGTTCGTCCCCTCGTCCCTGTGCCGGCGCCCCTGCCTCGGACACGTCCTCGACCAGCCGCGCGTCGGCCAGTTCGGCGAGGAGGGCGCTCGCCTCTCGCTCGGAAACGCCGGCCGCGGCTGCGGCGGCGCCCGGCGTCACATGCCGCCACGGCCGCAGACTCGTCAGCCGGAACACCTTGGCCGCGGCCTCCGACAGGTTCCCGTACGAGGCGTCCATCGCGCCCCGCATCGGCTCGCCCGCCGCGCCGGACGGCGCCTCCGGTCCGCCGGTCCCGCGTTGCGCGGCGGCTGTCCCGCCTTTCGCGCCGACTCCGTCATCCGCGTACGTCCGCTCGTCACCGTACGGTCCGTCGGTCTCGTCGCTCATGGCCATTTCGCGCTCCAGCAGCTCCCAGTCCGGCTGTTGTGTCGCGGCGGCGCGCGCCCCGATCGCGCACAGTGCGAGCGGCATCCCGCCGCACCGCCGCGCGACCGCCTCGACTCCGGGGCCCGTGCCACCCAGTCGCGCGAGGAGTCCGACCGCGTCGGGGGTGCCGAGCGGGCCGAGCCGTATGGTGTGCGCGCCGTATTCGACGACCAGTCGGCCCAGGTCCGTACGGCTCGTCACGATGGTCAGCGAGGCCGGGGAGGCGGCCAGCAACGGCCGTACCTGGGCGGCCGAGTGGGCGTCGTCCAGCACGGTGAGGAGGCGCCGTTCCGCCGTCACCGTGCGGAACAGGCTCTCCTGCGCGTCCGGTTCCGTCGGTACGTATGCCGGGTATACGCCGAGGTCGCCCAGGAAGCGCAGCAGCACTTCGGACGGCGTGAGCGCCGTGGCCGCGGAGGCGCCGCGCAGGTTCGCGTACAACTGGCCCTCTTCGAAGCGGCTCCGCAGCGCGGCGGCCAGGCGCAGTGCGGTGGCCGTCTTGCCCACACCGCCCGGGCCCCAGAGGACGACCACGAGGGGCGCTCCGCCATGCCCCATGCTTTCGGTGCCGGCGCCGGGGAGCACCTGGTCGAGTAACCCGACCACCTCGGTCAGGACGGTCTCGCGGTCGGTGAAGTGACGGGTGACCGGGGGCAGCGTACAGGGCACCGGTGTGCCCGGCACGATGGCCGGCACGGGCTCCTGGATGGTCAATGTGCCGATGCTGTGGGCTTGTACGGCGGCCCCGTGGACCGTTCCGCTGATGTGGTTGCGCGTCGTGGTGGCTGCCCCGTCATCCGTCATGGAGCCGAGCGCGGCCGGTTCGCCGAGCGCGGCCGGTTCGGGTGCGGCGGATGGTCCGGGCCGGACGGGCCCCGTGTCAGCCACGAGCGGGCCCTCCGGTGCTCCCGCCGCCGCTCTGATCGACCCGGGAGATCACCCCGGCCTGGATGACCGTCCCGTGGTGCACCCCGCCGGTCATGGTGTTGTGCACGTCCCGCACGGTGATCCCCGGTTCCGTGTCGGGGCGCAGTTCCGCCAGCAGTCGTCGCAGTTCCTCGGCCGCGGCCGGGTCGTCGAGCAACGCGCGGCGCAGCCGGACCCGCCATTCGGCCTCGACGTCGGCCTCGCCTGCCTCGTCACCGTCGCGCTGTGCCGCCGCCAGCTCCGTGCGCGACACCTCCAGCTCCCCTTCGAGGACTTCTACCTCGCCGCCGTTCCGGCGCCGCGAGAAGAAGGCCGCCACCCGCTGCCGGGCCTGCGTCCAGCCCTCCGTCACCATCTGCTGCACCAGCGCCGTCGCCCCTGCCGTCGCGAGCGCTGTCAATTCCGCGTCCATCGGCCCCCCTTGTTCAGCCGTACGAGACGTACGGTCGTGCGTCCGTTGCCACGGTAAGACGGTAAGGAGAAGTTCCTCTTCTTGCCCAGGCCGGTCCGTGGTCGAGCGGTAGGGAAGGTCACCGCCCCCACGGCTCGTCCCGGGCGCCTCAGCAGCCCCGTACCGGACGCGTCCGCTCTGCGTCCGCCACTTCTTCTTTCTCCCCTTCTTCCCCTCTTCGACTTCCTGCGTACCCACGCTACTTGACCCCACTGACAATCGGCGGTTCCGCATCGCCGGTCAGGCCGTCAGGAGCCGCCGGGCGAGCGCGAGAGGCTTGTTGACCTGGCCGGACGGCGAAGGTCCGGTGCGGGCGGCACGGTGGCGGGGAGCGCGTTCGACGGATGCCGTGCCGGACGCGGATTCGAGCGCGGGGGCGTAACCGGCGTCGCGCAGCGCTTCGATGGTCGCGGCGGGTGGCTGGGCGCTGACGAGGACGGTGGGGGCGACGGCGCGCAGGCCGAGGGGCTGGAGGGCCCGGTGGGCGGCGAGTTCGCGGGCCAGCGCCTCATCGTCGGAGCGGATGCAGCAGCCGGTGGGCAGCACACGCATCCGGCCATGGGCGCGGGCGGCATCCTGGACGAGGTAGGTGAGGGGTTGCGGCAGGGGGCCGGTGGCGGACGCCTCGGAGAGCGCGTCGAGGAGGTCCGTGGCAGCACGGCCGGAGTCGAGGGCGCGGCGTACGGAAGCGGGGGTGAAACGCCAGGTCACGGCGTGGCCTTCGGATTCCCGGTCGGCGGCCGAGGACAGCAGGTCGGCGAGGGAGGCGGACGGCGGCCCCGGAACGACGGCGGTCAAGTCCGCCTGGAAGTGGGCCTGCTGGAGGGGCGGCGGCAGCAGGTCACGGAGGGCGTCGCGGAGAGGCCCGGGGTTTGCGGGGGACGCCGCGAGGAAGGCGTGGCCGAGTGGGGTCAGGGTGCCGTGAGCGGCGAGCGCGAGGAATGCGGCTTCGTCGAGGATGTGGGTGGCGCGGTCCTCGGCCAGCGGTTCGCCGCTGAGGGCCAACGGGCGGTGCCATGCGGCGGCACGGAGGAGAGCGGGCAGGTCGGGCCGGTGCCCCGGTGTGCCGGCCGGTGCGGTGGACAGCGCTGTCAGGAGGGCGTGGCGCAGCGCCGGCGCGTGCCGGTCTTCACCGCGCACCAGCGCCGTGGGCGTCTCGCCGAACGGGGTGTGAGTCGGAATGGACCAGAGAGTCGCCCAAGCGGTCAGAACCGGAACGAGTCGCTCACCAGGGTTTTGCGTCAGCCAGTCGTCGTACGCACTTGTGGGCGCGGCCGTGATACCCGCGGGGGTGCGGGTCAGCGCGATGAGGTCGGCGGCGAGCACGACGTCGAGCAGGAGACGGGTACGGGCCTCGGTCGTACCGGCCGCCTTGGCCAGGCGTTTGATCTCGCGCAGGGCCAGCCCTCCGGTCTTGCGGAGGGCCGCGGGCCGGTCGGCGAGCGAGGCGAGCAGTCGGTCCAGGGCCGCGGCGAGGATGGAGGCGGCGGCCTGGGATTCGTCCTCGACGGAGGGCTTGGCGGCGCCGGCCTCCCGCGAGGCGGTCTCGGGGGCGGGCAGTCGCGGAGCGGTGGGGGCGAAGGTGCCCAGGTCGTGGGCGGCCAGGAGCTGCGGGATGCGCGGCGGGACCACGATCGCGCCGTCTTCGGCGGGGGCGGCGAGCCCGTCCTCGTAGAGGAGTTCCAGGGCGGCGGTCACCGCGTCGCGGGCGGGGCCGGGGGCGGTGGCGCCCAGGGCTCGGTACGCCTCCTCCGCCGGAACCGGCTCCGCGGCCAGGTCCGGGAACGACAGTCGGTGGGCCATCAGCGACTGGTAGTCGGCTCCGGCGGCGGGGGCCGCGGGCGCGGGAGCGGCACGCCGGGCCAGGTCCTGGCTGACGCGGGCGGTGGCGGCGAGGAGCTGGAGGCGGGGATGGTCGAGGTGCAGGACGGTGTGGTGGAGGATTTCGTACGACCACAGGGCGGTGGCCAGCTCGCGGAGCCGGGTGGGCGCGGGCCTGCGGGACAGTGCTTCCGCGTGGCGGGTGAGCAGGGCGGCCAGCTCTTCGGGGGTGCGCTGTGCGAGGGAACGGGTGAGTGTGTCGAGACCTTCCACGGCCAACGAGGTTAGGTCACCGGCCCAGCAGCGTGGTCAGGGCCCCTACGGGGTCGGGGTCGGCGCGGCCGGTGGGCCACCAGTCCTCGGCGCCGGGGTCGGATTCGTACGGATACCAGCGGTTGTCGTGGCCGAAGCGGAGCTGGATGCCACGGGCGGGGTCGGTGAGGTGGTTGTGACGGGGGCGGAGAGTGGGCAGGTCGGCGGCTGCCAGGGCGCTGCGGGCGCGGTCGAAGTCACCGGCGGGCGGGTTCCAGGTGGTGTCCAGGAGGGTCAGTCCTTCGAGGCCGCCCTGGCGCCAGGCGGCGACGGCGCGCGCCACATCGGTCACGCTGCGACCGGTGGCGGCGGCGAGGTCGCGGTAGAGAGCGCGGGTGGTCGAGGTCAGACCGGCGGTGGGGTGGGCGGTGGCGGCCAGCCGGATGCCGTCCTGCCAGGGTGTGAGCGCGGGGAAGGGAGATATGCCGGTTTCCGGGGGCTGGTCCGGCCGAGTCGCGGGCGTCGGTCCGGGGAGCGGAGTGGCGGCCGATGCTGTCGGGGCGCCGGTCTGGAGGGCACTGCCGCCCCGGAGGGCGCTCAGGTAGGCGTGGGCGCGGGCCGTGGCATCGGTGGCCAGGAATTCGAGGGCTTCCGCGTCCAGCGGGAGGCCGTCGGCATCCGGGAGGGCATGAGTCTGCCCGGGGTGCGGCGGCAGGGGCATGGGTGGTGGAAGGGACGGCAGCGGCCGGTCGGCCAGGGCGCGACGGGCGAGCACACCGCGCGGCGAGTGCGGCCTCGCAGCCGGTGACGCCGACGCTGAAGCTGGGTGATGCTCCGCGTCCGTACCCGCTCCCGCTCCGGGCGTGACCTGCGACCTTTCCTCCGCAACCGTGCTCCTCCTCGCCTGACTCGCGGCGGCAGCCGCCGCGCGTGCGTCGGCACGTGCACCCGACAGCGGCCCGGGACCGGTCTTTGGTGGCGCCATCTGAGCACTGCGTGATTCGCGCGCCGTGAGCGTCGCGTTCCGGCGTGACAGCTCGTCGAGAAGTTCCCGCTCGCCACGGCCGCGCATGAGGAGGAGCACGAACGGATCGGCGTCCAGCAACCGCGCCGCCTGGAAGCAGACGGCCGCGGCGTGCTTACAGGGGTGGCCGTGGTCGGGGCAGGAGCAGCGCGGTACGAGGTCGCCCGGGCCGGGCAGCAGGCGTACACCCGTTTCGGCGACGCTCCGCGGCAGTTCCTTGGCCAGGAGTGCGGTGAGCTGCGCCGGCTCGGCTGCGATGGCGTCCAGCAGGTCGGTCCACTCACCAGGGGTGAGCTCCTGGAGACGGATCACCACGTTGTACGGGCGCGGCCGGCTGCCCCGGACGGTGGCCGCGATACGCCCGGGGGTGATGTTGATCGTGTCGACGTTGCCGTCGCGTGCGTACATACGGCCCCGGGCGAGGCGGGCGCTGTCCAGGGCCGTGGACTCCAGGGCGTCCAGCCAGGCGCTGCCCCACCACGACTCGGCGAACAGCCCTCGGGCGCCGGAACGCTGCGGCAACGGCGGGAACGTGCGCGAGCGGTCGGAGCGGTCCATGCGCCCCGGGCGGTCCGGTGCGGCACCGCGGCCCGGACGGGCCGACGGGGACGTGCCCGGGCCGGAAGCCGGGCCACGGCCGTGGCCGAAGTGGCCGGCGCCGTCGTCTCCGGGCAGGGGGCGGGGGCGGCGGGTCATGCGGCCCTCCTCAGGGAGACGAGGTCGGCGAGCTGGGCGTCGGTCAGTTCGGTGAGCGCGGTCTCGCCGCCGGTCAGGACCGCGTCCGCCAGGGCACGCTTCGCGGTGAGCAGTTCGGCGATGTTGTCCTCGACCGTGCCCTCGGCGATGAGCCGGTGGACCTGGACGGGCTGGGTCTGGCCGATGCGGTACGCCCGGTCGGTGGCCTGTTCCTCGACGGCCGGGTTCCACCACCGGTCGTAGTGGATCACGTGGCCGGCCCGGGTGAGGTTGAGTCCGGTACCGGCGGCCTTCAGGGAGAGCAGGAAGACCGGGGTGCGGCCGGACTGGAAGCGGTCGACCATTTCCTCGCGCTGCTTCACGGGCGTACCGCCGTGCAGGAGCTGGTTGCCGATGCCGCGTGCGGTGAGGTGTTTTTCGAGCAGCCGCGCCATTTCCACGTACTGGGTGAAGATCAGTGTCGCGCCGCCCTCGGCGAGGATCGTGTCGAGCAGTTCGTCAAGGAGTTCGAGCTTGCCGGAGCGGGCCGCCAGGCCGGGCACCGCTTCTTTCAGATACTGCGCGGGGTGGTTGCAGATCTGTTTGAGGGCCGTCAGCAGCTTCATGACCAGGCCGCGCCGGGCGATGCCTTCGGCCGCTTCGATCTGGGCCAGTGTTTCGCGGACGACGGCCTCGTAGAGGGCGGCCTGCTCGCGCCCCAGGGCCACCGGGTGGTCCGTCTCGGTCTTCGGCGGCAGTTCGGGGGCGATCCCGGGGTCGGCCTTCTTGCGGCGCAGGATGAACGGGCGGACCAGTCTGGCGAGGCGCTCGGCTGCCTCCGGGTCCTCGCCGCCCTCGACCTCGCGTGCGTACAGGGCGCGGAAGGTCTTCAGGGAGCCGAGCAGGCCGGGGGTGGTCCAGTCGAGGAGGGCCCACAGCTCGGACAGGTTGTTCTCGACGGGGGTTCCGGTGAGCGCGATACGGGCCGGGGCCTTGATGCCGCGCAAGGCCTTGCCCGTGGAGGATCTGGGGTTCTTCACGTGCTGCGCCTCGTCCGCGACGACCCAGGCCCAGGTACGGGCGGCCAGCGCGGCGGCGCTCGACCGCATCGTGCCGTACGTGGTCAGGACGAAGCCGCCCTCGACGTCTTCGAGGCTGCGGCCGGTGCCGTGGAAGCGGCGTACGGGAACGCCGGGGGCGAAGCGCTCGATCTCGCGCTGCCAGTTGCCGAGGAGGGAGGCCGGGCAGACCACGAGAACCGGGGCGGTGGGGCGTTGGTGCAGGTGGAGGGCGATGACTGTGATCGTCTTGCCGAGGCCCATGTCGTCGGCGAGGCAGCCGCCGAGCCCGAGGGACGTCATCCGGTCCAGCCAGGCCAGGCCCCGGAGCTGGTAGTCGCGCAGGGTCGCGTGCAGACCGGTGGGCTGCGGTGGAACCGGCGCGTCCTGGGTCAGACGGGAGCGCAGCGCGGCGAGGGCGCCCATGGGCACCACCTCGACCTCTTCGCCGTCCACCTCGGTCGTGCCGTTCAGCGTGACGGCCAGGGCGTCGACCGGGTCCAGGTAGCCCAGTTCGCGCTTGCGGGCCTTGCGGACGAGCGCCGGATCGACCAGCACCCACTGGTCACGCAGCCGCACCACGGGCCGGTGGGCCTCTGCCAGGGCGTCCATCTCCGCTTCGGAGAGCGGCAGGCCGTCGAGGGCCACCTGCCAGCGGAACTGCAGCAGCTTCTCGGTGTCGAAGAAGCCGAATCCGTCGGCCGCGGTGCCGGGGGCCGGGCGGATGACGGCGGCCGCGGTCAGACCCCGGGCCAGTTCCTTCGGCCAGTGCACGGCGACTCCGGCAGCGGCCAGGCGGGGCGCCGCGTCACCCAGCAGTTCGTACAACTCCTCCTCGGCCAGGGGGAGCACATCGGGGACCGGCCGTTCCAGGAAGCGGGCCAGGGGAGGCCAGACGCGGGCCGCCCGGCGCAGCGCGAGCAGGGTGTCGACACGGGCGCGGGGGCCGAAGTGGTCGGGCCCGTCCCCCTCCCACAGCTGTCCGGCATCGGTGACGAGCGTGGGGTCGGTGAGGCTGTGCACCTGAAGGACGGCGGCCGCGGCGCTGCGCTCTTCGGTAGCGGCGTGGGCCGGTGCCGCACTCGTATCGGTGGGCGTATCAGAGGCACCGTCCTGGTCGGGCCCTGAGTCGTTCCGCATGTCGAAGAGGCCGTGGGCGGCCAGGTCAAGCCGAAGCGACAGCCGTACTCCGGCGTCCACCCCCGCTGCTACTTCGGCAGCCCAGTCGCGCGCGCCGGGCAGGTATTGCGGCGCCGTCGCCGCGAACGGGGCACCGATCATGTGAGCTGCCGCGGGTGTACGGGGCAGGGTGTCCGTCACCGCGTCCACGAGGGCGCGCACGAGCTGCGCCGGATCGTGGACCTGCAGGGGGCTGCTGTCGGCGAGCGGGACGGCGTACGCCTCGGGCGGCATGGCGGCGGCGATGGCCCGGAGGTGCGCCACATCTTCGGAATCCAGCGGTCCGGCACGCCAGGCGTCGGTGTCCTGGGCGGTCAGCCCGGGCAGGAGCCGGCCTCGCGCGGCCAGGTTCAGGGCGTGCAGGACGGCAGCGCCCCAGCAGGCCGCAGCGGGGTGAGCGGTCGGATCGTGCCGGGCGCGGGCCAACAGCGGTACGGCCTCGGCGACGGGGAGCAGCACGGCGGGGACCGTTCGGCGGCGGGCGCCGTTGCCGTGCCGGCGCGCAACCGTCAGGTCGGCCGTCTCCGCCGTACTGGCGGGCTCCGGCCCGGCCGCCCCGGGGCGGCTCGGGGCTCCGCTGCTGTCGCGTACAGCTACGGAAAGGTCCGGGAGAGGGCCGCCGTCCGGACGCCAGAAGGCGAATCTGCCTGCCCGGGGCGGCTCGGCGGGCAGGAAAACCGCAGCGCAGCCGATGAATGCCGGGCTGTCCGCACCACCGCGCTTCCCCTTGGCTCCCTGCCGGTCCTGAGCACGGGCCGCAGCCCTCACAGCAGCGGGCAGGCCGGCCGCGGGCGTCGACCGCCTCACCGTCTCCCCGCTCTCCGCCATGCCACTGCCCTTTCCTGATACTCCTTGCGCCTCTACTACCCCTTGCACCTTTGGCGCTCCTTGCGCCTCTGGCATCCCTTGCGCGTCTGGTGCCCTGCGGCCCCTTGGCGCCTGTCCGGCCCCGGCCGCTGCCGTCCAGCGCCCAGATCTCGCCTGGCTTCCACCCCGACCTGCGAGTTTACGGTTGTCCACGCTGCTTCCCTCCCTTCCACTGCACACCGGCGACGGTGACGCACCGGAACCGGACCCACGCCTGCGCACACGCCATCCGCCCGCGGTCGCTCCGGCCGCATGAGATCGATGGAAGCAGACGGCACTGACAACGGCCGTCGTCGACGGCGGTCCGGCCGAAGTTATCCACAGGCCGCGAAAGAAATCCCACGGCGAGCTTGCGATGGGCTACCGTCGAACCAGTCGTCACGCACAGTGACGAAACCAGTGCGGAGCGAGGAGCGAATCATGAATCAGCCGACAGCCGAGCAGACCGCCGCCGCGGACGCCTTCCGAACCGGCGATCACCTCGTGATCCAGGCCGGAGCTGGCACGGGCAAGACCACGACGCTCGCCATGCTCGCCCGCTGTACGCCGCCACGCGGACGGCCACCGTGCCGGCGAGGCCGCTATATCGCGTTCAACAGGGCCATCGCGCGAGATGCCACCCGGCGGTTCCCCGGCCACGTCACGTGCGGTACGGCACACGCGCTCGCGTATGCGTCCGTCGGCAGGGACTTCAAGGCCCGGCTGAACGCCCCGCGGCAGGCAGGCTGGCGGATCGGCGCCGCTCTGGGCATCGACTCGGGCATGAGCGTACGCATCGGCGCCCGCCGGATCGGCAACAGGGCACTGTCCTACTCGGCGCTGCGTACGGTGACCCGGTTCTGCCAGTCCGCCGATGTCGAGCTCACGGCTCAGCATGTGCCCCGGCTGCGCGGCGTCGAGGCCGACGGGATGCACGCGCGGTTGTCGGAGATCGTCCTTCCTTTCGCCCGCAAGGCGTGGGCGGACCTCCAGCACCCCGAGCGGGGCACCGTCCGCTTCGAGCACGACCATTATCTGAAGATGTGGGCACTGAGCGAGCCGAAGATCCCGGCGGACTACCTCCTGCTGGACGAGGCGCAGGACACCAACCCCGTGGTCGAGCAGGTCTTCACCGCCCAGCGCGGCCATGCCCAGCTGGTCCTGGTCGGGGACTCCGCGCAGGCCGTCTACGGCTGGCGCGGAGCGCGCGACGTGATGAGCACCTTCGACGGCACGCAGCTGACCCTGTCGCGGTCGTTCCGCTTCGGCCCCGCGCTGGCCGAGGAGGCCAACCGCTGGCTGACCATCGTCGGCGCACCGATCCGGCTCACCGGTTCCCCGTCACCGGCCACGGAGCTGACGAAGATCGCGAGACCGGACGTGGTCCTGTGCCGGACCAACGTCGGCGCGATGGTGGAAGTTATACGGCAGCTCGAACAGGGGCGCCGGGTCGCCTTGGCCGGTGGCGGCGGAGCCCTGGCCGCGCTGGCACAGTCCGCGCACAACCTGAGATCGGGCCGCCGGCCGTCACATCCAGAGCTGATGCTCTTCGAGTCCTGGGAGGAGCTGCGGGAGTACGCGGAGTACGACCCTTCCGGTCGGGATCTCCTGCCGCTTGTCGAGCTGGTCGACGAACAGGGCACGGAGGCTGTTCTGCAAGCCCTGGACAGACTGGTTCCGGAGGACTCGGCTGAAGTCACGGTCTCGACGGCACACCGCGCGAAGGGGCGGGAGTGGCCGACGGTCCGGATCGCGGACGACTTCACCGCTCCGGACGACCTAGACGAACAGGACACGGACGGAGAGCTGGTCCCCGGACCCATCGATCTCGCGGAGGCCCGCCTGGCCTACGTGGCCGTGACACGGGCCCGAACGCAGCTCGACATCGGGGGCCTGAGCTGGATCAACAGCCACCCTGCCGGTGATCCACGACCGGGGCTGCCTCGGGGGTCACCGTAAGTGGCGTCGCGTGTGAGAGGAGTCGGGGCCGGGGCGATTGCGTTCGCGGAGCCCGCGGCGGTGCGGTTCGCGCGGCATGGCCGCTTCCTGGAACACATGGCGCACATCTGCCGGATGGGGAGGACCCTGGGAGGGAGGAAGGCGACTTGGG
This sequence comes from Streptomyces albofaciens JCM 4342, assembly GCF_008634025.1. Lineage (NCBI taxonomy): Bacteria > Bacillati > Actinomycetota > Actinomycetes > Kitasatosporales > Streptomycetaceae > Streptomyces > Streptomyces albofaciens. The sequence goes on along the minus strand of NZ_PDCM01000001.1, from coordinate 2,611,349 downwards.
CAAGGTGAGTGGTCAGGGAGCTAGGCGATTGCTCTGGGCATGAGGCCAGGCAGAGCAGGGCAGGGCGTGCCAAGCCATGCGATGCCACACCATTCATGTGCTGGTGCGGAGCACCGAGCACCGAGCACGACAAGACACAGCAACGAGCCTCGGCGTCATGTAAGCGCATGGCGGTGAGCGAGGTGTGGTGAGTGGTGATGCGTACAGGTAGTGAACCTCTTCAGGCACGCAGCCCTCTGAAGATCCGTCGCGGGTTGGCGTTGTGGGGGATGGTCTGGGCCGCGGCGGGCACGGTCGCCTTCGCGGTGGCCGGTCGGCCCGGGTGGGCGGCAGCCTGCGCGGTGGTGGCGGTACTCGCAGCAATAGACCTGACGATCGTCGTACGACACATCCGCCAGGGCGCGCACTACCAGCCGGGCAAGGACGTGCCGCCGTACGAACCCGTCCATGACTCGAACCGAGGGTCCCCGCGCCAACCGCCAGCTGACCTCGGGTGGGGTGGTGGAGATCCAGGTGGCCGTGGTGCGGGCGGTGAGAGATGGGGGTCAGGAGGAGGCATACCTGGGACAGGCGGAGATGAGGGGGGACGTGGGGAGGAAAGGTGACCTGATCGCGACCGGAGGCGGCCGCTGGTGAGGCTGGTGGCCCTGGGTGGGGTACTGGTGCGTACGGCGACAGGCATACCCCGCTGGGGGACGAGTGCCGGTTGAGACTGGTCGGCTACGACCGGGGGCGTTGAGGCCCGGACTGGGCTGGGCTGGGCTGGGCTGGGCTGGGCTGGGCTGGGCTGGGCTGGGCTGGGCTGGGCTGGGCTGGGCTGGGCTGGGCTGGGCTGGGCTGGGCTGGGCTGGGGCGTAACGCCGTACGGATCGTGAGGGAACGGGGTGGGCGGGGCGGGGGTGGGGGGCGGCGCCGGGGCGGGTTGGCGTTTCGACCCAGGAGGCGGGCGCCCCCTTGCGTACCAGTTGCACCATCGCCGGCCTGTCCGCCTGTCCGCCTGTCCGCCTGTCCGCCTGTCCGCCTGTCCGCCTGTCCGCCTGTCCGCCTGTCCGCCTGTCCCAGCCTGCGGGCCCCCGTGCCTCTCGCCTCTCCCCCGCGCCCTCTCCGCAGACCAGCCATCTTCCCCTCCCCCCCCACAGACCAGCCATTTCTCCTCTGTCCCCACCCCCCCCGCAAGCCGTTCGCCGGAAAGAAGATCTGGATGGCGGCTCGGTCGCCTCGCTTATGTGTCTTCCGGGGCTGCCGGGGGCTCGAAGCGGGCGGCCTCCAGGAAGTCCGGGCGGGGGTCCAGGGCTGCGGCGAGGCGGAAGTGGCGCTGGGCCTCGTCGGGTCGGTTCGCGCGCTGGAGGGTGCGGGCCAGGGCGAAGTGGGCGAAGGCGTTGTCCGGTTCGCGTTCCAGGACGATCTGGAATTCCAGTTCCGCCGGGCGGAGTTGGGCAGCGAGGAAGAAGGCGCGGGCGCGCAGCAGGCGGGCCGCGGTGTTCTCCGGGTGGGCCGCGATGACCGGGTCCAGGAGTTGCACGGCGCCACGTGGGTCGCGGGCCTCCAGCAACTGCTCGGCGGCCCGGAAGTTGATGACGTTCGTCTCGGGGCTACGTTCGGCCACGGCGTCTCCTCTTCCGTATGAACGGGCCACCACCGGTCGCACGGCGCTCGCCGGCTCGGTGTGGACAAGCGCATGCGTCGCCCGTTGTGCGGGCGTTACGTGCGGCACAACAAGCGCGTCATTCGTCGCATTCCCCACTCGGGTCGGCCCGCAATCATGGCGTTGAGGACGCAATTGGTTTGTGCGGACGGACTGGTTTGTTGGCATGGGGCGCGGGCTGGGCCTGCTCTGCGGCGCTTGGAGCGTGCGGAGCGCTTGCAAGCTGACGCGGTAAGCCTTTCGCAACGTTTCGTGCACAGTCCGGCGCGTACGGTCACTTTCGCGCAGTATGTAGGCGTCACCCGGGGGCACTACCAGGACCGGGCCACCCTGGGGCTCGATCGTCGCCCGGCCGTCGGCGACCACGCACACTTCGTGGCCTCAGTGTCCGTGCGACACGGAGGGTGACCTACCGGATTTCCCGCATCCGCTTGCCGTCCGGGGACTTCCACAGGACGTTGCCGGCCACCACCGGGCCGCCGGAGTCGATCTGGGGTGGGGCAGCTGTTCGGGCTCCTGGTTGCACTGTCCATGCGCGTTGCGCCCTCCCTCCGCAGCGGGCACGGCGTCCGCTCGGCCCTGCGCCCACTCCCGAGAGCGGCCGCTACCCCCGCACCCGCTCCCACACCTCACGCACCCGTGGCTCCAGATCCTCCAGCGGGCCGTCGTTGTCGATGACCAGGTCCGCGATCGCCAGGCGCTGTTCGCGGGTTGCCTGTGCTTCCATGCGGGCCTTCGCCTCGTGCTCGGCCATGCCGCGCAGGCGTACCAGTCGGTCGAGCTGGGTGCGGGGCCGTGCGTCGACGACGATGACCAGGTCGTACAGGGGCGCGAGGCCGTTCTCCGTGAGGAGGGGTACGTCGTGGACGACCACCGCGTCCGGTCCTGCCGCGGCTTCCAGTTCGGCCGACCGCGCACCCACCAGCGGGTGCACGATCGCGTTCAGTGCTCGCAGCTTTTCCGGATCGTTGAAGACGATCGCGCCCAGTTTGGGCCGGTCGAGGGTGCCGTCCGCGGACAGCACCTCCGGGCCGAACTCCTCGACCACGGCGGCGAGTCCGGGCGTACCCGGCTCGACCACCTCGCGTGCGATCTTGTCGGCGTCCACGATCACCGCGCCGTACGAGGCGAGCAGCCGCGACACCTCGCTCTTGCCCGCGCCGATACCACCCGTAAGCCCCACCTTCACCATGCGCACACGCTACATCGGAGGAGGCGGCAGGCAGGAGGGGAGACGGGCGGCCTGTTCCCCGGCTCAGCTCCTCGCCCCGGGCCGGGACCTCGCTTCAGGCCCCACGGCCTTCAGCCTTTCAGCGTCTCGGCCCTTCAGCCTTTCGGCCTCTTGGCCCTCCAGCCCTTCGATCCCTCGGCCCTTCAGAGCCCGCCGCCTTCGCCCTCCCGCTCCGCCAGGAAGCGTTCCAGTTCCCGCCCGATCTCCTCGGCCGAGGGCAGTTCCATCGGTTCGGCCACCAGGTTCCCGCGGGTCTCCGCGCCCGCCACGGCGTCGTACTGGTGCTCAAGGCCGCTGACCAGCGCGACCAGTTCCTCGTCGCCCTCGGAGATCTGCCGTTCGATCTCCTCCTGGGTCCGCAGCGCCTCCGTCCGCAGCGCGTGCGCCGCGGACGGCAGCACCAGGCCGGTGGCGGCCGTGACCGCCTCCAGGGCGGTCAGTGCCGCGTCCGGGTACGGGGACCGGGCCACGTAATGCGGTACGTGTGCGGCCACGCCCAGTACGTCGTGTCCGGCCTCCGCGAGCCGGAACTCGATCAGCGCCTCGGCGCTGCCGGGCACCTGGGCCTCGTCGAAGACGCTGGCGTGGCCGGGCATGAGGTCGGTGCGATTGCCGTGCGGCGTGATGCCCACGGGACGTGTGTGAGGGACGCCCATCGGGATGCCGTGGAAGTTCACCGCGAGCCGTACGCCGAGCCGCTCCACCATCTGCCGTACCGCGGCCGCGAAGCGCTCCCACTCCACGTCCGGCTCCGGGCCGGACAGCAGCAGGAACGGCGCGCCGGTGGCATCCTCGACGAGCCGCAGCTCGATGCTCGGGGTCTCGTACGCGGTCCAGCGGTGGCGCTGGAAGGTGAGCAGCGGCCTGCGGGCGCGGTAGTCGACGAGCCGGTCGTGGTCGAAGCGGGCGACGACCCGGTGGGAGAGGCCGCCCAGCAGCCGGTCCACGATCTGGTCGCCGGTCTCACCTGCATCGATGTAGCCGTCGAAGTGGTACAGCAGCACCAGCCCCGCGGAGTCCCGCGCGGTGATCGCCTCTACTGCCGCGAGCCCGCTCGGCTCCCATTCGTACAAACCCTGGGGATCCAACACAGTGTCCGCTCCTCCTCGATGTTCGTCCCCCAGAACGTCCTACGTGCCGCCGGCATTCCCACCGCCGATCACACCCCCACAGCCTCCCCCCACACCCCACAGCCCCGACGACCACCCCATCCACCTCACCCGCCACCAACCTCACCCTCACCTACCCTCCGCCTCACCTCCACCTACCTCACCCACCCCCACCTCACCCACCCCCCACCTCACCCATCACGCACCTCACCCACCACGCACCGGCCCCTCACCCCCGCAGTACCCTCCCATGCACCTCCCCCACCACCTTCCGCGCCGACGCGAACGCCCCGTGCTGCCAGGCGACCGTGTGGCTGAGGTGATCGCCCGCGAAGTAGACGCGGCCGGCGGGCTTGTTGAGAGCGGCGTAGCGGGGGGCGTCCGGGCCGCCCTCCAGACTGTGCCAGGCGGCTTCGACGTGCGGCATCAGGCGCCAGTGCTGGGAGAAGGAGGTGAGGAGTTCGGTGCGGTACTTCGGCCCGTGGATCTTGACGCCCTGGGCGACGGCCCGCCGCTCGCGCTCCTTCGGCGACAGCTTCCCGTACACGTCGGCGTCCCGCCCGAAGTTGTAGTAGCCGATGACCACGCCGCGCTCCGCGTGGAAGGCGTACGACGGGTACCAGATGACGCCGACGTCCAGGTCGGTGTTGGTGATTCCGCCGTAGATCCGGTGATCGTCCTCCCACCACCGGCTGCGGTATTCGAGGCCTAGCTTCGCCGCCGAGTCCGGCTTGCACGCCTCCAGTGCGCTCTGTACCGCGCCGCCCAGGTTGTGCGGGACGCGGGCGAGGAGGTGGGGCGGCATGGCCGCGATGCAGTAGTCCGCGTCGAGCGTGCGGGTGCGGCCCTGGTGGGTGTATGTGACGGTGACGCCGTCGGTCTTGTCGGTGATACGGGTGACCACCGCGCCCGTACGGATCTTCCGCTCGCCCACCGCCCGCGTGAGCGCCTGCGGTATCCGGTCCATGCCGCCGACCGGCTGGTACATCAGCATCGCCTGGTCGTAGCCGAACTCGAAGGAGAAGGCGCGGCCGACGCCGCTGGCGAGGACGTCGGACACGGACGGGACCGGGCCGAGGACCGTGCCGGGTGTGCCGGCCGCACCGGGGTCCACGCGGTAGCCGCGCCGCGTACTGCCCGTATAGCGCCAGCTTTTGGCGGGATCGCCGTTCACCCGCCCGCCGATGTCACCAAAGTCCCGCAGGAATTCCAGGAGTCGTTCGCGGTCGTCGGCGGTCAGCTCCTTGTCCAGGGCGCCTTTGTCGGTGGCCTTGGCCAGGAGTTCGGAGACGTAGCCGTACATGTCGGCCTTGGCGGTACGGAAGCGGACCGGGCCGCCACCGGACGCCGTACCCGAGGTACGCGAGGTACCCGAGGTACGCGAAGTATGGATGTACGCGCTCGCGTTCACGTTGGTGAACACTTCCAGCGGTACGCCGAGTTCGCGACAGTAGTCGAGTGTGATCATCCACTGCGCGATGCGGGCGGGGCCGGTGTTCATGTAGTGGCCGTCGGAGAACTGCGCGGTCTGCTTGGTGCCGTGGGTGTCGACGACGACGTCGCCGCCTCGGACGGTCAGATTGCGTCCGCCGGTCCGGTCCGCGGCTTCCAGTACGGTGCAGTCGTATCCGGCCTTGCCCAGTTCGTACGCCGCGGTGAGGCCCGCGATGCCGCCGCCCACGACCACGATCTTGGCGGCGGCCTTTCCCGTCAGCGTGAAGTCGCTCGGCCGCGGCGCGGTGAAGGCCGGTTCGGCTGCCGTCGCCTCGGCGGTCGGCGCCAGTCCCAGCGCGCCCATCGTGGCGAACATCGCCCCGGCGCCGCCGGTGACACCGACGGCGCGCAGGAAATCACGTCGCTTGAAATCGCCTGGCGCAAATCCTGACATGTCCATACCCCCGTATGAATGCCCGTCCTCATGCTTATGGAACGTGTCAACCGATAAGACGCGAATCCGAGCCCCGGGGATGCCCGCGACGGCACCTCACTCCGGCACCGCGGGACCCCAACACCCCATCCGGCCCCAGAGGTTGACCGGGCATCGATAAGTGCTACCTTCACCGCGTTCCCTGTTCACGCTGACGTCCTCCGTTCACGTACAGGAAGGCATACCGATGCGAAAGCTCCCCCCTGGGCCACTCACCACCGCAGCCCTGCTGGCCATCGGCGCCCTGCCGGCCACCTCCACCACGGCCCACGGAAACGCCCCCGTCACCGCCACCGCACCCACCACCGCCCGCACCCTCGACGTCTCCACCGCGGCCCAGCTCAAGAGCGCGCTGGCGGCGGCCAAGCCGGGCGACACCATCCGGCTCGCGGACGGTACGTACAAGGGCAACTTCCGGACCACCACCGCGGCCGGCGCCTCTTCGCGGATCACCCTCACCGGATCCGCCAAAGCCGTCCTGAGCGCGGGCGGCGGCTACGGGCTTCACCTGGACGGCGCCTCGTACTGGACGGTCCGGGGCATCACCGTCACCGGCGGCCAGAAAGGCATCGTGACGGACGCGGCGCGGGGCGTCGTTCTCGACTCCGTCACCGTGCACGGCCTGGACATGGAGGGCGTGCACTTCCGTAAGTCCAGCAGGGACGGCGTCCTCAAGAACTCGAAGATCTACGACACCGGGCGGGACGGCCGGGGCATGGGCGAGGGGGTGTACGTGGGCAGCGCGGGCGGCACCGGGGACAAGAGCGACAACGTGCAGATCCTGCACAACACGATCGGGCCCGGCGTCGGCGGCGAGAACATCGACATCAAGGAGGGCACGACCGGCGCGAAGATCATCGGTAATACGTTCGACGGCAGCGGGCTGACCGGGGCGCACTACGACGACTCATGGGCCGACATCAAGGGCAACAAGGTCCTGGTGGAGGACAACACCGGCAAGCACACGCGTAACAACGGGTACGAGACGCACAGCCAGCAGCCGGGCTGGGGCTGCGGCACGGTCTTCCGCAACAACCGGTCCGACCTCAGCGGCGCGACCGGCCCCGACCGCTACGGCTTCCACATCACCAACTACCAGGCGGCCGACTGCCCGGTAACGATCACCGGCGACAACAAGGTCACCGGCGGACGCGGAATCGCCACTCCGGGCGTCCCGGTCGGATAGCCCGGCCCCCATCCCCGTAAACCACGAACGTCATCCCGACCGTCGCAAGTTCCGCCCCCGACCACCCCGTCCCCGAACAAGCAGAAGGCCCGCCCCCAAAGGGAGCGGGCCTTCCATGTCCTACCGGTCGCTACCGGAAACCCGGTCAGCGCCTACCGGCCGACGCGTTCAGCTCTGGCCGCCGGCCAGCTTCTCGCGCAGCGCGGCCAGGGCCTCGTCCGACGCCAGGGCGCCGGAGTTGTCCGTCGACTCCGAGGAGTACGAGCCACCGGAGACGTTGCCGCCACCGGCGTTGCCGCCGGCCGCCGGGGCCGCCGCGCCCTCGGCCGCAGCCTGCTCGTCGGCCTCGCGGGACTTGATGACCTGGGCCTGGTGCTGCTCGAAGCGCTGCTGCGCCTCGGCGTACTGGGTCTCCCACGCCTCGCGCTGGGCCTCGTAGCCCGGCAGCCAGTCGTTGGTCTCGGGGTCGAAGCCCTCGGGGTAGATGTAGTTGCCCTGGTCGTCGTAGGACGCGGCCATGCCGTACAGGGTCGGGTCGAACTCGACCGCCGTCGGGTCGGCGCCGAAGGACTCGTTGGCCTGCTTCAGCGACAGCGAGATCCGGCGACGCTCCAGGTCGATGTCGATGACCTTGACGAAGATCTCGTCGTTGACCTGGACGACCTGCTCCGGGATCTCCACGTGGCGCTCGGCCAGCTCGGAGATGTGGACCAGGCCCTCGATGCCCTCGTCCACGCGGACGAACGCACCGAACGGCACGAGCTTGGTGACCTTACCCGGGACGACCTGACCGATCTGGTGGGTCCGGGCGAACTGCTGCCACGGGTCTTCCTGGGTCGCCTTGAGCGACAGGGACACGCGCTCGCGGTCCATGTCGACGTCCAGGACCTCGACCGTGACCTCCTGGCCGACCTCGACGACCTCGGACGGGTGGTCGATGTGCTTCCAGGACAGCTCGGAGACGTGGACCAGACCGTCGACGCCACCCAGGTCCACGAAGGCACCGAAGTTGACGATGGAGGAGACGACGCCGGAGCGCACCTGGCCCTTCTGGAGGGTGGTGAGGAAGGTCTGGCGGACCTCGCTCTGGGTCTGCTCCAGCCAGGCACGGCGGGACAGGACCACGTTGTTGCGGTTCTTGTCCAGCTCGATGATCTTGGCCTCGAGCTCCTTGCCCACGTAGGGCTGCAGGTCGCGCACGCGGCGCATCTCGACCAGGGAGGCCGGCAGGAAGCCACGGAGGCCGATGTCGAGGATGAGACCACCCTTGACGACCTCGATGACGGTACCGGTGACGATCCCGTCCTCTTCCTTGATCTTCTCGATGGTGCCCCAGGCACGCTCGTACTGGGCGCGCTTCTTCGAGAGGATCAGGCGGCCTTCCTTGTCCTCCTTCTGGAGGACCAGGGCCTCGATCTCGTCACCGACGGCGACGACCTCGTTGGGGTCGACGTCGTGCTTGATCGAGAGCTCGCGGCTCGGGATAACGCCTTCGGTCTTGTAACCGATGTCGAGCAGGACCTCGTCCCGGTCGACCTTCACGATGACGCCGTCGACGATGTCGCCGTCGTTGAAGTACTTGATCGTCTCGTCGATCGCGGCGAGGAAGGCTTCCTCGTTACCGATGTCGTTGACCGCAACCTGCGGGGTGGTGGCGGTGGTCTCGGTGCTGCTCGTCATGTGGGAAAGGGCTCCGGTACGGACATTGAAGTCGTAGGTACTGCTACGCCGGGAGCCTGTATCGCTTCTGCATAAGACCGGACAGCGTCAAGGACGCGTGAGCCAGGGAACTCCGAACCAACCGAAGCCCCGGCAGCATCCCGAAAACCGAGGGGACATACATACAGATGCGAGCGCGACCTGCTCCGTCTGAGGTGCGCAGGCCCGCAGCGCAACTTGTAGCATACGGGGGCAGCCGGACACGGTCAATGCGCGAAGGCGCACACCCGGGGCGGAACGCCCCATAACCGGCACACGCCATGTTCCGCGAGGCCAACAGGGCCTCGCCGAGACCGGCAGCCACAAGCTCAGCGAAGAGTACGACGACGGGCGCGATGATCCAAGAGTACGAGCCGGAGGCGACACGACGTGCCGCCTCGGACACGGAGAGCAGCCGGGCCAGCCGAGGCTGGTGGGACCGTAACGCGGACGAGTACCAGAACGAGCACGGAGCGTTCCTGGGGGACGACCGTTTCGTGTGGGGTCCCGAAGGGCTGGACGAGGCGGAGGCCGGGCTGCTGGGGCCCGCGGCGGAGCTGAAGGGGCAGCGCGTCCTGGAGATCGGGGCGGGGGCTGCCCAGTGCTCGCGCTGGCTGGCTGCGCAGGGCGCCCGTCCGGTGGCGCTCGACCTCTCGCACCGCCAGCTCCAGCACGCGCTGCGCATCGGTACGGAGGCGGAGGCCGACGGCCCGGCACCCGGCGTGTCGGGGCCGGTCGCGCTGGTCGAGGCGGACGCCGGTGCGCTGCCCTTCCGCGACGCCTCCTTCGACCTGGCCTGTTCCGCGTACGGGGCGATCCCCTTCGTCGCCGATCCGGTGCGGGTGCTGCGCGAGGTGCGGCGGGTACTGCGGCCGGGCGGGCGCTGGGTGTTCTCGGTGACCCACCCCATCCGCTGGGCCTTCCCGGACGAGCCGGGCCCGGAGGGGCTGAGCGTGGGCGCGTCGTACTTCGACCGCACCCCCTACGTCGAGCAGGACGAGAGCGGCCGCGCGGTGTACGTGGAGCACCACCGGACGCTGGGTGACCGGGTGCGGGACGTGGTCACGGCGGGCTTCCGGCTGGTGGACCTGGTCGAGCCGGAGTGGCCGGAGTGGAACACCCAGGAGTGGGGTGGCTGGTCCCCGCTGCGCGGAAACCTGATCCCCGGTACGGCGATCTTCGTCTGCGTGGCGGACTGACCGGAGGAACGATTCGGCAACGGGCTGGTACGGGCCGGTGCGGTCCGGCGCCGGCCCGATGGGGAGCGGAAGGTCCGGCCCGCCCGGTGTGGGGCCGTCCGGTGCCGCCCAGTGTGGGGCGGGACAGTCCGGCACCACCCGGTATAGGACAGGCCGGCGCCCCGGTACGGGACAGTCCGCCACCGCCCGGTACAGGACAGTCCGCCACCGCCCCGTACCGAGCGCTCCGGGAAACTAGTGGAGTGATCCGCCACGACGCCCTCGCCCAGTTGCCCGTACGCACCGCCCTGCCCGCGCTTCAGGAAGCGCTGGACGGGCATGGCGTGGCGGTGCTGTGTGCGCCGCCGGGCACCGGCAAGACGACCTTGGTGCCGCTGGCCCTGGCCGGTCTGACCGGGCCGGAGGCCCCCACCGGCCCCCGCCGCGTGCTCGTCGCCGAGCCGCGCCGGATCGCGGCCCGGGCCGCCGCCCGGCGGATGGCCTGGCTGCTGGGTGAGCAGGTGGGCGAACGGGTCGGCTTCACCGTGCGCGGCGAGCGCCGGGCGGGCCCCCGTACGGTCGTCGAGGTCGTGACGACCGGTGTGCTGCTGCAACGGTTGCAGCGGGACCCCGAACTTTCGGGTGTCGACGCGGTCATCCTGGACGAGTGCCATGAACGGCACCTGGACGCCGACACCGCCGCCGCCTTCCTCCTGGACGTACGGGCCACGCTCCGCCCGGACCTGCGGCTGCTCGCGGCCTCGGCGACGACGGACGCGGCGGGCTGGTCCAGGCTGCTGGGCGGGGACGGCGCATGCGACGGGGACGGCGCGGACGGCGGCGCCGACGGCCCGGCTCCGGTGGTGGAGGCCGCAGGGGTCTCTCACCCCGTGGAGGTCGTCTGGGCGCCGCCGGAGCGGCCGGTGCGGCCCGCGCACGGCATGCGGGTGGATCCGGCGCTGCTCGGGCATGTCGCGGCGACGGTGCGGCGGGCGTTGCGCGAGCGTTCGGGCGATGTGCTCTGTTTCCTGCCCGGCGTGGGGGAGATCGCCCGGGTGGCGGGGCAGTTGGGCGATGTCGCGGCCGACGGCACCGAGGTTTTGCAGGTGCACGGACGGGCGCCGGCAGCCGTACAGGACGCCGTGCTGTCCGGTGGTTCCGGGCGGCGGGTGGTGCTGGCGACCTCGGTGGCCGAGTCGAGCCTGACGGTGCCGGGCGTCCGGGTGGTCGTGGACTGCGGGCTGGCGCGGGAGCCCCGTACCGATCACGCGCGCGGGCTGAGCGCGCTGACGACCGTACGGGCCTCCCAGGCATCGGCCCGGCAGCGCGCGGGGCGGGCCGGGCGTGAGGCGCCGGGGACGGTCTACCGCTGCTGGTCCGAGGGCGAGGACGCGCGGCTGCCGCGCTTCTCGGCGCCGGAGATCAAGGTCGCGGATCTCACCGCGTTCGCGTTGCAGGCCGCCTGCTGGGGCGATCCGGACGCGGCCGGTCTGGCCCTGCTCGACGCGCCGCCCGCGGGCGCGCTGGCCGCCGCGCGCGAGGTGCTGACCGCGATCGGCGCGGTGGACGCGGACGGCCGGGTCACGGACCGTGGCGTACGCATGTCCCGGCTCGGCCTGCACCCGCGCCTGGCGCGCGCCCTGCTGGACGGCGCGCGCCGGGTCGGCGGCCGCCGGGCCGCGGAGGTGGTCGCGCTGCTGAGCGAGGAGCCGCCGCGGGAGTACGGGGACGATCTGGCCGCGGCGTGGCGTACGGCCCGGCGCGGGCAGGACGCGTACGGCGCCCGCTGGCGCCAGGAGGCCCGCAGGCTGGCCTCGGCGGTGGCGGGCGCGGGCGGCACACGTACGGAACCCGTCCCCGAGGCGCCGCACGGCTCCGACGACGCGGCCGCCGGTCTGGTGGCCGCGCTGGCCTTCCCCGAGCGGGTGGCACGGGCCCGGGGCGCGGGCGCGTTCCTGATGGCGTCCGGGACCGGCGCCGAGCTGGGCGACGGCTCGCGGCTGCGCAGCGCGCCGTGGCTGGCGGTGGCGGTCGCCGACCGGCCCGTGGCGGCGGCGTCCGCGCGGGTGCGGCTGGCGGCGGAGATCGACGAGGACACCGCGCGTACGGCGGCCGGGGCGCTGTACGCGGCGGGCGAGGAGGTCCGCTGGGCCGACGGGGACGTGGTGGCCCGCTCCGTCGAACGGCTCGGCGCGGTCGAACTGGTCGCCCGCCCGCTGCGCTCCCCCGACCCCGCCCTCGTCCGGGAGGCGCTGGCGGACGGGCTGCGCCGGGAGGGTCTGGGGCTGCTGCGCTGGACCGACGGCGCGCGGGCGCTGCGGGACCGGATGGCGTTCCTGCACCGGGAGCTGGGCGGCGAGTGGCCCGACGTGTCGGACGCGGCGCTGCTGGCCGGGCTGGACACCTGGCTGGACGTGGAGCTGGGCCGGGCGAAGCGGCGCGCCGACCTGGAGCGGGTCGACGCGGGCCAGGCGCTGGCCCGGCTGCTGCCGTGGGCGAGCGGTGCGGCGGTCCGGTTCGACGAGCTGGCGCCGGAGCGCATCGAGGTGCCGAGCGGGTCGCGGATACGTGTGGACTACGGCGGCGAGCAGCCGGTGCTGGCCGTCAAGCTCCAGGAGCTGTTCGGCTGGCAGGAGTCCCCGCGGGTGGCGGACGGGCGGGTGCCCGTCCTCGTCCACCTGCTGTCCCCCGCCGGGCGTCCGGCCGCCGTGACGGCCGACCTGGCGTCCTTCTGGCGGGACGGCTACCGGTCCGTACGGGCCGAACTGCGCGGCCGCTACCCGAAGCACCCCTGGCCGGAGGACCCGTCCGGCGCGCAGCCGACCCGGCACACGACGGCGCGCCTCAACAGGCGAAGCTGACCGGGCACGGCTCAGGCGGAACCGATCCGCTCGGGACGGCCCGGCTCCGGACGACCGCGTTCCGGGCGGCGACGCCCCCGGGCCTCCAAGACCAGGGCCAGCGTGAGGAGCGCGACCCCGAGGGCCGGGAAACCCCACGGAAGGTAGCTGGTGAGGAGCAGGACGAGCCGGCGCTGGGAAGTGACGAGGTCGACCGTGGCGGTCACGTAGTCCGGCCGCATCTTCACGTGCCCGGAGAAGGCGGTGACCTTGCCGCCGCCGGGGACGAGGCCGCCGCCGCGCAGCTCCTCCTTGTGGATCTCCTCCCCGTTGACGGGCGCGCCGGTGACCGGCTCCACCCAGAACATCCGCTTGGTGCTGTACCACCGGGTGGTGCCGGATTTCGCGACGGCCTCCGAGGTGATGCCCTGCACCGGCAGCTTCTTCGGGAAGGGCACCTTGGTCCAGGGAATGGTCTGCTCGAAGTAGTAGACGTCCAGGCCGCGGAAGGTGCGGACGCCCTTGTAGTGGATGGGGGCGCTGGTGCGGGTCTGCGCGTCGAAGTAGTCGTAGTCCCGCTGTTCCGTGAGGAACGGCCACTTGTACTCGATGCCGGTACGCCGTACGGGGTCGCCGTCGACCATCTCGCCGGTGGCGTGCACGGGTTCCTGGGTGTGGGCGTCGAAGATGTAGCGCTCCGGGATCCGGGAGACCATCTTGCCGTCGGGTCCGGCGACGTAGGAGAGCGCGTCCCAGACCACCACGTCCCGGCCGGCGGTCTTCTCGATGCGTTCGGACTCCTCGACGTTGCCCTTGAGCGTCTGCACGATGGAGACCTTCGGGACCTGCCGGGCCCGCATTGTGCCGTAGTCGAGGAGGGTGGCGGGCTTCGCCTCCAGCACCGTGTCCTGGTACTGGTTCGGCGGGATCTTGGCGAGTCGCGGGAAGGCGTACCAGCGCAGCAGCGGGGACAGTGCGGCGAAGAAGACGGCGAACGCGAGCAGGACCAGGCTGGCTTTGCGTCGCATGGCGGCGGCGTCCCTCCCTCAGGGGTGCGCGGGGACGGTGGTGAGCAGCGGTTCGGGGGAGGTCCCGCCGCTGGGCGCGCCGGCCGCGGTGATGGCCAGGACGAGGGCGAAGGCCGCGGCCAGTCCGATCGCGACGGCTGTCAGTGCGCGCATGCTCGGCCTCCCTGGGAGCCGCTGTACGGAGCGGCGTCCCGTGCGCCGGGACCCATGGGGCGGCGTGCCGCGCGCCCGGGGCCGGGCGCTTGCCGTGTCGCGGGCTCCGGTGAGCTGATAGGGCGTCAGGGGCGGGGGCACCGTAGCAACGGGCGGCGCAGATGAGAACACGTCGTACCGACAGGGGCGGCGCGAGGACGCCACCGTCGCCACTGTCCGGCAGCGGAACGACCACCGCCGCCCGGCTCCGGCGGGAGCAGGACGGCGGTGGTGAAGCCGATGTGGCGGCGCCGATGTGGCGGACCCGATGTCTTCGGAGCCGATGTGGCGGCGCGAAAGTTACGCCGTGACGGTCAGCTCGACGGTCAGGACCGCGCCGTCGGCGGTGGTCAGACGCAGCAGGAACGTACCCGCGTGCTGGTCCGTACGGATCTCCGGCAGCTTCAGCAGGCCGTCGGCACCCGTCTTGAGCGTCAGGCTGCGGACCTGCTTCTCCTTGTCCGCTCCCCTGCCCGCTCCCTTGTCCCCGTCCTTGCTGTCCTTGCTCCCGCTCTTGCCCGCGTCCTTGTCCTCGGTGCCCGCGAAGTAGGGCCCCTTGTCGTTCTCGACGGGCTGCTTCGGGTCGTCGGTGACCATGGTGGCGGTCACCGCGGCACCCGCCGCGATCTTGCCCCGGTAGGTGGCCTTGATCTCGACGGCGCCCTCGGCGAACGCGGTGCCGGCCTTCGCCGTCAGCTTGGCGTCGGACGTACGGGCCAGCGCGTCGGCCTTGGGGGCGGGCGCCGGCTTGGCCTTGACGGTGGCGCCGGTCTCGGCCGCGGGCACCTGGCGGCCCACCGCGGTCGCGCGGACGGTGAAGCCGCCCGCCTTGTCGCCCGCGTTGATACGGGGCGCGGTGGCGATGCCGTCGGCGCCGGTCCGTACCGTGACGCGGTCGGCCTTGCCCGGGAAGCGGGCGCCGGTCTCGCCGACGATACGGAACTCGACGGGAACGCCCGCGACCGGCTTGCCCGCGGTGTCCTTCGCCCGTACGCGCACGATCTGCCCGAAGTCCTCGCCGACGGTGGCCGTGAGGTCCTCGGCGCCGACCTGCTCCAGTGCGGCGACGGGCGCGGGGGTGGGCTTGGTCGGCGGCTTGGTCGGAGGTGTGGTGGGCGGCTTGGTGGGCTCGGGCTCGTGGGTGCCGGGCTTGGCGGGCGGGGTCGTCGGCTTGGACGGCGTGGTCGGCTTGCCGCTGCCGTTGCCGCCCGGCTCGGGGGTCGTGCCGCCGCTCCGGCCCGCGCCCGGCCCGGTCGTACGGCCGGGGGTGGACCCGGCGCCCGGGGTGGGCTTGGTGCCCTGTCCGTTGCTCACGCCGCCGCGGTGGACCGGCAGCAGCCCCTTGCCGTCGGGGACCTCGTGGGTGCCCTTGCGGTAGAAGGCGAGCCAGGACAGTACCGTGTTCAGGTACTCCCGCGACGGGTTGTAGCCGAGGACGGCCTTGTCCAGATCGCTCTGCGTCCCCAGGTCGCGTCCGTTGGCGCACAGGTAGCGGCCGGCGCCGAGGGCGGCGTCGTAGATGTTGTTGGGGTCCGCGAGGCCGTCGCCGTTGCCGTCGGCGCCCCAGCCCTTGCCGTCGGGGCCGCCCTTGGACCAGGTCGAGGGGATGAACTGCATCGGGCCTACCGCGCGGTCGTGTGTGGTGTCGCCGTCGAAGACACCGTGGTCGGTGTCGCTGATCATCGCGAAGCCCTTGCCGTTGAGCTGCGGGCCGGTGATCCGCTGGAGGGTGGTGCCCTCGGCGTCCACGGCGCCGCCGCGGGCGTGGCCGGATTCGACCTTGCCGATGGCGGCGAGCAGCTGCCAGGGCAGCCGGCAGCCGGGCTGGGTCCGGGCGACCTGGGCCTCGGCCTTCTTGTACGCGTCCAGGACGGTGGCGGGGATGCCCGCTTCGGCCGGGCCGGTGACGACCGGACCGCCGGAGCCGGGCGAACCACCGGGCCGCACCGGGCTGTTGAGGGGCGGCAGGTCGGTGTAGTACGGCGAGCCGCCGTCGATGGGGGTGTCGCCGGCCGACGCGGGGTCCTTGGCCTCGCTGCCGGTCCTGCTCTCGGCCGCTCCCGGTGCCTGGGAAGCGGTCAGGGCGGCCAGCGCGAGCGCCGCCACCGCCGTCGAGGCCGCTCCCTTGCGGAGCCGCCGCCCGAATGTGGCTGCCATCTGTGCCCGTCCCCTCAGCGTTGATCCACCGCGCGCACGGCGCCGTAGCGCGCTCCCCGGCGCTCCCAACTCACGTGACACTACGACAACTTCTGGCGGGCTTCTACTGCTCGCAACGCCAGACATACTGATCCTAAACGATCAGGGAGAGAGCCATGCCGTTCACACTCAGCCACGCTGCCGCTGTGCTGCCGGTGGTGCGCCGCACCGGGGAGGCGCGCGGACCGCTGGTCGCCTCGGCTCTCGTCGCCGGGTCGTTCGCCCCCGACCTCACCTACTTCGCGGACAGCGTGCTGCCCGGCGCCATGCTGTTCGGCGACTTCACACACGGGATACCGGGCGTGCTGACCGTGGACGTGCTGATCACCGCCGCCCTCGTGGGCGGCTGGCTGCTGCTGCGCGAGCCGCTGGTGGCGCTGCTGCCGGCGGCCTGGCGCGGCAGGGTGTACGCGGTGGTGCGCGGCCGTCCGGGCACGGGCGGCCGGCCGCTCGCCGCGTACCTCGCCTGGTTCTGCGTCTCGGCGGTGCTGGGCGCGCTGACCCACACCGTCTGGGACGCGTTCACGCATCCGGGCCGCTGGGGCACCCGGCTGATCCCCGTACTGAACGAGACCGTCGGGGGCTTCCCCCTGTGCACATACGTCCAGTACGGCACGTCCGCGCTGGCCCTGGGCGTGATCGGCTGGTTCCTGTGGACGGCGCTGCGGCGGGTGCCGGACCCGGCGGCACCGGCCGGGCTGCCGGAGCCGGCCGGCGGGCGGCTGCCGGCCGTGGCGCTGCTCACGGTGTGCCTGCTGGCCGGGGCCGCGCACCGGACGCTGCGGGCCCGCGCCGCATTCGGGGACATGGCGGTGACGTGGTTCGACTACGTACCGACCGTGCTCTTCGGCGCGGGTGCGGGCCTCGCCCTCGGACTGCCGCTGTACGCGGT
Source organism: Streptomyces albofaciens JCM 4342 (assembly GCF_008634025.1). NCBI lineage: Bacteria > Bacillati > Actinomycetota > Actinomycetes > Kitasatosporales > Streptomycetaceae > Streptomyces > Streptomyces albofaciens. The sequence continues at coordinate 2,594,227 of NZ_PDCM01000001.1, read as the reverse complement.
GGGGGCGCGGCTGCTGCACCGCCGCGACCGCGCGCCCCTGGCCGACGGCGGCGCCGCTTACGACCGCTCCGGCTCCCGGCCGTAAGCGGTCCTACGCGGGGCCGCGGTCGGCACCGGCAGGACGCCGCCGTATGCGGCGCCTGCGGGCGCACCCGCCGGGGGCGCCGTGCGCCCCGATCAGTGCGCCGCCGACTCCCAGTCGCCGCCGTAGCCGACCGACACGTCCAGCGGGGCGCGCAGCTCCACGGCGCCCGCCATCTCGCGGCGGACCAGCTCGTCGACCTGCGCCCGCTCGCCCGGGGCCACCTCGACCACGATTTCGTCGTGCACCTGGAGCAGCATCCGGGAAGACAGGTCCGCCGCCCGCAGCGCCTCGTCCACCCGCAGCATGGCCACCTTGACGATGTCGGCGGCGGTGCCCTGGATCGGGGCGTTCAGCGCCATCCGCTCGGCCATCTCGCGGCGCTGGCGGTTGTCGCTGTTGAGGTCCGGGAGGTAGCGGCGACGGCCCATGATCGTCTCGGTATAGCCGGTGGCGCGGGCCTTGTCGACGACGTCCTGGAGGTAGTCGCGCACCCCGCCGAACCGCTCGAAGAAGGTGTCCATCAGGCGGCGGGCCTCGTCGGGCTGGATGCCGAGCTGCTGGGAGAGGCCGAAGGCGGACAGGCCGTACGCCAGGCCGTAGGACATCGCCTTGATCTTGCGGCGCATCTCCGGGTCGACCTCGGACTTGGCGACCGAGAAGACCTGGGAGGCGACGGTGGTGTGCAGGTCCTCGCCGGAGGTGAACGCCTCGATCAGGCCCGCGTCCTCGGAGAGGTGGGCCATCACGCGCAGCTCGATCTGGCTGTAGTCGGCGGTCAGCAGGGATTCGTACCCCTCGCCGACGACGAAGCCGCGGCGGATCGCGCGGCCCTCGTCCGTACGGACCGGGATGTTCTGGAGGTTGGGCTCGGTGGAGGAGAGGCGGCCGGTGGCGGCGACGGTCTGGTTGAAGGTGGTGTGGATACGGCCGTCCGCCGCGATCGTCTTGATCAGGCCCTCGACCGTGGTGCGCAGCTTGGACTGCTCACGGTGGCGCAGCATGATCACCGGGAGTTCGTTCTCGGTCTGCGCGGCGAGCCAGGCCAGGGCGTCGGCGTCGGTGGTGTAACCGGTCTTGGTCTTCTTGGTCCTGGGCAGGCCCAGCTCGCCGAAGAGGACCTCCTGGAGCTGCTTGGGCGAGCCGAGGTTGAACTCGTGGCCCGCCGCGGCGTGCGCCTCCTGTACGGCCTGCTGGACGGCGGCGGCGAACTGCTGCTCGATGCGCTCCAGCCAGCCGCGGTCGGCGGCGATGCCGGCCCGCTCCATCCGGGCCAGCAGCACGCTGGTGGGCAGCTCCAGGTCGCGCAGCAGCCCGGCCGCGCCGACCTCGTCGAGCTTGGTGGTCATGGCGGCGCCGAGGTCCAGGACCGTACGCGCCTGGTTCATCAGGGCGTCGGCCTGGGCGCGGTCGTCGGCGCCGAAGGCCAGCTGGCCGTTGTCCTCGGCGGCCGGGGCCAGGTCGCGGCCCAGGTACTCGACGGACAGGGCGTCCAGGGCGAAGGAGCGGCGGCCCGGCTTGACCAGGTAGGCGGCGAGGGCGGTGTCCATCGTGACGCCGGCGATGGTCCAGCCGTGCTCGGCGAAGACCCGCATCAGGCCCTTGACGTTGTGCATGACCTTGTGGCTGGCCGGGTCGGCGCTCCAGGCGGCGAAGGCGCGCTCGTCGGCCTCGTCCAGCTCCGTGGGGTCGAACCAGACGGCCGGGCCCTCGGCGGTGGCCAGGGCCACCTCGGCGACACTGCCGCTGCCCACCGTCCAGGTGTCGACCGTGGAGACACCGAGCAGCTTCCTGCCGTGCTCGGCCAGCCACGGGGCCAGCTCGCCGGCGCCGGCGACCGTGCCGTCGATCTCCACCTCGGCGGGCGCGGGACCGGCGTCCCCGGCCTCCTCGGCGCCCGGGTCGGCGGCCAGCAGGCGCTCCCGCAGGCCCTGGTTGCGGATCTCCAGCGCCTCCAGGAAGACGGTCAGCGCCTTGCGGTCGTAGGCCTCGCGCACCAGCTCGGCGGGGCCGCAGGGCAGCTCCACGTCCCGCACCATCTCGGTCAGGACGCGGTTGAGCTTGACCGCCTCCAGGTGGTCGCGGAAATTCTGCCCGGCCTTGCCCTTGACCTCCTCGGCGCGCTCCACCAGCTCCGCGAACGAACCGAACTGGTTGATCCACTTCGCGGCGGTCTTCTCGCCGACGCCGGGGATGCCGGGCAGGTTGTCGGACGGGTCGCCGCGCAGCGCCGCGAAGTCCGGGTACTGGGCGGGGCTCAGGCCGTACTTCTCCTGGACCTTCTCCGGGGTGAAGCGGGTCAGCTCGGAGACGCCCTTGGTGGGGTAGAGCACCGTGATGTCGTCGGTGACCAGCTGGAAGGAGTCGCGGTCGCCGGTGACGATGGAGACCTCGAAGCCCTGGGCGGTGGCCTGGGTGGCGAGCGTGGCGATGACGTCGTCGGCCTCGAAGCCCTCCACGGCGAACCGCTTGACGCGCATCGCGTCCAGCATCTCGCCGATCAGCTCGACCTGGCCCTTGAACTCGTCGGGGGTCTTGGAGCGGTTCGCCTTGTAGTCGGGGAACTCCTCCGAGCGCCAGGTCTTGCGCGAGACGTCGAAGGCCACCGCGAAGTGCGTGGGCGCCTCGTCACGCAGGGTGTTCGCGAGCATCGACGCGAAGCCGTAGATCGCATTGGTCGGTTGCCCGGTGGCGGTGGTGAAATTCTCCACGGGGAGGGCGAAGAACGCCCGGTACGCCATGGAATGCCCGTCCATCAGGAGCAGCCGGGGACGGCCGCCCTCCACCGCTTCGGTGCCGGTCGCTTCGCTCTTCTTCGCTGCCTTTGCTGCCACACCCCGATCCTGCCACGCCCCACTGACAATCCCCGCCGCGACGACCGCGGCGGCGCCGCTGTCAGCCGTCCGTGACAGGATCTAAAGGTGTACGGACATCCGGCCGCCGCCGCCCGCGGGGACCGCGCCGCACGCCCCAACTGCACCGACCACGCTCAGCAGCCGCCCGGACACACCGCCGGGCCCGCGGCTGGGCCCGGCTCAAGGGAGAGGCCATGGCAGGCAAGCCGCCCGCGTCGGACCCCATCCAGGACGCGCCCGAGGTCACGGCACCGGAGCACTCCGCCGTCGGCCTGCCGGCCATCAAACACGCGCTGCGCGTGTCCCAGCAGCAGATGGGCGTGCGCCGCACGGCCCTGACACTGCTCCGGGTCAACCAGAAGGACGGCTTCGACTGCCCCGGCTGCGCCTGGCCCGAGCCCGAGCACCGGCACGCGGCCGAGTTCTGCGAGAACGGCGCCAAGGCGGTGGCCGAGGAGGCCACGCTGCGCCGCGTCACCCCGGAGTTCTTCGCCGCCCACCCGGTCTCCGACCTCGCGGACCGCAGCGGCTACTGGCTCGGCCAGCAGGGCCGGCTGACCCACCCCGTGTACCTGCCCGAGGGCGCCGACCGCTACGAGCCGGTGTCCTGGGAGCGGGCCTTCGACATCATCGCCGAGGAGCTGACCGCCCTCGACTCCCCCGACGAGGCCGTCTTCTACACCTCGGGGCGCACGAGCAACGAGGCCGCCTTCCTCTACCAGCTCTTCGCCCGCGAATTCGGCACGAACAACCTGCCCGACTGCTCCAACATGTGCCACGAGTCCTCCGGCTCCGCGCTCACGGAGACCATCGGCATCGGCAAGGGCAGCGTCCTGCTGGAGGACCTGTACAAGGCCGATCTGATCATCGTCGCCGGGCAGAACCCGGGCACCAACCACCCCCGGATGCTCTCCGCGCTGGAGCAGGCCAAGAACGGCGGCGCGAAGATCATCTCGATCAACCCGCTGCCCGAGGCGGGCCTGGAGCGCTTCAAGAACCCGCAGACCCCGCGCGGCCTCGCCGGCCGCGGCACGGCCCTGACCGACCTGTTCCTCCAGGTGCGCATCGGCGGCGACCAGGCCCTCTTCCGTACGCTGAACCGGCTCATCCTGGAGACCGAGGGCGCGGTCGACACCGCCTTCATCGAGGAGCACACCCACGGCTTCGAGGAGTTCGCCGCGGCGGCCCGCGCGGACACCGACTGGGAGGCGACGCTCGCCGCCACCGGCCTGACCCGCGCCGAGATCGAGCGCACCCTGGAGATGGTCCTGGCGTCGCGGCGCACGATCGTGTGCTGGGCCATGGGCCTGACCCAGCACAAGCACTCCGTCCCCACCATCCAGGAAGTCGTCAACTTCCTGCTGCTGCGCGGCAACATCGGCCGCCCCGGCGCCGGCGTGTGCCCCGTGCGCGGCCACAGCAACGTACAGGGCGACCGCACCATGGGCATCTTCGAGCGCCCCGCGCCCGCCTTCCTGGACGCCCTGGAGAAGGAGTTCGGCTTCGCGCCGCCCCGCGAGCACGGCTTCGACGTCGTACGGGCCATCCGCGCCCTGCGCGACGGCGACGCCAAGGTCTTCTTCGCGATGGGCGGCAACTTCGTCTCCGCCACCCCGGACACGGAGGTCACCGAGGCCGCCGTGCGCCGCGCCCGGCTCACCGTCCACGTCTCCACCAAGCTCAACCGCTCCCACGTGGTCACCGGCGCCCGCGCCCTGATCCTGCCCACCCTCGGCCGTACGGAGCGGGACGTGCAGGCGGGCGGCGAGCAGTTCGTGACCGTCGAGGACTCCATGGGCATGGTGCACGCCTCCCGCGGCCGGCTGGCTCCCGCGAGCACGCGGCTGCTCTCCGAGCCGGCCATCGTCGCCCGCCTCGCCCGGCGCGTCCTCGGCCAGGGCAGCACCACGCCCTGGGAGGAGTTCGAGAAGGACTACGCCACGATCCGCGACCGGATCGCCCGCGTCGTGCCCGGCTTCGAGGACTTCAACGCCAAGGTCGCCCGGCCCGGCGGCTTCGCCCTGCCGCACGCCCCGCGCGACCGGCGCGAGTTCCCCACCGCCACCGGCAAGGCCAACTTCACGGCCGCGCCCGTGGAGTACCCGCACCTGCCCGAGGGCCGGCTCCTCCTCCAGACGCTGCGCTCGCACGACCAGTACAACACCACCATCTACGGCCTCGACGACCGCTACCGCGGCATCAAGAACGGCCGCCGCGTCGTCCTGGTCAACCCCGAGGACGCCCGCGCGCTGGGCGTCGCCGACGGCTCGTACACCGACCTGGTCAGCGAGTGGACGGACGGCACGGAGCGGCGCGCGCCCGGCTTCCGCGTCGTCCACTACCCGACCGCGCGCGGCTGCGCGGCGGCGTACTACCCGGAGACCAACGTCCTGGTGCCGCTCGACCACACCGCCGACACCAGCAACACCCCGGCCTCCAAGTCGCTGGTGATCCGCCTGGAGCCGGCGGCACCCGGAGCCTGAGCCCGGTGCGCACGGCCGCCCGGCCCGGAGCCCGCCCCGGGCCGGGCGGCCGATCAGTAGCCTGATAAGAACATGCACGACTCAACGACCGGCATCGGTCCGGCCGTCCCGGTACGCCGCACCGACACCACGGGCACACGAACGGAGCCGCAGGACATGGGCGAGCAGAGCGCGACCAAGTTTCCGCAGGAGATCATCGACCAGTGGGCCGAGCCGGGCCTGGACCTCGCCGCGCTGTTCTCCGCCGGACACCTCGGTACGCGCATGAGCGTGCAGGTCCTGGAGGCCGCGCCGGAGCGGGTCGTCGGCACCATGCCCGTCGAGGGCAACACCCAGCCGTACGGCCTGCTGCACGGCGGCGCCTCCGCGGTGCTCGCCGAAACCCTCGGCTCGGTCGGCGCGATGCTGCACGGCGGCCCCGCCAAGCAGGCGGTCGGCGTCGACCTGAACTGCACCCACCACCGCGGCGCCCGCTCCGGCCTGGTCACCGGCGTCGCCACCCCCGTGCACCGCGGCCGCTCCTCCGCCACGTACGAGATCGTCATCACCGACGAGAACGACAAGCGGGTGTGCAGCGCCCGGCTGACCTGCATGCTGCGCGACGTGGACGCGTCGGCGTACCGCAACTGAGACCGGCCCGCTGGAGCACCCGGCACCGTACGGCGGCCCCGTTCCCCCACAAGGGAGCGGGGCCGCCGTACGTCTACCGGCGTGCGGCCCCACGCCGTACGCCGCCGCCCGCCATCACGCTCCGTAGCGCACGCCACCGGCACGCCCGCCGCCGGCCTCCCCCTTTCCCCTCATCCGCGCACCCGCCCCGCACGCCACATCCGATATGCGGACGCCCGCACCATGATCAACCTCAAATCCCCTGCGCAAAGTGCGAGTTCACGCTCCGCCCGGCGTCCGTACGCGATGTAAGGAGCATGAGCGCAAAACGCTCATCGACGGTCATAACAAGAGCGTCACATCCTGGTCAGCGGCTCTGTCAGGGCACGCGGCACCGCTCTAGAGTCACCGCCAGTCACCGCGCCGCCGGGCGCGCCCCAGCACGGAACCGGTACCACCCCCGTACGGCCCGGCGCGCGCACCGGTCGTGCGACGCGCGCCGACCGCGCCAGGGAAAGGACTGATCGTGCATCACCGTTCCTTGCTCATACTCACCACCGCGGTCACCGCAGGCGCCCTCACCCTGACCGCGTGCGGGTCCCGCGACGAGGGATCGAAGGGCGGCGAGGGCTCGAAGACGTCCGTCACCATCGGGCTCGACGCCCCGATCACCGGCGAGCTCTCCGCCCTGGGCCTGGGCATCCGCAACTCCGCACAGCTCGCCGTCGACAACGCCAACAAGACCGGCGAGGTCAAGGGCGTCACCTTCAAGCTCGAACCCCTCGACGACAAGGCGCAGGCCAACGTCGGCCAGCAGAACGCCACCAAACTCGCCGGCGACAAGGACGTCCTGGGCATCGTCGGCCCGCTGAACTCCAGCGTCGCCCAGTCCATGCAGCAGGTCGCCCAGCAGAACGGCGTCGCCCTGATCTCCCCCGCCAACACCACCCCCGACCTCACCCAGGGCAAGGACTGGAAGCAGAACAAGCGCGTACGGCAGTTCTCCACCTACTTCCGCACCGCCACCACCGACGAGGTGCAGGGCGCCTTCGACGGCCAGTTCGCCTGGGAGAAGGGCAAGTTCAAGAACGCCTACGTCATCGACGACCAGAAGACCTACGGCGCCGGCCTCGCCGCCTCCTTCAAGGCCCAGTTCACCAAGCTGGGCGGCAAGGTCGTCGGCTCCGAGCACGTCAACCCCGAGGACCGGGACTTCAAGGCCGTGGTCGCCAAGGTCAAGGCCGCCAAGCCCGACATCGTCTTCTACGGCGGCGAGTACCCCGCGGCCGGCCCGCTCAGCCAGCAGCTCAAGGACGGCGGCGTCACCGCCCCCCTGATGGGCGGCGACGGCATGTACAGCGCCGACTACATCAAGCTCAACAAGAAGGCCCAGGGAGACTACGCCTCCTCCGTGGGCAAGCCCGTCGAACAGCTCGAATCCGCCAAGAAGTTCATCGCCGACTACAAGGCCGCCGGCTACAAGGACCGCTACGAGGCCTACGGCGGCTCCACCTACGACGCCACCTGGGCCGTCATCCAGGCCGTCAAGAAGGTCGTCGCGGACAACGGCGGCAAGCTGCCCGCCGACGCCCGCAAGAAGGTCGTCGACGCCCTGAACAAGGTCTCCTTCGACGGCGTCACCGGCCACGTCGCCTTCGACCGGTACGGCGACACCACCAACACCATGATCACCGCTTACCAGGTCGACCAGGGCAAGTGGGTCGCCCGCTTCAGCGCCGAGTTCAAGAAGTTCGACAAGGCCGGCAAGAGCTGAGTCCTCCGAGCTGACCGCCCCGCCGAGGCCGGCGGGCCCCGGACCGTACGACGGCCGCCGGGCCCGCCGGACCCCGTCGCACACCCACCGGCCAGTGCCCCCGGCCCGCGCCAGGACGCCACGAACGACCCGGCGCCGCCCGCGGCACACGGGCTGCCGCCACCGCCCGTACCCTCTTCCCACCCACGGAGGCCCTGCGGTGAACGAACTGCCGCAACAGCTGGCCAACGGACTCATCCTCGGCGCGATGTACGGACTCATCGCGATCGGCTACACGATGGTCTACGGCATCGTCCAGCTCATCAACTTCGCCCACGGCGAGATCTTCATGGTCGGCGGCTTCGGCGCGCTGACCGTCTTCCTCCTCCTGCCCTCCGGCGTCAACCTCCTCTACGCACTGCCGCTGATGCTCGTCGGGGCCGTGCTCGTCGCCGTCCTCGTCGGCGTGGCAGCGGAACGATTCGCCTACCGTCCGCTGCGCGGCGCGCCCCGCCTCGCCCCCCTCATCACCGCCATCGGCCTGTCCATCGCCCTCCAGCAGGCCGTCTGGAAGTGGTACCCCGAAGGCAACAAGGCCCGCGTCTTCCCCCAGTTCAAGGGCGACTCCTTCACCATCCTCGGCGCCACCGTCCAGCGCGGCGACGTCTTCGTCCTCATCGCCGCCCCCCTCTGCATGATCGCCCTCGGCCTCTTCGTCTCCCGCACCCGCAGCGGCCGCGCCATGCAGGCCACCGCCCAGGACCCGGACACCGCCAAACTCATGGGCATCAACACCGACCGCATCATCGTGCTGGCCTTCGCCATCGGCGCCGCCTTCGCGGGCGTCGCGGCCGTCGCCTACGGACTGCGCACCGGCGAGGTGCAGTTCCGCATGGGCTTCATCCTCGGCCTCAAGGCATTCACCGCGGCCGTGCTCGGCGGCATCGGCAACATCTACGGCGCCATGCTCGGCGGCGTCGTCCTCGGCGTCGCCGAAGCCCTCGCCACCGGCTACGTCGAGGAGATACCCGGCATGCAGCAGTTCGGCGGCGGCGCCTGGAAGGACGTCTGGGCCTTCGTCCTCCTCATCCTCGTACTCCTCCTGAGGCCACAGGGCCTGCTGGGCGAACGCGTCGCGGATCGGGCGTGATACCGATGACCACCCCACCCACCACCGGCGCCGCGCCCCAGCACCACCCCGGCGTCCTGCGCCTGCCCGGACGCGGCGCCCTCCTCACCACCGCGGCCGCCGCCCTCGCCACCGCCGCCTCCACCGCCCTCGCCTGGACCTGGAGCAGCGAGTTCCCCGGCGACCTCACCTACTACGGCTCCCCCACCGGCCTGCAACTGGTCACCCTCGCCGGCGGCATCCTCACCCTCCTCTTCACCCTCTCCGGCCTCGGCCTCCGCGGCCTCGGCTGGCTCACCCCCGCCGGCCGCACCGCCCCCGTCCTGCTCACCGCCATCGCCACCTTCGCCGCCACCTGGTTCACCCTCGGCGCCATCGCCGTCCAGCTCGGCGGACTCGTCAACCTCGAACCCGGCGGCTTCGTCGCGGGCGCCGCCGCCCTCGCCGCCCTCCTCGGCGCCCTCGGCCTGCCCGCCGACCGCACCGTCCCCGCCGACCGGGCGGCCGGCCCCGCACCCGGCGCCTGGCAGCGCTTCACCGGCGCCCTCGCCCCCGTACCACTGCGCAAGCCCGTCCGCGCGCTGCCCTCCTGGGGCGAACTCCTCGTCATCGCCGCCGCGATCGCCGCCGGACTGTACGTCTTCACGTACGGCATCGACGCGGACGACGGCCCGCCCTTCGTCGGCTACCTGATCTTCGTCGCGCTCGCCGCCCCCGCCCTCCAGCGCGCCGGACTCACCGGCCGCCTCAGCGAGATCACCGCCCGGCACCGCGGCTTCGCCCTGACCGCCGCCTTCGTCGCCGCCGCCTGCTTCCCCCTCACCCAGGAAACCGACCAGTACACGATCATCGGCGCCAACATCCTCGTCTTCGCCACCGTCGCCCTCGGCCTGAACGTCGTCGTCGGCCTCGCCGGACTCCTCGACCTCGGGTACGTGGCCTTCCTCGGCGTCGGCGCCTACGCCGCCGCCCTGGTCTCCGGCAGCCCCGAATCCGCCCTCGGCCTGCACTTCCCGTTCTGGGCCGCACTCCTGACCGGCGCCGCCGCCTCCCTCGTCTTCGGCGTCCTGATCGGCGCCCCCACCCTGCGGCTGCGCGGCGACTACCTCGCCATCGTCACCCTCGGCTTCGGCGAGATCTTCCGTATCGCGATGCTCAACCTCAACGGCACCACGGGACCCGACGTCACCAACGGCGCCATGGGCATCCCCAACATCCCCAACCTGGAGATCTTCGGCTTCAACTTCGGCGAACCCCACGACATCCTCGGCTTCACCATCGCCACCTACGGCAACTACTACCTCCTGATGATCCTCGTCACCGCCTTCGTCGTCCTGGTCTTCCGCCGCGCCGCCGCCTCCCGCATCGGCCGCGCCTGGATCGCCATCCGCGAGGACGAGACCGCCGCCGTCGCCATGGGCATCAACAGCTTCCGGCTGCGCCTGCTCGCCTTCGCCCTCGGCGCCGCCCTCGCCGGACTCGCCGGCACCGTCCACGTCCACATCGTCACCACCGCCACCCCCGAGCAGTTCCAGTTCGCCGGCCCCACCCCGCCGAACTCCGCCTTCCTCCTCGCCGCCGTCATCCTCGGCGGCATGGGCACCCTCAGTGGTCCCCTGGTCGGCGCGGCCCTGCTCTTCCTCATCCCCGCCAAACTCGACTTCCTCCAGGACTACCAGCTGCTCCTGTTCGGCCTCGCCCTCGTCCTGCTCATGCGCTTCCGGCCGGAGGGCCTGATCCCGGACCGCAGGAAGCAGCTCGAATTCCACGAGACCGGCCAGCTCGACATCCCACCCGACACGGGTCTGCCCGAACGGGACCAGGCCATCGGCGGCACCCAGGCGAAGGCGTGACGCGACCATGACCACACCCATCAGCACCGCCGCCACCGCCGGTACCGTCCTCGAAGCCGCCGGCGTCACCATGCGCTTCGGCGGCCTGACCGCCGTACGCGGCGTGGACCTCACCGTACGGACCGGCGAGATCGTCGGCCTCATCGGCCCCAACGGCGCCGGCAAGACCACCTTCTTCAACTGCCTCACCGGCCTCTACGTCCCCACCGAGGGCACCGTCAGCTACCGCGGCACCCGCCTCTCCCGCAAACCCCACCTCGTCACCAAGGCCGGCATCGCCCGCACCTTCCAGAACATCCGCCTCTTCGCCAACATGACCGTCCTGGAAAACACCCTCGTCGGACGCCACACCCGCACCAAAGAAGGGCTCTGGTCCGCCCTCCTGCGCGGCCCCGGCTTCCGCAAGGCCGAACGCTCCTCCGAAGAACGCGCCATGGAACTCCTGGAGTTCACCGGCCTCGCCGCCAAACGCGACCACCTCGCCCGCAACCTCCCCTACGGCGAACAACGCAAACTGGAGATCGCCCGCGCCCTCGCCAGCGACCCCGGCCTCCTCCTCCTCGACGAACCCACCGCCGGCATGAACCCCCAGGAGACCCGCGCCACCCAGGACCTCGTCCTCGCCATCCGCGACCAGGGCACCGCCGTCCTCGTGATCGAGCACGACATGCGCTTCATCTTCAACCTCTGCGACCGCGTCGCCGTCCTGGTCCAGGGCGAGAAACTCGTCGAGGGCACCAGCGAGGCCGTGCAGGCCGACGAACGCGTCATCGCCGCCTACCTGGGCACCCCCTTCGAGGACGCCCCCGGCGCCGAGGAGGCGGCGGAAGTACGGGCGGCGGAGGAGCAGGCGCGGGGTGAGGGGCCGGGGGCCGGGGCGGGCGGGGGACGCGGGGCCGGACCGGGCGGGGTAGCCGGGGCCGGACCGGGCGAGGGACGCGGGGCCGGACCGGGTGGGGGACGCGGGGCCGGAGCCGCGCCAGGGGCCGCCCCCGGAGACCGGTCCCCAGGCGCCGCGCCCGAGGACTCGCCTCCGGGCATGACCCCCGAAGACTCGTCTTCGGACACGCCCCTCGGGGACTCGCCTTCGGACACGCCCTCCGGAGACTCGCCTCCGGACACGCCCCCCGGGAACTCGCCTCCGGACGCCGCATCCGGGCCCGCCACCCCGGAAGGAGGCACCCGATGACCACGCCCCCGCTCCTCCAGGTCGAGGACCTGCGCGTCGCCTACGGCAAGATCGAAGCCGTCAAGGGCATCTCGTTCTCCGTCAAGGCCGGCCAGGTCGTCACCCTCATCGGCACCAACGGCGCCGGCAAGACCACCACCCTGCGCACCCTCTCCGGCCTGCTCAAACCCCTCACCGGAAAGATCACCTTCGATGGCGCGCCCCTCACCGGCGTACCCGCCCACAAGATCGTCGAGCGCGGCCTCGCCCACTCCCCCGAAGGCCGCCGCCTCTTCCCCCGCCTGACCATCGCCGAGAACCTCAAGCTCGGCGCGTTCCTGCGCAAGGACCCGGACGGCATCGAGGCCGACATCCGGCGCGTCTACGAACTCTTCCCCATCCTCGGCGAACGCAGCCGCCAGGCCTCCGGCACCCTCTCCGGCGGCGAACAGCAGATGCTCGCCATGGGCCGCGCCCTGATGTCCCGCCCCAAACTGCTCATGCTGGACGAGCCCTCCATGGGCCTGTCCCCCATCATGATGCAGAAGATCATGGACACCATCCGCGAACTGCGGAACCAGGGCACCACCATCCTCCTGGTCGAACAGAACGCCCAGGCCGCCCTCTCCCTCGCCGACCACGGCCACGTCATGGAAACCGGCACCGTCGTCCTGTCCGGCACCGGCCAGGAACTCCTGCACGACGAGTCGGTACGGAAGGCGTATCTGGGAGAGGACTGAGGAGGCGCCCCACACGGAAAAGGGCTGTGCCGGTCGGCGACCGGCACAGCCCTCGGGGAGGAAAGGATCTTTACTCCTTCCCCTCCTTCTCCTTCTTCTGCTTCTTCTCCTCGGCGTCCTCGATGACGGCCTCGGCGACCTGCTGCATGGACAGCCGGCGGTCCATCGACGTCTTCTGGATCCAGCGGAACGCGGCGGGCTCGGTCAGCCCGTACTGCGTCTGCAGGATGCTCTTCGCCCGGTCCACCAGCTTGCGGGTCTCCAGCCGCTGGGTGAGGTCGGCGACCTCCTTCTCCAGCGTCTTCAGCTCCGTGAAGCGGCTCACCGCCATCTCGATGGCCGGCACCACGTCGCTCTTGCTGAACGGCTTGACGAGGTACGCCATGGCGCCGGCGTCCCGCGCCCGCTCCACCAGTTCGCGCTGCGAGAACGCGGTGAGCATCAGGACCGGGGCGATGCTCTCCCCGGCGATCCGCTCGGCGGCGGAGATCCCGTCCAGGATCGGCATCTTCACGTCCAGGATCACCAGGTCGGGCCGGTGCTCCCGGGCCAGTTCCACGGCTTTCTCCCCGTCCCCGGCCTCACCGACGACGGTGTAGCCCTCCTCCTCCAGCATCTCTTTGAGATCGAGACGGATGAGGGCCTCGTCCTCGGCGATGACCACACGGGTCGTCTGCGGCGGGACATGCGACTGGTCGTCGTCGGCGACGGGCTGCTCGGGCTCGGCGGCGCTCACGGGTCTCCTCGTTCCAGGCAGGTGGTGCCCCATGAGCCTACCTATCTCCTGTATGTTTGAGTCACGGCGGGTCTCCGCTAGCCTTGGTTTTCAAGGTAAGCCCTGGTAGTCCAGCGGTAGAGACACGGTGCTCAAACCACCGACAGCGTGGGTTCGAATCCCACCCAGGGCACTTTACCTTCGATTCGAAGGTTACACAACGGTTGGCGATCTTCACTCTACGCGGTGAACGTAGTAGCGAATCAGCCCGTCCGGGCAAAAATCCGGCCACGCTCGCATGCATGTATGACTTCGCAACACGTCAGCGAGCCCTGGCGCTCCTCCGGCAAGGTGTCACCAATCGTGTGGTCGCGGAACGGCTGAATGTCCCGCGCGGCACCATCGGCTGGTGGCGCCACGAGGACCGCAAGCGCCGGGGCGAGCGGTTCGAGCGTCCCCACGACTGTCCACGCTGTACGCCCCGCCCTTTCGATCGCCGGGCCTACGCCTATTTACTCGGTCTTTATCTCGGCGACGGGCACATCGTCTCGAAGACCAAGCAGCACCACTTGTCCGTCTACTGCGCCGACGCCTGGCCCGGCCTCGTCGCTGAGGCCGAGGAAGCCATGCGCAAGGTGATGGCCACTCCCAGTACGGGGCGACGCCAGAAGCAGGGATGTGTCGAGGTGAAGTCGTACACCTGGCACTGGATCTGCATGTTCCCCCAGCACGGGCCCGGCAGGAAGCACGAACGCCCCATCGTCCTGGAATCCTGGCAGCAGGAGATCGTCGACGAGTACCCGTGGGAGCTGATCCGCGGGCTGATTCACTCGGACGGCTGCCGGGTCATCAACTGGACCACGCAACGCGTCGGCGGCCAGCCCAAGCGATACGAATACCCCCGCTACTTCTTCACCAACAAGTCCCCCGACATTCTCGGCATTTGCTCCGACGCACTGACGTCCGTGGGCGTCGAGTGGAAGATGGTCCGGAAGTTCGACGAACCCTTCAACATCTCCGTAGCCAAACGCCCCTCCGTGGCCCTCATGGACGCCCACATCGGCCCCAAATACTGATCTCTCCCCCGGAAGGCGGCCCCGGCCGTGTACGACATCGCCACCCGTGAACATGCCCTCGCACTCCTGGCCCAGGGCCGCAGTCTCAACTCCGTGAGCAAGGAGACCGGAGTATCGCGCTCCGCGATTCGTGCATGGCGGACCAGAATCGAACCGCTTTCCCGCCCTTCTACGGAATGCGTACGGTGCGCGAGCGCGCCGCAGCCCCCCGCCGATCCCGCCGCGTACGCCTACCTGCTCGGGCTGTACCTGGGTGACGGCTGTATCAGCCCGCACCCGCGCGGGGGTTATGTGCTGCGGATCGCCTGTGCGGACGCCTGGCCGGGGCTCATCGATGCCTGCCGGGCGGCCGTTGCGCGTACGAAGGCCGCCGACAGCGTCTGCCTGGTGCGCAAGCAGGGGTGCGTCATGGTGTCCAGCTACAGCCGTCACTGGCCCTGTCTGTTCCCGCAGCACGGCCCGGGGAAGAAACATGAGCGTGTCATCGCCCTCGACGAGTGGCAGCGGGACATCGTCGACGCGCACCCGTGGGAATTCCTCCGTGGGCTGTTCCACTCCGACGGCTGCCGGATCACCAACTGGGCGACCCGCGTTGTGGGCGGAGTGCGCAGGCGTTACGAGTATCCGCGGTATTTCTTCACCAACACGTCCGCCGACATTCTCCGGATCTGTACGGACACGCTGGACGCGGTGGGCGTGGCGTGGAAGCGGGCCCGCCACAGCCGCCGCGCGCAGAATGTTTCGGTGGCCCGGCGTGCCTCCGTGGCGTTGCTGGACGCGCACGTCGGGCCCAAGTACTGAAGCAACCGGCGGCAGCGGCAGGCTACTTCGCCGATTCGTCCTCCCCGATGTGATGCACCCGGACGAGGTTCGTCGTGCCGGCGACGCCAGGTGGTGAGCCGGCCGTGATGATGACGGTGTCGCCGGGTTCGCAGCGGCCGATGCGCAGGAGTTCCTCGTCCACCTGGGCGACCATTTCGTCGGTGGAGTCGACCTTGGGACCGAGGAAGGTTTCCACGCCCCAGGTGAGGTTGAGCTGGGAGCGGGTGGCGGGTTCGGGGGTGAAGGCGAGGAGGGGGATGGGGGAACGGTAGCGGGAGAGGCGGCGGACGGTGTCGCCGGACTGGGTGAAGGCGACGAGGAACTTGGCGCCGAGGAAGTCGCCCATCTCGGCGGCGGCGCGGGCGACGGCGCCGCCCTGGGTGCGGGGCTTGTTGCGGTCGGTCAGTGGGGGCAGGCCCTTGGTGAGGATGTCTTCCTCGGCCGCGGTGACGATGCGGGCCATGGTGCGTACGGTTTCGGTGGCGTATTTGCCGACGCTGGTCTCGCCGGAGAGCATCACGGCGTCGGTGCCGTCGATGACGGCGTTGGCGACGTCGGAGGCCTCGGCGCGGGTGGGCCGGGAGTTCTCGATCATCGAGTCGAGCATCTGGGTGGCGACGATGACCGGCTTGGCGTTGCGCCTGGCCAGTGTGATGGCGCGCTTCTGTACGACCGGGACCGTTTCCAGCGGCATTTCGACGCCGAGGTCGCCGCGGGCGACCATGATGCCGTCGAAGGCGGCCACGATGTCGTCGATCGCGTCGACGGCCTGCGGCTTTTCGACCTTGGCGATGACGGGCCGGAAGCGGTTCTCCTCGCGCATGATGCGGTGTACGTCGTCGATGTCGGCGCCGCTGCGGACGAAGGAGAGGGCGATGATGTCGGCGCCGGTGCGCAGGGCCCAGCGCAGGTCCTCGCGGTCCTTCTCGGAGAGGGCGGGGACGGAGACGGCCACGCCGGGGAGGTTGAGGCCCTTGTGGTCGGAGACCATGCCGCCTTCGACGACCGTGGTGTGCACCTCGGTGTCCTGGACGCCGGTGACTTCGAGGGTGACCTTGCCGTCGTCGACGAGGACGCGTTCGCCGGGGGTGACGTCGGCGGCGAGTCCTTCGTAGGTGGTGCCGCAGCGGTGGCGGTCGCCTTCCACGCCGGGCCGGACGGTGATGGTGAAGGTGTCGCCGCGTTCGAGAAGTACGGGGCCTTCGCGGAACCGGCCGAGGCGGATCTTCGGGCCTTGAAGATCGGCGAGGACGCCGACGCTGCGGCCGGTCTCCTCGGACGCTTTGCGCACCCGCTCGTAGCGCGCCTCGTGGTCGGCGTAGGTGCCGTGGCTGAGGTTGAAGCGGGCCACGTCCATTCCGGCTTCGACGAGTGCCTTGATCTGCTCGTACGAGTCGGTGGCGGGCCCCAGGGTGCAGACGATCTTTGCTCGGCGCATGGTCCGACCCTACGACCTACTCATAGGTAGGGAACTGTGGGGAAGCGACTGCCCAACGGCCTTTGCGTGAAAGGCTCTTGACAACTAATTGAATGGGCGGGTCGGTGCTCCGATGAGCGGATTAGCGGGGTGGCCGAGGTGGGTCCGGTGTCCGGTCGTATGGGGTCACAGCTGTGGCCGCGTCATCGTGAAGCGGGCGTTGACCTGTGCGTAGACCTCCTGCCGGGCGGGTTCGAGGTCGAGGGCGGGGGCGGGGGCGCTCTCGGCGGCTCCGCCGTAGGCGACGGAGCGGAACGCGGCGCCGGGGACGGGCATCGGCGTGGCGTTCTCGGCGCCGGTGTCGGCGATTTCGAGGACGGCGTCGAGGCGCGCGCCGAGTGCTTCGGCGTATTCGCGGGCGCGCTGGACGGCGTCCTGTACGGCCTGCCGGCGGGCTTCGCGGTGGGCGGGCGAGTCGGGGCGCAGGGCCCACCAGGGGCCGTCGACGCGGGTGAGGTCGAGGTCGGCGAGGCGGGTGGTGAGTTCGCCGAGGGCGGTGAAGTCGGTGAGGGTGGCGGTGATGCGGACGCGTCCGTGGTAGGCGCGGACGCGTTCGTGGCGGCCCTTGGCGGTGACTTCGGGGGTGACGGAGAAGGCGCCGGTGTCGACTTTCTCGACGGCGTCGCCGTAGCTCTTGACGAGGGCGAGGGCCTGGTCGTTGCGGTGGGTGAGGTCCTTGAGGGTGGCGGTGCGGTCGGTGCCGCGGGCCTGGACGGTGATGTCGATCCGGGCGATTTCGGGGTCGGCCTCGATGTGGGCCTCGCCGCGGACGGCGAGGCGGGGCACGTCGGGGGTGCCGTACGGGAGGGGGGTGCCGCTCGGGGGAGGGGTGCTGTTCGGGAGGGTGGCGGGCCGGGTGTCGGGGTCGGTCATGGGGGCAGCCTGGCACGGGGCGGGGCGTTTGTCAGGGAGCGGTCCGGCGGCGCGGTCATCTGATCGCAACCTGTAAGGGGTGTTGTGGATGAGGTTGCTGAGCCAGAATCTACGCGCGTTGTCCATGGGTGTCGTGGCTTGCGTCGTTGTCGTGGCCGCCGCCCGCCGCCGTGTTTCGTCAAGGGAGATGTACATGCCGCTCGGCCGTAGGAAGTTCCTGGGGAGTTCGGTCGCCACGGGCGCGGGGGCCGCGCTCATCGGTACGGCGGGGCCGGCGGCGGCCGCGCCGGTGTCCGGCGGCCGGGCGCGGCCCGCGCGGCGTTACGCGTTCACGGTGATGGGGACGACGGATCTGCACGGCAATGTCTTCAACTGGGATTACGCGACCGACGCGGAATTCGACGACAAGGACCACAACGATGTGGGCCTGGCGAAGATCTCCACGCTGGTGCGGCGGGTCCGGGCGGAAAAGGGCGCGCGCCATACGCTGCTGATCGACGCCGGTGACACGATCCAGGGCACGCAGCTGGCGTATTACTACGCGAAGGTGGAGCCGATCACCGGTCCGCACGGTCCGGTGCATCCGATGGCGAAGGCGATGAACGCCATCGGTTATGACGCGGCGGCACTCGGTAATCACGAGTTCAATTACGGCATCGAGGTGCTCCGCAAGTTCCAGGACAACTGTGATTTCCCGCTGCTGGGGGCGAACGCGGTGGACGCGAAGTCGCTGCGTCCGGCGTTTCCGCCGTACTGGATGAAGCGGCTGCGCACGCCGTGCGGCCGGGATGTGAAGGTGGCGGTGCTGGGGCTGACGAATCCCGGTATCGCGATCTGGGACAAGGCGCATGTGCAGGGGAAGCTGGCGTTTCCCGGGCTGGAGGAGCAGGCCGCGAAGTGGGTGCCGAAGCTGCGCTCGATGGGTGCGGACGTGGTGATCGTCGCCGCGCATTCGGGGGCGAGCGGCACCTCGTCGTACGGGGACCAGCTGCCGTACGTGGAGAACGCGGCGGCGCTGGTGGCGGAGCGGGTGCCGGGGATCGACGCGATCCTGGTGGGGCACGCGCATGTGGAGGTGCCGGAGCGGCGGGTGGTGAACCGCGCGACGGGCCGCGAGGTGGTGCTGTCGGAGCCGCTGAAGTGGGGCCAGCGGCTGACCCTCTTCGATTTCGGCCTGGTGCTTTCGCGGGGGCGCTGGTCGGTGGAGTCGGTGTCGGCGAAGGTGCTGAATTCCAACACGGTGCCGGAGGATCCGCGGATCACGCGGCTGCTGCGTACGGAGCAGCGGAAGGTGGTGGCCTATGTCAATCAGGTCATCGGGCGGTCGAAGGCGGAGATGACGGCGGCCGAGGCGCCGTACAAGGACACGCCGGTGCTGGACTTCATCGCGTATGTGCAGGCGGAGGCGGTGCGGAAGGCGCTGGCGGGCGGGGAGCACGCGAAGCTGCCGGTGTTGTCGCAGGCGTCGTGTTTCTCGCGTACGGCGGCGGTGCCGGCGGGGAACGTGACGATCCGGTCGATGGCCGCGCTGTATCCCTTCGACAACACGCTGGAGGCGCGGATCCTGACCGGGAAGCAGCTACGGGACTATCTGGAGTTCTCCGCGCGGTATTACGTGCGGACGCCCGCGGGCGGACCGGTCGATCCGGCGAAGCTGACCAATGCGGACGGCATCCCGGATTACAACTATGACGCGGTGAGCGGCGTTTCGTACGAGATCGATGTCGCGCGGGAGCCGGGGCGGCGGATCGGGAAGCTGATGTTCGGGGGCGAGCCGGTCGCGGACGACGCGCGGTTCGTGCTGGCGGTGAACAACTACCGGGCGAGCGGTGGCGGTAATTTCCCGCATGTGGCGAAGGCGCCGCAGGTGTGGGCCACGTCGGAGGAGATCCGCAACGTGATCATCAACTGGGTGAAGGAGACCGGGGAGATCGACGGCGCGCGGTTCGCTTCGGTGGACTGGCGGCTGACCCGGGACGGGGTGCCGGTGTTCTGAGATCCGGCGTTCGCGGGGCCCGAGGTCCCGGCCGTACGGAAGGCCCAGGTGTCCGTGTGTGCGGAGCCTGGGCCGGGCGGGTCAGGGGTTTTCGATGAGGGTGGAGTTGGGGCGGGGGGCGCGGGTGGCGGAGCGGGGTGGTGAGGGGCGCAGGCCGAAGGTGGTGAAGGCGGTGCGGTTCGGCAGGGGGTAGGCGGGGCGGCCGGTGAGGGTGTTGAGGATGGTGGCGCTGCGCCAGGCGGCGAGGCCGAGGTCGGGGGTGCCGACGCCGTGGGTGTGGTGTTCGGCGTTCTGGACGAAGACGGAGCCGGTGACGCAGGGGTCGAGGACGAGGCGCTGTTCGGTGTCGATGCGGGGGCGGACGGCGGCGTCGCGGCGCATGTACGGGTCGAGCGCGGCGAGCAGGGTGTCGGTGCGGGACGGCCGGTAGCCGGTGGCGAGGACGACGGCGTCGGTGGTCAGCCGGCTGCGGGCGGCCTGGTGCGGGTGTTCGAGGTGGAGTTCGACCTTGGTGGTGCCGACGCGGCCGGCCGTTCGGACGGTGACGCCGGGGGTGAGGGTGGCGTCGGGCCAGCCGCCGTGGAGGGTGCGCCGGTAGAGCTCGTCGTGGATGGCGGCGAGGGTGCCGTGGTCGATGCCCTTGTGGAGCTGCCACTGGCCGGGCAGCAGTTCGTCGCGTACGGGCTCGGGGAGGGCGTGGAAGTAGCGGGTGTAGTCGGGGGTGAAGTGTTCGAGGCCGAGCTTGCTGTATTCCATGGGTGCGAAGGCGGCGGTACGGGCGAGCCAGTGCAGCCCTTCGCGGCCGGCGGGGCGGGCGCGCAGCAGGTCGAGGAAGACTTCGGCGCCGGACTGGCCGCCGCCGATGACGGTGATGTGTTCGGCGGCCAGCAGGCGTTCGCGGTGGGTGAGGTAGTCGGCGGAGTGGAGGACGGGGACGGCGGGGGCGTCGGCGAGCGGTTTGAGGGCTTCGGGTACGTGCGGGACGCTGCCGATGCCGAGGGCGAGGTTGCGGGCGTAGGCGCGGCCCAGGGACTCGGCTTCGCCGTCCGCGCCGATCCGGGTGTGGTCCACTTCGAAGGCGGCGCGGTCCGCGTTCCAGCGGATGGCGTCGACCTGGTGGCGGAAGTGCAGGTCGGGGAGGTTTTTACTGACCCAGCGGCAGTAGGCGTCGTATTCGGCGCGGTGGAGGTGGAAGCGCTCGGCGAAGTAGAAGGGGAACAGCCGTTCCCGGTGTTTGAGGTAGTTGAGGAAGCTCCAGGGGCTGGTGGGGTCGGCGAGGGTGACGAGGTCGGCGAGGAAGGGGACTTGGAGGGTGGCGTCCTCGATGAGCAGGCCGGGGTGCCAGTGGAAGGCGTGGCGCTGTTCGTAGAAGGCGGTGCGCAGTCCGGTGAGGGGCTGGGCGAGGGCGGCGAGGGAGAGGTTGAAGGGGCCGATGCCGATGCCGATGAGGTCCAGCGGCTCGTCCGGGGTGCTGATGGAGCGGGTGCCGGCGGGATCGGGATCGGGTTCGGTGCCGGCGGTGCGGGTCCGGGGCGGGGTGTCGGCGCCGGGGCTCGGGGAGGGCAGTTGGAGGGTGGCGGCGTCGGGGTGGGGGGTGCTCATCGGGGGGTGTGGCCTTCCACGAGTTTCAGGAGGGAGGTGAGGTCGTCGGTGGTGGTGTGCGGGTTGAGGAGGGTCGCCTTGAGCCAGAGCCCGGTGGGGGTGGCGGCGCGGCCGAGGACGGCGCGGCCGCGGTGCAGGAGGCGGCGGCGGATGGTGGCGACGGTGGCGTCGTCGGTGCCTGCGGGACGGAAGAGGACGGTGCTGAGGGTGGGGCGGGAGTGGAGTTCGTGGGCGGGGTGGGCGTCGACGAGGTCGGCGAAGGTGCGGGCGGCGGCGAGGGTCCGGTCGACGAGGTCGGCGAGTCCGGTGCGGCCGAGGGCCTTGAGGGTGACGGCCATCTTGAGGACGTCGGGACGGCGGGTGGTGCGCAGGGAGCGGCCGAGCAGGTCGGGGAGGCCGGCTTCGGTGTCGTCGTCGGCGTTGAGGTAGGCGGCGCGGTGGGCCAGCGGGGCGAGGTGGCTGGTGGCCGGGACGGCGAGGAGGCCCGCGGCGACCGGCTGCCAGCCGAGTTTGTGCAGGTCGAGGGTGACGGTGTGGGCGCGGTGCAGGCCGGCCAGGAGCGGGCGGTGGGTGTCGCTGAAGAGAAGGGGCCCGCCGTAGGCGGCGTCGACGTGGAGGCGGGCGCCGTGGGTGTCCGCGAGGTCGGCGAGGGCGGGCAGCGGGTCGATGGCGCCGGTGTCGGTGGTGCCGGCGGTGGCGCAGACGAGGACCGGCGGGCCGGGGGTGCCGGGGTGGTGGAGGTCGGTGAGGGCGTTGTGGAGGGTGTGGGGGGCGAGGGTGCCGTCGGGGGTGGGGAGGATGAGCGGCTCGGGGAGGCCGAGGAGCCAGGCGGCGCGGTGGATGCTGTGGTGCGCGTTGGCGCCGCAGACGACGCGGAGCGGCTCGGTGTGCCGGGCGCGGGCGTGTTCGCGGGCGAGCAGCAGGCCGAGTTGGTTGGACTCGGTGCCGCCGGTGGTGACGAGGGCGTCGGGGCGGTCGTCTTCTGGTCGGTCGGCCCTTGGTCGATCGGCCCCTGATCGGTCGTCCCCTGGTCGGTCGTGCTCCTGCGGACCGGCGGGTGCCTCCGGCGGGGCGGTTTCGCGCCGGCGGGCAGGGGCCTCGGGCCGGCGGGCAGGGGCCTCGGGCCGGGCGGTCCGGTACGGGTGGGCGATCCCGTACGGGTGGGCGATCCCGTACGGGTGGGCGGGGTCGGTCAGGGCGCCGGTTCGGGGTGCCTGGGCGGGGCGGACGGGAGCCCCGGCTCGGGGCGGCTGGGCGGGGTCGTCCGGGGGCGTGCCTGAGCCGTCCGGGGGCGCGTCGGATTCGTACGTACGGCTGGGGGTGCCAGGTGTGTACGGGTAGACCAGGGCGGCCAGTTCGCGGGCCGTACGGGCTTCGAGGGCGGAGGCGGCGGGGGCCTGGTCCCAGGAGTCCATGGACGGGTTCAGGACGGCGGCGGCCAGGTCGGCCGCGGCGGCGACGGCCAGCGGCGGGCAGTGCAGGTGGGCGGCGCAGTGCGGGTCGGCGGGGTCGGCGGCGCCTTCGGCCATGCCGTACACCAGGGAGCGCAGTGCTGCGTGGGGCCCGCTGCCGGTCTCGGGGAGGACCGGGCCCGCGGCCTCCCGCAGCCGCGCGGCGACGCGGCCGGGGCCGCCCGCGGGCAGCGGCCCGCCCCGGGCTTCCGCACCGTCGCGCAGGGCGTCGAGGACGGTGCCGAGGAGCGGGCGCAGGGCGTCGGGGCCTGCGGCTCCGCCGGCGAGGGGCGGGGTGTTCATGGGGCGGGTCCTTCGGGTGCACGACAGCGGGCACACCACAGCCTGGCCGGGGCCGGGTGATGTGCCTGCCGAGCCGGGCGAGCTCAACCCGAAAGGGGGACCGGGGCGAAGGGCGGCGCGGTGGTGATCGCTTGGCCTGGTATGCGGGGCGGGCCCCGGCCCGCGCGCCGGGGTGCCGAGAACGCACTCGGGCTGCCCTGCCCCCGCTACTCCCGCGCCGCCGCCTCGCCCCTTGCTGTTCCCGCTACCCCGGGCCGCCCCACCCTGTTGCTCCCGCTACCCCCGCTGCTCCCCTACTCCCCTACTCCCCCTCACCCCGTACCCGCAGCGCCCTCCGCAGGTCGTCGAGCTGGTCCATGAGTTTGCGGCGCAGGGCCGGGGACGGGTCGGCGGTGCGCAGGCACTCCTCGCCCAGGTGGAGGGTGGTGGTGTCGACGAGGGGCGTGGGGAAGGCGTAGCGCCCGGCGGCGTCGGCGAGGGCGGGGCCGCGGCGGGCGGCGAGGGCCACCGCGGCGGGGAAGTAGCGCTCGGCGTAGGGGCGCACCAGATCGAGCTGTTCGGGGGCCCAGAAGCCGGCCGCGGTGGCGTTGAAGAGGTGGTTGGACAGGTCGGTGCGCTCGTCGGTGGCGAACAGGGCGTCCCAGGCGGCCTGCTTCGCGGCCGGGTCGGGCAGTGCGGCGTGGCACGTCGCGGCGCCCTGGTGGCCGGTGGCGCTGGGGTCGCGGGCCAGTTCGTCCTCGATGGCGGCGGGGGTGGTGGCGCCGAGGACGGCGAGGCGGCCGAGGATGCGCCAGCGCAGTTCGGGGTCGAGGAGGGGACCGCCGGGGACGCTGCCGCCGGAGAGCCAGTCCTGTATGCCGTCGGGGGTGGTGGCGCTGTCGATGAAGAGGCGTACGGCGACCAGGCGCGGGCCCTGGCCGTCGCCGTTCTCCGAGCCCTCGGTGCGGCGCAGGATGTCGCGGGCGATCGTGCTGAGGGTGTTCAGGGCGGCGGGCCGGTCGGCGGCGGGGAGGTAGCGGTCGGCGATCTGGGTGCGGGCGAAGGCGACGGCGCCGGAGAGGATGGCGATGTCGGTTTCGTACGGGAGGTGGGCGCGGGCGGCGTCCAGGTAGGCGGCGGGGGGCAGTTCGCCGTCGCGGACCATGTCGCGGGCGGCGTTCCAGATGACGGTGCGGGTGAGGGGGTCGGGCAGGCTGGAGAGGGCTTCGCGGGCCGTGTTCCAGGAGGTGGGGTCGAGGCGGACCTTGGCGTAGGTGAGGTCGCCGTCGTTGAGGAGGATCAGGGCGGGGCGGGGGCCCGGTGCGGTGTGCGTGGGCTGCGGGGCGGCGCTGTCCGGAGCGGCGCTGTCCGGGGCGGCGCTGTCCGGGACGGTGTGCCCGCGCCCCGGAGTGGCGCTGCCCGGAGCGGCGCTGTCCGGGGCGGCGCTGTCCGGGACGGTGTGCCCGCGCTCGGGGGCCGGTGCGGGGAGGTCCCAGGCGAGGTGGTCGCGGGCGACGAGACGGGTGGGGTCGGCGGGGTCGCGGTCGTACAGTCCCGCGGTGAGGTGGTGCGGTCGGGTGCCGTCCCGGTCGACGCGCAGGGTCCAGCCGCCGTCGGGGGCCGTGCCGACGACGGGGGTGAGGGTGTCGACGCCGGTGGTGCGCAGCCAGCTCTCGGCCCAGGCGTGCACGTCCCGGTCGGTGGCGCGGGCGAGGGAGTCGATGAAGTCGGCGAGGGTGGCGTTGCCGAAGCGGTGGTGGGTGATGTGGGCGTTGACGCCGGCGAGGAAGTCCTTCTCGCCCATCCAGGCGACGAGCTGGCGCAGGGCGGAGGCGCCCTTGGCGTAGGAGATGCCGTCGAAGTTGAGCCGGGCGGAGGCCGTGTCGGGGACGTCCTCGGGGAGGGGGGCGACGGGGTGGGTGGAGGGGCGCTGGTCGGCGTCGTAGCCCCAGCCCTTGCGGGTGATGCCGAAGTCGGTCCAGGTGTCGGTGAAGCGGGTGGCCTCGGACAGGACTTGGTAGCCCATGTATTCGGCGAAGGACTCGTTGAGCCAGATGTCGTCCCACCACGCGAGGGTGACGAGGTCGCCGAACCACATGTGGGCCATCTCGTGGGCGATGACCATGCCGCGGGTCTGGCGCTCGGTGTCGGTGACGGCGGAGCGGTGCACGAACTCGTCGCGGAGGGTGACCAGGCCGGGGTTCTCCATGGCGCCGAGGTTGAACTCGGGGACGAAGGCCTGGTCGTAGGAGTCGAAGGGGTAGGGCTCGTCGAAGAGGGTGTGGTAGCGGTCGTAGCAGCGGCGGGTGATGTCGAGGATCTCTTCGGCGTCCGCGTTCAGATACGGGGCCAGGGAGCGGCGGCAGTGGATGGCGAAGGGCAGGCCGGCGTGTTCGGTGCGCACGGAGTGCCAGGGGCCGGCGGCGACGGCGACGAGGTAGGTGCTGATGGGCGGGGTGGGGGCGAGCGTCCAGCGGTTGGCGGCCCGGTCCTGGAGGGTGGCGGTGCCGTTGCCGAGGACGGTCCAGCCGGGCGGGGCGGTGACGGTCAGCTCGAAGACGGCTTTCAGGTCGGGCTGGTCGAAGGCGGCGAAGACGCGCTGGACGTCCTCCATGAACATCTGGGTGTAGACGTAGGTCTCGCCGTCGGCGGGGTCGGTGAAGCGGTGCATGCCCTCGCCGGTGTGGGAGTACGGCATGGTGGCTTCGAGGTGCAGTTCGTGCTCGCCCGCGGTGAGGCCGGTGAGCGGCAGGTGGTTGCCGTCGAGGGTGGCCGGGTCGAGCGGGCGGCCGTCCAGGGTGGCGGAGCGCAGCTCGGTGGGTTTGACGTCGATGAAGGTGTCGCCCGCTATGCGCGCACTGAAGCGGACGGCCGTGCGGGAGTGGAAGTGGTCGGCGCCGTGGGTGAGGTCGAGGTCGACCGTGTAGCGGTGGACGTCGAGGAGTCGGGCTCGGGTCTGCGCCTCGTCGCGCGTCAGTGCGGGCATGTCCTCATGCTGCCGTACCCCACTGACAGCGCGCACTCGACATCCGGCTTTCCCGGCCGGTGGCGCCCCGTGCGTGCGGTGCGTGCCCGCGGTCGTGGCCGTCTCACCCGATGCGCGGCGGGTCGTCGGGGTCCGGTACGCGGGTGGACCAGCCGCCGGGGACGCTGTGGCCCTGGCGGGCGCGGAAGCGGACGGGCGCGGTGCCGACGCGGCGGGTGAACAGGCGGCTGAAGTAGGCCGGGTCGGTGTAGCCGACGCGGCGGGCGACGGCGGCGACGGGCAGTTCGGTGGCGGCGAGCAGTTCCTTGGCGCGGCCGAGGCGGATGGCGAGCAGGTAGTCCTTGGGGCTGCAGCCGGCGCCGCGGCGTACGGCGGTGCGCAGGGCGGCGGGGGTCATGCCGTGGCGGGCGGCGTGTTCGGCGACGGACAGCGGCAGGAACGCGTCGCGGGCGAGGGCCTGGAGCACGGGGTCGCCGTCCGCGTCGGTGTCGGCGCGGGCGCGGCGCAGGGCGACGAGGAGTTCGTGGACGGCGGCGGCGGTCTCCACCTCCAGGAAGGGGTTGCCGCGGCGGGCGGCGCGGGTGATGCGGCCGATGGCGGCGCGTGCGGCGGCGGTGTCGGCGAGCGGGACGAGGGGGTGGTCGGGTTCGATGTAGCCGAGTTCGGTGTAGGTGGTGGTGGCGGGGCCGGTGAAGTCGACGAAGCTCTCGTCCCAGCCGGTGTGCGGGTCGGCGCCGTAGTGGTGGGTGACGCCGGGGACGAGCCACAGCAGGGCGGGGGCGGTGACCGGCCGCCGGGTGCCGTCGGGCGCGGTGTACCAGCCGCGTCCGGCGCCGATGACGACGGCGACGTGGTGGTCGAGGGCGCGGGGTCCGACGGGTGGCAGGGTGCCGTGCTGGAGCCCGACGCCCAGGCACACGAGGCCGAGCCGGTGGTGGACCGGGCTCGGTGTGAAGTACCGCATCCAGGTGTGGTACACGCGGGCGTCCTCCCGTCTGCTCCTGGCCGGGCCGGGCCGCGGCCGGACGTGACCGTCCACAGCTGGACGTGACCGGACGTGACCGGCCGGTGTTCCGGTCCGCCTCCCGTCCGCTTCCCGTCCGTACGTGCCTGGTCCCGGCCCCGTTCCGTCCAATCAACGCCGATCTTTGTCCATGGACCCGCGTGCCGCCAGAGGCCAGGGTGGGCCGGGGACCGGGTGGAGCGGACGGGACGGGCGGCATGGGCGAGTTCGTGGTGGGTGAGCGGGACTTCGAGCGGGACGGGCGGCCGGTGCGGCTGCTGTCGGGCGCGCTGCACTACTTCCGGGTGCACGAGGCGCACTGGGGCCACCGGCTGGCGATGCTGCGCGCCATGGGCCTGAACTGCGTGGAGACGTATGTGCCCTGGAACCTGCACGAGCCGCGGCCCGGCACCTACCGCGATCCGGAGGCGCTGGGCCGCTTCCTGGACGCGGTGTCGGCGGCGGGCCTGCCGGCGTTGGTCCGGCCCGGTCCGTACATCTGCGCCGAGTGGGAGAACGGCGGGCTGCCGCACTGGCTGACCGGCCCGCTGGGGCGGCGGGTGCGGACCCGCGACCGGGCGTTCCTGCGGGCGGTGGACGCGTGGTTCGGGCGGCTGCTGCCGCAGGTGGTGGCGCGGCAGTACGACCGCGGCGGGCCGGTGGTGATGGTGCAGGCGGAGAACGAGTACGGGTCGTACGGCAGCGACGCGGCGTACCTGGAGCACATGGTGGACCTGCTGCGCGGCCTCGGCGTGACGGTGCCGCTGTTCACCTCGGACGGGCCGGAGGACCACATGCTCACCGGCGGTTCCGTGCCCGGTGTCCTGGCCACCGCCAACTTCGGTTCAGGGGCGCGCGAGGCGTTCGCGGCACTGCGCCGCCACCAGCCGGGCGGGCCGCTGATGTGCATGGAGTTCTGGTGCGGGTGGTTCTCCCACTGGGGTGACGCGCTGGTGACACGCCCTCCTGAAGAGGCGGCTGGGGTGCTGCGGGACATCCTGGAGTGCGGTGCGTCGGTCAACGTCTACATGGCGCACGGCGGGACGAACTTCGGCGGCTGGGCGGGGGCGAACCGGGCAGGCGAACTGCACGACGGTGCGCTGCGGTCCACCGTGACCTCGTACGACTACGACGCGCCCCTCGATGAACGCGGGCGTCCCACGGAGAAGTTCCGCCTCTTCCGCGAGGTGCTGGCGGCGTACGCCCCCGGCCCGCTGCCCGCACTCCCCGAACCGCCGCCGGTCCTTGCCGCGCCCGTACGGGCCGAGCCGGCCGGCTGGGCGCCGCTCGCGGACGTGCTGGACGCCCTCGGTGGACCGGAGGTGGAGTCGGGTGTGCCGCCGACGTTCGAGGACCTGGACGTGGACCGGGGCGTGGTGCGCTACCGCTTCGAGGTGCCCGGCCCGCGCGGGCCGTTCCCCCTGCGGGTGGCGGGGCTGCGCGACCTCGCGGTGACGTACGTGGACGGGGTACGGGGGCCGACCCTGGACGCGGAGGAGGCGGAGATCGGCGCGGCGGTGACCGGGCCCGCCACCGTGGAGCTGTGGGTGGAGTCGCTGGGGCGGGTGAACTACGGGCCGCGGCTCGGGGAGCCGAAGGGCATCACGGGCGGGGTGCTGCACGAGCGGCAGTACTTGCACGGCGTACGGGCGCGCGGGCTGCGGCTGGACGCGTTGGAGGACGCGGCGGCCGTACGGCGGGTGCCGTTCCGGGACGCGGCCCGAGGTACACCCGGAAACGGAATACCGGGCCTCCACCGGGCCACGCTGTCCGTCCCCTCCCCCGGTGACGCCGCCCTCGAACTGCCCGGCTGGTCCCGCGGCTTCGCCTGGATCAATGGTTTCTGCCTGGGGCGTTACTGGGCGGTGGGTCCGCAGCACACCCTGTACGTGCCCGGGCCCGTGCTGCGCGCGGGTGCCAATGAACTGCTCCTGCTGGAGCTGGAGGGCGCCCCCACCGGCGAGGGGGAGCGGGCAGGGGCGCCCCGTCTGGTACCCTGACGCGTCAGCCCTCCCGTACCTCCCCTGCCTCCCGCACCTCCTCTGACTCCCACACCTCTCCTGCCTCCCGGATCGCCCGCACCTCCCGCACCTCGAACGCGTCCAGGACGAACTCCGCCTTCCCGTCCTTGCCCGTCTTGCGCAGCCCCACCCACGCCTCGCCGCTCTCCGGGGCGGTGAACTCGTAGGTGTGGGTGACGGGTCCGGTGGCGACGGGCAGCGGGGTGCGGGCGAGTTCGCGGCCGGCCGGTTCGTCGACAGCCGTCACCCAGGCGTACTGCCCGGCCCTCTCGTTCTCGTAGCGGAAGCTCACCCGGTAGCGGCGCCCGGGGACGAAGCGCACGGTGTGCGGCACCGTGCGGTACACCAGGCCCTCGTTCTCGCCACGGGACTTCAGGGACTGGCCGCCGTCGACGACGTCGTCCACGGCCTTGCCGTTCCAGCCGCGCTGGGTGAAGGGCGCGTGCCGCTGCGCGATGTGCGTACGCGGGTCGGTGACCCGGCCCGCGTCGCCCTTGACGAAAGGGCCCCAGCCCTGTGGTACGTGCTCGAAGTCCTCGTACGCGACGGTGCCCGGCCGGTGCGGGGGAACCGCGGGCACGACCCGCACGTTGTCGAAGCGGACGCGCGCGGTGCCGGCCGCGGCCCGCAGGGTGAGGGTGACCGGGCCGCCGCCCTCGGGGACGGTGAAGCGGGTGAACATCCGCTGGAAGCGGGTGCCGTGCTTGCGGTCGGCGGCGACGAAGTTCGCGGCGGTGGAGGTCTCGGTCCAGTTGGCGGCCGTGACGCCGTCGCCGGTGCGCACCTCCAGGGTGGCGCGGCGCCGCTCCCCCGGCCGGGCGCCCACCTCCACCTGTACGGAGGCCGCGTACGTGCCGGGCGCGAGGCGGGCGAGCCGCTGGCCGACGGCTGCCGCGCCGCCCGCGCCGACGACCAGCTCGTAGTCGCCGAGCGGGCTCACCTCGACCGTGGCGGGCCCGCTGACCTGCCAGGCGTCGAGGGTGCCGGAGTGGAAGCCGGGGTCGGCGACCGGCGTGCCCTCGCCCCAGCCGGGCCCGCTCCCCCGCCCCCACCCCCGGCCGCCCTGCGCCGGCGCGGGCCGCCTGTAGAGGACGTACGGCTGCCCGGCCTCGGCGGTGACGGTGACCTTGCCGCCGCGTACGGCCAGCCGCCGCATGCCGCTCCGGCCCTGGTCGGTGAGCCGGTACAGGTACACGCTCCGGGCGCCCGACCAGCCGCGCGGCAGTGTCCAGGTGGTCGTGCCGCCCGCGGGGTTGTAGTGGTAGAGCTTCTCGGGGTCGGTGGCCCGGCGCGGTTCCCAGGGCAGCAGATAGCGGCCGTCCTCGTAGACGAGCCGTCCGTCGGTGGTGATCCGGCGGGTGCCGCCGGTGTCCGTGACGGCGGTGGCGGTCGGCCCCTCGAAGGTGATCTCGTGGTCGCGCCAGGTGCGGATCGGGTACGCCTGAAGGTACTTGGCGGGCAGCGCGTCCACCCAGATGATCTTGTAGAAGGCGTGCCAGTCGGTCTTGCCGACCCAGCCCTCGAAGTTGCCCATCCGGGCGCCGCCCAGCAGCGTCGGCCACTTGTCCGCGAACACGTCCTTCTGGTGGTTGCGGACGAAGCGGATGAGCCGGGAGTTGACGCCGCGCGAGGAGTCGCCGCCGTAGTCGGTCTCGTTGGCCCAGTGCGACCACAGGGCCGAGCGTTCCAGGCCGTGGCTCCATTCGGTGGCCACCTGCCAGCCCTGCTCGCGCAGGTGGCGCTGGAGCCGGTCGGAGTTCCAGCCGGATTCGCGGAAGACGTCGATGTAGAGGGTGTTCAGGGCGGGGTCGGTCTCGGCGCGCAGCTGCCGGAAGCGGCGGACGATGTCGCCGGAGACCAGGTCGCGGCGGGCGTCGATGCGGTAGGACTGGTCGAGCCAGTCCCACTGCTCGTCGTTCTTGTCGACGAGGGTCTCGGAGAAGGCGTGCGCGACGGGGTAGGACTCGGTGGCGTTGACGTGCACGGCGAAGTCGCTGTGCCACGCCTTCCCGGCGCGCAGCAGGGTGTTGAGGTCGGCGAGTCCGCCCGCCCGTTCGTTGTAGTTGCCGCCGTAGTCGGGGTGGGCGGAGTCGTGTCCTTCGGACTGGTAGCCCTTGAGGAGTGTGAACTGCCGCAGCCCGTCGGTGGCCAGCGCGATCCGCTTGACGTTGTCGAGGGTGGCCAGGAAGGGGTTGGTGGCCTGGCTGGCGAAGTTGAACGGGATGTGCGCGACGACGCGCAGGTGCTGCTCGTCGGCGCCGGGCGGGCTGACCATGATGTCGCGCAGCGCGATGGCGGCGTCCTGCCAGTCGGCGGTGCCGTCGCCGTTGCGGTCGCGGGTGAGGATGACGGTGGCGTACGGCAGCGGCTCGGTGTCGGCCATGGGCGCGGTGGCCGCGCGGTGGGTCCACTGGCCGCAGCCGAGGCGGGCCCAGCGGTGACCGCCGCTCTGCACGGTCCGCCGCCACAGCCGGCCGTTCTCCCAGGTGGTGGCCCCGGCGGGCTTGTCGTACACGGTGTTGGTCTCGACGGCGGCGGCCAGCCGGCCGGTGGCGGCGACCGCGTAGGCGCAGCCGGCGGGCGCGGCGTCCACGGGGGTGGTGGGCGTGATCCGTACGAGCGTGTCGCCGCTTCCGGCCTTGTCCAGGTCGATGCGGGCGGCGAGCAGCGCGGCACCGGGCTGGTCGTCGCGGACGCTCAGCAGGGCGAGCCCGGGGATCTGGAGGGTTCCCACGCGCAGGGCCGGGGTGTCGGCGATCCTGGTGACGCGCCAGTCGACGCGCCATCCGTGGACGGCGATCTCGGCGTCGATCTCGGTGCCGCCGTCGAAGGCGAGTGTGTAGCGGACGCGTCCGGCGGCCGGGCGGGCGGTGATCCGCGGGGTGCGGGCGGTGCCGTCGATGACGACCTGCGTGACGGCGTCGGACTGGCCGTACAGGACGGCGCCGGTGCCACGGTCGGTGTACGAGACGACGCGCGGGAACGCGGTGTCGACGCGGACCTCCAGCACGTCGGAGCGCAGCACCGCCTCGGCGGCCGCGCGGGGCCGCGAGCCGGCCGCGTCGGCGTGCGCGCTGCCGCCGCCGAGCGGGAGGGCGCCCGCGATCCCGGCGAGCGCGGTGCCGATGACGATCTTCCTGCGGCTGGGACGGCCCTGGCCCGCGCCCACCGGCCCCTCGGCAGTTGCCGGATCCCCCACGCCCGCCGACTCCTCGGCAGCTGCCGGATCCCCCACGCCCGCCGACTCCTCGGCAGTTGCCGGATCCCCCACGCCCGCCGACTCCTCGGCAGCTGCCGGCTCCCCCACGCCCGTCGGCTCCTCCGCGCCCGCCGGTTCTCCCGCGTCCCCCGGCTCGGCCGCGCCGGTCCGGCCCTCCGCACCCGTACGTCCGTTCACGTGCGCTCTCCGTCCTCCGCGCCGGCACTGTCCGTTCGCGGGACAGGGTGCTGGGTGCGCGGCGCGCGGGACCATGGACAAAGGCGCGGCGGGTGTTGGACTAACGGGCGGTGCCCAGGGATCGGTGGGTGCCCAGGGATCGGTGGGTGCCCAGGGGCCGGTGGCTACCCGGGGACGACGGGCCCCCGGGGGGCCATACGGCACATACCGCTCACCCCTCCCCCCGCCCCACCTCCTCCCCCAGCGGCAGCACCGCCCGCACCTCCCATCCGCCCTCCGGCGCCGGTCCCGCGGTCAGGCGGCCGCCCATCGCCTCGGCCCGTTCGGTCAGGCCGGCCAGGCCGAAGCCGCCGCCGCGGGCCTGTTCGGCCAGGCGGGCGGGGTGTTTGCCGTCGTCGGCGACGCGCAGTTCGAGGCCGTCGGGTACGGCGCGGATGCCGATGCGTACGGCGGTGGCGTCCGCGGCGTGCTTGCGTACGTTGGTGAGGGCTTCGCGGACGATGCGGAAGACGGCCGCCGCGACCTCGGCGGGGACCGTCTCGTCGAGGCCCTTGTCGATGTGCAGGGCGACCGGCGGGCCGGTGCGCGCGTAGGTCTCGGTGAGGGTGCGCACCTCGGCGAGTCCGGCGAGCGGCCGGTTGCGCGCGGCGCCCTCCCGCAGGACGCGGACCAGGCGGCGCATCGCGCTCAGCGCCTCGCCGCCGGAGGTCTCGATCCGTTCGAAGGCGGCGCCGGCCCGCGGCCCGTCGAGCGCGGTGAAGCGGGCGGCGCGGGCCTGGACGACGATTCCCGTGACGTGGTGGGCCACCAAGTCGTGGAGTTCGCGGGCGAGTTCCAGGCGCTCGGCGGAGCGTACGGCGGCCAGGTCCCGCATCCGCTGGGCGTCCTGCCAGCGCAGGATCATCGAGTACGCGCTGACGACGACGGTGAGCACACCGTAGACGACGGTCCACAGGCCCAGCCGGATGTCGCGCATCGGGGCGAGGACGCAGGCCAGGCCGAGCATCGGTCCGAGGACGGCGGCGGTACGGCCGGGGGCGCGGTGCACCACGCCGGTGAGCAGGACCAGCAGGGCGATGCCTTCGCCCAGGCCCCACACCTTCAGGGCGTGCTGTCCGGCGATCAGGACGGCCGAGCCGGCCAGGGAGACGGAGGCGGCGGTCCAGGCGCGGACCTTCAGGGGGACGCGCGCGTACGGCACGGCGCACAGGCAGACGACGACGGCGGTGGCGACGACGGTCGCGTGCGGGCGGGTGGGCTGGCGGGCCAGCGCGACGGACTCGAAGCCGACGAGGAAGAGCAGCACCGCGGCCAGGGCGATTTTGGCGGCGGCGGCCTTGCGCGGGTGGGCGCGGGCCCATCCGGACATCGGGCTCACGGCCCGTCCGCGCCACCGGACGCGCCACCGGACGGACCGCCGGACGGGCCGCCGGACGCGCTACCGGACGGGCTGCCGGACGCGCCACCGGACGGGCTGCCCGTGGCGAGCCCGCTCTCCCACGCCCAGGCGGCGATCTCGACCCGGTTGCGGGCGTCCAGTTTGGCCTGGACGTTGGCGAGGTGGGTCTTGACCGTGGACAGCGAGACGTAGAGTTCGGCGGCGATCTCCGCGTTGGTCCGGCCTCGGGCGAGGGCCCGTACGACGTCCTGTTCGCGGTCGGTCAGCGGCTCGGCGGGGTGGCGGGCGCCGCCGCCGGCCGCCGCGGGGGCCAGTTCGCGCAGCAGCCGTACGGTGATGGCGGGCGAGACCAGGGCGTCGCCGACGGCGGCGGCGCGCACCGCCTCCACGAGCATGGCGGGGCTGGCGTCCTTGAGCAGGAAGCCGGAGGCGCCGCCGTGCAGCGCGGCGTGCACGTACTCGTCGAGGTCGAAGGTGGTGACGATGACGATGCGCGGTGTGTGCTCGTCCTCGGGGCGCTCGGCGAGCCGGCGGGTGACCTCCAGGCCGTCGACCTTGGGCATGCGGATGTCGAGGAGCAGGACGTCGGGACGGAGCCGTTCCACCGCGGACAGGGCCGCCGCGCCGTCCACGACGTCGGCGAGGACCTCGATGTCCGGCTGACTCTCCAGGATCATCCGGAAACCCGTCCGGACCATCTCCTGGTCGTCAGCGATGACCACACTGATCGCCATGTGTCCCTCGCCCTGTCCGTGCGCCGTGCGCCGCGTGCTCGGCAGCGGGCCCGGCCGCGCCCGCTGCTTTCCATCTGACCTGCGGTGATCGCACCCCGCAACCGCTGGGCGGGCCCGGTGCGCGGTGGGCGGCGTAGGTGTACGTGGCGGTGGGGTCGGCCTGGAGGGCAGGGCCCCGGCCACCGAGCAGCAGCCAGGCGAGGGTCCCGGCGGAGGCGGCGAGCAGCAGGACGGCGAGGACCGTCGCGCGCTGGTCGCCGGGGCGCTCGCCGGGCGTCGGGGGCCGGGCCGCGCGGCGGGGGCGGGGGTCGGTGGTCACATGGCCCACGCTAGGGAGGGGCCGTACGGGCGGGCATCGGCTGTCCGGTCATCCGTGGCGCCCGCGCACCCGGCCGAAAGGACGAGCGGGGTCCCGGCGGCCCTGGGCAAAGGTCCCGGGCGCGGGGGCGGCAGCGGGCGAGACGCGACCGCGCCCCGGAGACCGTACGGCCTCCGACGTGACCGCACCCCGGAGACCGCACGATCCCCGAAACACGACCACGCCCCAGAGCCATACGCCCCCGAGACAGGACCGCCTCCCGGAGGCCGCACGCCCCCAAACACGACCACACCCCAAAGACCCCATCCCCCGAAACACGTCCGCGCCCCAGAGGCCGTACAGCCTCCGGGGCGCGAAACCTACTCTGCCGCGTGCCCGGTCAGCCGGCCAGCCCGTCGGCCGCCTTCTTGATGTCCGCGGCGAAGGTGCTCACCTCGGTGTAGACGCCGGGCTTGCCGGGCCGGGCGCAGCCCTCGCCCCAGCTGACGATGCCGACCTGGAGCCACTGGCCGGCCTCGTCCTTGCGGAACATCGGGCCGCCGGAGTCGCCCTGGCAGGTGTCGATGCCGCCGGTGTCCAGCTGGCCGGCGCAGATCTCCTCGCCGGGGGTGAGCTGGTCGCCGTAGGCCTTCTTGCAGGTGGCGTCGTCGACGAAGGGCACCTTGGCCTTGAGCAGGTAGCGCTGCTGGTCGCCGCCTTCCTTGTCGGCGCCCCAGCCGGCTATGCCGAACTCGCCGCTGGTGAGCTTGTCGTCCTGCGCGATCTTCAGGGTCGGCAGGTCGATGGGCTTGGCGAGCTTGATCAGGGCCCAGTCCTTGCCCTTGCCGTT
The DNA here is from genome assembly GCF_008634025.1 of Streptomyces albofaciens JCM 4342. Taxonomy (NCBI): domain Bacteria; kingdom Bacillati; phylum Actinomycetota; class Actinomycetes; order Kitasatosporales; family Streptomycetaceae; genus Streptomyces; species Streptomyces albofaciens. Next base: position 2,558,573 of record NZ_PDCM01000001.1, on the reverse strand, counting down.
GTAGCCGGGGGCCTGGAGGACCTCGGTGGACTTGACGCTGACGGCCTTGGAGTCCTGGAGGTCGACCACGCCCGCGGTGGCGGTGATGTCGGTGTTGGGGCCGCTGCCGTTCACGCAGTGGGCGGCGGTCAGCACGATGTCCTTCGCGTACAGGGCGCCGCCGCACCCCATCGACAGGCGGACCATGAAGGGGAATTCGCCCTGGCTCGCCTTGGTGCCACCGACGATCTTCGTGTGCACGGGGCCGGGCTCCGGGGCGGGGGCGGCGGCGGTGGCGGCCGCGGGCTGGAGGCTGGCGGCCGCCAGGGCGACGGCGCCGACCGCGGTGACTCTGCGGAGGTGCTTCAGGTAGCTGCGCAACGGGCTTCCTTTCGTGGGGGGGGCACGCGATGTCAGGCCCATGCCAAACGCGAGAACCGGAAAGGACCGCCGAAAATCGTGCGCGGAAGACGGCAGCACGCCACAAGGCGTCCGGACCCAGTGGGGGGTGAGCCCGCAAAGCGCCCTTGGATTATGTGGAGTCGGCGATCACAGTGGCAAGGGTGTACATCCGGCCAACTCCTGTTCTACCCGCTCCGCGTACGGCCCATACCGGGCGTTCCCGGCGAGCCGTACAGTGGACGGGTGGCGGCGACGGGGAGTCCGGGCGGTTCCAACGGCGAGATCGTGCACGGCTATCCGCACCTGGACACGGTGCGCGCGGCCGTCACCGCGCTCTACAAACGCCTCTCGTACGACACCGTGCGCACCTTCGACACCAGCGTGCTGCCCGCCGAAGTCGCCTTCGACGACGAGGAGGAGCTGTACGCGGGCGCCCAGCGGGTGGCCCGCGCCATGGTGCGGCACCTGCGCCTCCCCGACGCGCGCGTGATCGTCGCGTTCCGCGACATGAACCTGGCGGCCAACGTCGAACTGGCCGCGGGCCCCGAGTACTTCGTCGAACTGAACACCCGCTTCAAGACCCACCGCCGGGACATCGGCGCCGCCCTGGCCCACGAGGTGATGCACGTCTACCTGCACCGCCTGGACCTGTCCTTCCCCGGCACCCGCGCCAACGAGATCCTCACCGACACCGCCACCGCCTACCTGGGCGCGGGCTGGCTGCTGCTGGACGCCTACCGCGAACACGGCCCGTTCTCGCAGAAGCTGGGCTATCTGACGCCGGAGGAGTTCGGCTACGTCCTGGCCAAACGGGCGCTGCTCTTCGGCGAGGACCCGGCGCCGTGGTTCACCAGCCCGCAGGCGTACGACGCCTACGCCGAGGGCCTGGCGCTGGCCCGCCGGGACGGGCGGCAGCCGCCGCTGGCCGCGGCCGGCTGGTCGGGCCGCCGCCGCTACGCCAGGGACCGGCGCGCGGCCCAGGACCCGCGGCGTGCCGGCCGGCCCGGTGGCCCTGAGCCGGCCGGCGGCTACGCCTTCGAGGGGCGCGCCCCGCTGCGTGTGTCGTTCCCGTGCCCGACCTGCCACCAGCGCATCCGCGTCCCGGTGCGCGGCCGGCTGCGGGCCCGCTGCGCGCTGTGCCGTACGGAACTGGACTGCGACACGTAGCGGGCCCGCCGGGCCGGCCGGAAGAACGCCTCAGCCGTGGCAGGTGACCTTGACGGGCCCCGCGCCGTGGTGGGCGCGGTCGCGGCCCGGCCCGTGGTCGATGCCGCGGTCCAGCAGCTTCACGGCGATCTTGCCCTGGCGGACCTCGAAGGTGCCGCCCGGCTGCCAGCTGCCGCGGTGCCCGGTCTGGTCGATGGTGAAGCTGCCGTACTTCGAGTCCCGGTCGAAGGCGTCGGTGAGCACGTGGTACGTGGTCGGCCGGCCGTTCACGTCGGGCTCGCTGGGGCCCTCGGGCACGTAGACGGAGATCTGGCAGGAGCGGGACTCCGGGCCCGGCGCGAACCACCACATCACCCGGCCCTTGGCGTCCTTATTGGCGTCGCCGGACATCGGTACGGAGGTGAACTGGCCGCTGCAGCCGCCCTCGCGGGTGCTGCCGCCGGTGAGGCCGTACCAGCCCTTGCCGCCGTCGTTGTAGGCGCCCTGCTCCTGGTAGCCGCCGCCGGGCGGGGTCGGGCAGCCGGGGCCCGCGAGACCCGTGTAGGTCACCTTGGCGTTGGCGCCGGCGCCGCGCGGCTTGTCGTCGGGCTTCTTGGCGTCGGGGCTCGGGGTGTCCTTCTTCTCCGGGGCCTTGGGGGGCTTGGCGGGCGCGCCGGCGCCGCCGCCCGGTGCCGGGGCGCCGGGCGTGGGCGATGCCGGACCGGCGGACTTGCTGGGCTTGGCGGCCGGCGCCGGAGCCCCCGTCTTCGTCGGCTGCGGCTGCTTGGCGGCCGCGACGGCCTGCTCCTGGCCGTCACCGAAGCGCACCTGGGAGGCGCCGAGGGTGGCCAGGGCCACCGCGCCGACGCCGACACCGGCCAGCACGGGCAGGCCCAGCGCCGTCTTCCACACCCGCCGGCCGGGCGCCAGGCCGCGCTTGGGCGTGCGCGCCCCCTTGGCGAAGGTCTCCGCGAAACCGGACCGGGACGGGCCGTCCGGTCCGGCGTTCTTGTTCGGCTGTGACAACGGGGTTTCCTCCTGGGAGTGGTCGGGGGAGGCGGGTCAGGCCGGGCGGACGGGCCCGCCCGGCCCGGACGGGAGCGGTTGCGGCGCGCCGGTGCCGGTGGGGTCCGGCTCCGTGACGTCCCGTTCCGGTACGTCCAGTTCCGGCACGTCCAGCTGGGACAGCGTCCGCAGGTCCGCCTCGGACGGCGCGTCGTTCTCCGCGACGCGGTACGCCTGGCGTTCGGTCATCGCCTGGAACGTCTGCCGGGCCGAGCGCCCGTTGCCGAACCGGCCGTCCCGGGGGACGTGGTCGAAGTAGGCGCCGAGCGTGGCGCGCGCCGCGTCGGTCAGTTCGTACTGGTGGGCCGCCGCGTGCTGTTCCACGATGCGCACCAGGTCCTCGGTGTCGTAGTCCTCGAACAGCAGCGTGCGGTTGAAGCGGGAGGCGAGGCCGGGGTTGGAGTCGATGAAGTGCTCCATCTCCGCCGGGTAGCCGGCGACGATGACCACGACCTCGTCGCGGTGGTCCTCCATCAGCTTCACGAGGGTGGCGATGGCCTCCTGCGCGAAGTCGTTGCCGCCCGAGGAGTGCGCGGGCGCCAGGGAGTAGGCCTCGTCGATGAACAGCACGCCGCCCATCGCCTCCATGAAGACCCGCTGGGTCTTCGGGCCGGTGTGGCCGACGTACTCGCCGACCAGCGCGGAGCGGTCGGCCTCGACGAGGTGGCCGCGCTCCAGCAGGCCGACGGCGGCCAGGATGCGCCCGTAGAGCCGGGCCACCGTGGTCTTGCCGGTGCCGGGGTTGCCCGCGAAGACCAGGTGGCGGCTGAGCGGCGGCGCCGCGAGCCCGGCCGCCTCCCGGCGCTGGACCATGCGCATCAGCTTCACGAGCGAGGCCACGTCCTGCTTGACCCGGTCCAGGCCGATCAACTGGTGGAGTTCGCCGAGGAGTTCGTCGAGGTCCTCCTCGGTGGGCGGGGCCGTGGTGGCGGTGTCGCCGGTGCCGCCGCCGGGCGGGTCGCCGCCGGGCGCCGCCGTGGCGGTGGCGCCGGCGGCGACCGGTACGGGGGCCATCGGCGCGGGCCAGTGCGCGTCCTCGACCCGCCAGGAGACGCAGTCGCGCACCTCCGGTTCGGCGCCTTCCCCGGTGCTGAGGTCGGCGTCGGCGTCCTGGACGCGGATGCGGGTCAGTACGGGGGTGGCCGCCTCGCCCAGGTGGACGGCGGGGTAGCCGGGCCCGGTGATCTCGCAGTCCTCGAAGACCCCGGCGCCCTTGGCGTCCACGATCAGGCCGTTCTTGCCGGGGCGGACCACCCGTACCCCGCTGGCGTGCGGGGCGGCGCCCGCCGCCACCACCACCCCGGACCCGGCCGCCTCGGTGATCTCCACGTCCCGGGCCCGTACGGTGGCGCCGTCCTGGACCACCAGCCCGGCCGTCCCGGCGCGCAGCACCCGGGCTTCGGCCAGTTCCGCCGCGCCTCCGGGGCCGAAGCTGAACCCGGCGCGTTCGGCGTCGGTGACCGTGCAGCCGGTCAGCCGGACCGGGCCGCCGGACCCGGCGACGACACCGTTGCGGCAGCGTACGACCGAGAGTCCGGCGGCTTCGGCGCCCGCCGCGCCGGACAGATCGAGGCCGGACATGCCGCAGTCGGTGAGGTGCACCTCGGTCAGGGTGAGGCGGCTGTCGGCGACGGCGTGCAGCCCGTGTTCGGGGGTCCGGCCCGCGCGCAGCCGGGTCAGCGTCACCTCGGCGGCGCCCCCGGCGTGCACGGCGCTGAACCGGCAGTCGGTCACCTCCCCGTCGGTGATGCGTACGGCGGCGGAGCCGGTGGCCAGCAGGCCGTTGGCGGCCGAGCCGCGTACGGTCGTGCCGCGCGCCTCCAGCCGGGCCGAGCCGTGGGCGGTCAGGGCGGCCGACGCGGTCCGTACGATCCGGGTGTCGGCCAGCCGGACCCGGGACCGCTCCCCCGCCGTGGCGCCCGCGCCGCCGCCGTCGCGCAGGACGCAGCCCGCGAGCACGGCGTCGCCGGACCCGGCGACGTGCAGCGCGTCGGCGCCCGCGCCGGTCAGCTCGCAGCCGTACAGCAGCAGTCCGCCGCGGGCCTCGGCCGGTGCCGCGGTCTCCGCCGTCTCGTACGGGTCGCCGTCCCGGGGTACGGGCGAGGAGTCCAGCACCCGTACCGCTTCGCCGCCGCAGTCCCGTACCCGGCAGTCCACGAGCAGGGCCGCCGAACCGTCCTCGAAGAGCAGGCCGCTGCGGCCCGCGCCGTCGATCAGGCAGTCCCGCAGGACGACGCGCGCGTTCTCCCGGACCCGCACGCCCGAGCCGGTGGCGCCCCTGATCCGGCTGCCGGTCATCTCCAGCCGGGAGTCGCCGCCCACCACGACGCCGGTGCCCTGGGCGCCTTCCAGGACGCAGTCCGTCAGCCGCACGGCGCCGGTGGTGCGGATCAGCGCGCCGGCCAGCGCGGCGCCCGTCAGGCGGGCGCCGGTCATGGTGAGCGCGGCGTCGCGCAGCACTTCGAGGCGCCCGCGGTCGGTGCCGCCGCCGTGCCAGTGCGTGACGCCGCCGGACAGCAGGACGGCGGGCCGGTCCGCCGCGCCGCCGCGCACGGTCACGCCGTCCAGCGTCAGCCGGGCGCCGGGCAGGACTTCGAGGGCGGGCGCGCCGCCCTCGGGGGCGGCGAGGGTGACGGTGCCGCCGTCCACGGCCCGCAGGGTCACGTCCCTGTCGACGCGCAGCGACTCCTCGTACGCGCCCGCGGCGACGTGTACCTCGTCACCGGGCGCGGCCGCGTGCAGCGCCGCGGCGAGGGTGGCGTGGGCCCCCGGCCGGCCGGGGGCCACGTGGTGGACCGTGGCGCCCGCGGCCGTCTGGTCGGTGGTCATCGGGCGTCTCCCATGGGCGTGTCCTGGTCTGCGGGCGGGGCGGCCCGGCCCTTGCCCTTGCGCGGGCGCTTGTGGTGGCCGGTGTCGCCGCCCGGTCCGTCCGCGCTGTCGTGGCCGCGCTTGCCACCGGCGGCCGGGGCCCCGTCCGGGTCGGCGATGCTCCAGTATCCGCCGTCCGGGTAGCGCGTGGTGTCCGGGCTGGCCGTCCAGACGATCTCCACCGGGGGCGGCAGCCGCTTGACCCTCTTCGGGAGGTTGTCGGGAGCGAAGGTGGCCATGCTGCCGTCGGCGAAGGTGATGTGCAGCTCGCGGCCGAGGGCGTTGGTGAAGCGCTGGAGGGCGAGGTCCTCGGCGGTGTGCCGGGCGGGCCCGCCGACGGGTCCCGCGAGGCCGTCGGGAAGGAAGTTGGCGGTGCGCAGCCGGCCGGTGGTCAGGGCGATGTACAGCTCCTGCCCGGTGGTCCCGCGCGCGATCGCCTCATCGATCGCGGCGTCGATCCGGGTCCTGGTGTTGCCGCGGAATTCCAGCTGGTCGCGCACGCCGCGCAGCAACTCCTGCGGTGAGGGCAGGCCCAGCCGGCCGGGCGCGTGCTCGAAGGCGTGGAAGACCGAGGTGGGCGGCGGCTGGTGCGAGGGGTACACGATGGCGTGGTCGAGGTGGTTCAGGAACCGCGACGCCTGGGAGTTGTGGGCGTAGGCGTGGGTGATGAACCGGATGTCCTGCGGGTTGATGCCGGCCCGTACCGTCGGCTCGCTGGGCAGCGGGGCGGAGACCTGGGGTCCGAGCGGGTTGGCGTCCGAGCCCATCGCGTCGCTCAGCCGCGCGGCCACGTCGCGGGGCGTTTCCTGGTCCGGCCCCAGGACAGGCCGGAACGGGTTGATGTGGTCCGCCGCCTGCGGGGACAGCCTGAAGCGGTGGTCGCGGACGTCCGCCAGTTCCAGCCCGGTCTTGGCGTCCTTGTTCTCGACCAGGCGCTCCAGCTGCGACAGTCCGGCGTGGTCCTGGAGCAGCTTCTTCTCTTTGCCGAAGAACTTGGCCATGATCCGGGACAGGTCGGTGGGGATGGCCGCCCTCACGTACTCGGTGACGAAGGCCGCGCCGCGGTCGGGCAGGGTGTGGTTGCCGGCCGCGATGGCGCGCTGCGCGTCGCGGTCGGCGATGCCGTCGTCCACCCGCTTGAGCCAGTCCTCGCGGCTCTCCCCCGGCAGCTGGGGGAAGTCGGCCTCGGTCAGCCGCGGCAGGGTGGTGTCCAGCTCCCAGGCGTTGAAGGTGTTGAGCGCGCGGCTCATCTGGTGGAACTCGGCGCCGCGGGGGCCGAAGCGCAGCGGCGTCCAGTTCTTGACCGGCGCGGTGTCCACCAGCGTCGCCGAGGCGTCCACGAAGAGGTTGGGCTCGGGCGCGTACGGCAGCAGGTCGTGGCTGCCGGCGATGCCGACGCGGGCGAGGGTGTCCGCGTCGACCCGGTTGACGAAGACCTTCCGGTCGTCCGGCGTGACCCGCAGCTCGCCCGGCAGGCGCGGCGGCGCCACGGCCTTGGCCTTGCCCTTCCCCTTGCTCTTGGACCCGCCGGGGTCGGCGGCGGACGACGGGTCGGCGTCGTCCGGCAACTTGTTCGCGGCGCCCGCGGCCAGGGCCTCCTCGGCGGCCTTCGCCTCGGCCTTGGCCAGGTGTTCGTCGGTCTTGACCAGGAGCGGGTCGGGCAGTCCGGCGGCCGGCGGTTCGGGTACCCGGTAGCCGCCGGCCATCATCAGCGGGCGCAGCGGCGGGGCGGAGGACGGCTCGCCGGCCCGTTCGACGCCCCGTATCTCGAACCTCTTCTCGAAGAAGTCGAAGATGTGCCGGCCGCTGGGCACGGTGTGCTCGAAGTTGTCGAAGTCCATGAAGGCGATGTACGGATGGGTCGCGCCCGTGCCGTCGGCGCCGCCGGTCATCATCGTGTGGATCATCGACCGGCTGGCCGGGCTGGTCATGACGCTGTTGCGGACGGTGCCGAAAGGGAAATCGGCACCGTTCCAGCCGACGCCGACCACGGCGAGCGGGAAGTTTGTGTGCACGTCGTCCAGGACCTGGCGCACCGCGGCGTTGATCCGGCCGATCTCCGCCGCGGGCCCGTTGACGCCGATGACCACGCCGAAGCGGCCGTCGAAGCTGCCGGGCATGTTCGTGCGGACCGCCCGCAGGAAGTCCTCCAGCTGGCCGGGGCCGAATTCGTCGTACTTGACGACGGCGTTGACGATGTAGGAGATCGGGCGCCGCTCGTCCAGGCTCTGCCGCAGGTTGTCCAGGTACTGCGTCTCGGACAGCGGCCGCTGGCTGTGCCCGTGGAGGTCCCGGAACGCGGTGTTGACCCGGATGTCGCCGGTGACGGTCCCCCGGCTGAGGTTGCGGTCCCACTGCAGCCCGGCGGGCATGGTGTGGTTGCCGCCGGGGGCCGACGCTCCCGGTGCCGCGTCGGCCATCTCGACGTCGTGCGAGCCGCTCGGTCCCCCGGCACGCGGGGACGGTGCGCCGCCGAGCGGGCCGACGTACTCCCCGCGCTGCGCCCGGTCGACGGCGATCGCGGTGTTGGCGTCGTCGATCTGCTGCCGGATCGCGTGCGGATCCATGCCCAGCTCCTCCAGCCGGGCCTCCGCCTCGGTGAACTCGGCGCGCTTGGCGCCCAGATCGTCCAGCGCCTCCAGGGCCGCCGCGGACGGCTTGGACGGACCCGGCTGCCCGGCCTCGGGCACCAGCCCGTCCGCCCGGTCCTGGGCCTTCGCCAGGTCGAACGACGCCCGCTCGTAGCGCTCCCACGCGCCGAGCCGCAGCTCCGCCTGCGGTCCGCTCGTCCCACCGGTGACGATGTCGTGCCGGACCGCAGCACGGTCACCGATCCCGGAGCCGGGGGTGTGGCCGAGCCGGTCCGGCGCGGGCGGCGGGGTGGTGGAGCCGGGACCCTTCGTGCCGGTGCCGCCCGGGCCGCCGTTGCCCTTGTCGGGCGGCGGCGCGGGCACGTCGTCGCCCACCTCCCAGTGTCCGGGCTGCGGGCCGCCGTGGTCCGGGACCCATGTCACGTACAGCGGCCGGCCCGGCCTGCGGGTCTTGATGTCGACCGTGTGGGTGGTGCCGTCCGCGCCCCGGATCTCCAGGGGCCGGTTGAGCGCCGTGGCATAGCGGTCCAGCATGATCTGCTCGATCGGCCCGAGGTCCGACACATCCGGGCCCAGGCGCCCGGAGAGCAGGCCGACGGCCAGCGCACGGCCGTCGATGCCCTGGGCGTAGGCGTCGTTGATCATGTTTTCGACGCCGTTCTTGCCCATCTGCCGCTGGACCTGCGTCAGCAGCGCCGGGGCGTCCAGGATGGTGCCCGGCTTCATCCCGGGCCCCTTCGGGCCGGAGCCGCCCACGGGCGGTTCGGGCAGGGCGCGCAGCAGCGAGTCGTGCGGCAGGCCGCCCTGGGGCAGCACCTCGGCGATCACGTAGTTCTGCAGCCGCTTGTACGCCAGTTCCTCGGGGGCGGTGGCCACCGCGTGGCTGAGGAACCGCTTGTCCGCGGGCACGATGCCCACCACGAGCCCGTCCGGCTTGCCCGGTACGCGGATGGAGATGTTCAGGCCGAGGGTGTTGTGGTCGGCCCCCAGCCCGGCGCCCAGCCGCTCGACGGTGGCGCGGGGGTGCTCGTTGAACTCCGGCCGCCGCCCGTCGATGCCGACGGGCTTGAGCGGATCGTCCTTGAAGGCCTGCTCCGGCGACTTCCCCTTGGCCAGGTCCTCGCGGATCTCCTTGAACTTCGTGTCGTCCTTGGCGCGCGACAGGCTCGGTTCCAGGTCGAAGGTGTCCCGGGCGAAGACGTGCTCCACCACGTTCTTCGGGGTCAGGTGCTCCTGCGGCATGTTGCCGACGCCACCGGCCTTGCCGTGCTTGTAGTAGCCCGACATCAGACGCGAGAGGTCGGTGGGGACGGCGCCGTCGACGAAGTCGGCCAGGAACGCGGTGCCCCGGTCGGGCAGCACGGAGTTGGCGGCGGCGATCTCCCGCGCGACCGTGTTGCCCGGGAGGTCCGGCAGGGTCTGGTCCAGTTCCCAGGCGTTGAAGTAATTGAGCCGCTCCCGCAGCCCCTTGTACTCACCGGTGCCGCCGCCGAACCGGACCGGCCGCCAGACGCCCTCGGCCAGCCGCACGTCGTCCACCATGGTGATGGCGGCGTCCACGAAGAGGTTCGGCTCGGGCCCGTACGGCAGCAGGCCGTGGAAGCCGGCCATCTTGGCGCGGATGCGCATGTCGGAGTCGACGACGGACGCGAACTTGTCCACCAGCTGCTGGGTGAAGACCATGCCCTCGGGCGTGTCGTCGCGGGTCTTGGTCGCCCGGATCAGGTCCACCACCGAGCGGTCCACCTCGACGCCGTCGACGATCACCGTCTCGCCGGTCTTGGCGGGCACCCGGTAGCCGCCGGTCATCACCAGCGGGCGCAGCGGCGGGGTGTCGGGCACGTCCGCCACCGCCGCGGAGTCGTCGGCCGCCTTCCCCCCGGCACCCGTGTCGTCGGGGAGCTTCTTGGCCCAGTCGTCCACGGCCCCGCCCGCGCCCAGGTTCAGCTCCCGGTCGAAGTGGTCGAAGACGTGCCGGCCGCTGGGGACGGTGTGCTCGTACACGTCGAAGTCCATGAAGGCCCAGTACGGGTGGCTGGGGCCGGCCGCCCCGCCGCCGTGCATCATCGAATGCGCCATCGACCGGGCCGCGGGGCTGGTCATGGTGAGGTTGCGGATGGTGCCGTACGGGAACGCGTCGCCGTAGAAGGTGGTGGCCACCATCGCCAGCGGGTGGTCGAAGTGCACCGAGGCGAGGGCGTCGTCCATCGCGCGGTGGATGGCGGCGAGGTCCTCCAGCCTGCCGTTGACGCCGATCACCACACCGAGGCGGCCGTCGTAGCCGTCCAGGCCGCGGGTGATGGAGTCGAGGAAGTCCTGGAGCTTGCCGCCGCCGATCTCGCGGTACGAGACGATGGTGTTGACCACGTAGGACAGCGGGCGGCCCTCCTCCGTGCTCGCCCGCATCCAGCTCAGGTAGTCCCCCGCCGTGAGCGGCTGGTGGCCCGCGTACGGCAGGTCGCGGAAGGACTGGTTGACCATGGTGCGGCCGGCCCCGTGGGTGCCCGGTTCGGGCCACAGGGCGTGCGGCGCCTCCGGGTCGGGGGACCAGTCGTGCGGTCCGACCGGCAGCGGGTCGCCGCCGTGCGGGGACGGTGCGCCGCCGAGCGGGCCGACGTACTCCCCGCGCTGCGCCCGGTCGACGGCGATCGCGGTGTTGGCGTCGTCGATCTGCTGCCGGATGCCGTGCGGGTCCATGCCCAGGTCGCCGAGCCGCGCCTCCGCGTCGGCGAACTCGGCGCGCTTGGCACCCAGATCGTCCAGCGCCTCGATCGCGGCGGCGGACGGCGTGGACGGTCCCGGCTGCCCCGCCTTGGGCACCAGCCCGTCCACCTTGTCCTGGGCCTTCGCCAGGTCGAACGACGCCCGCTCGTACCGCTCCCACGCGCCGAGCCGCAGCTCCGCCTGCGGTCCGCTCGCCCCACCGGTGACGATGTCGTGCCGGACCGCGGCACGGTCACCGATCCCGGAACCGGGCGTGTGACCGAGCCGGTCCGGCGCGGGGGTGCGCGGGACGTGCGTCTCCGGTACGGGCTCGGGCTCCGCGAAGTCCGAAGTGGCCTTGCCCTTGTCGATGTGCGGGGCGGGCTCGGGGGTGGTGACGTCGGCCACGCCCTTGCCCTTGTCGGCGGTCGGTACCGGCCCGGCGTCCGCGAGGTCCGTCCTGCCCTTGCCGAGGTCGGCGGTCGGCACGGCCTGCGCCTCCGGCCGCGGCTGCGGGCGGGGGACACCGCCGGGGCCGTGTTCGCCGAAGATGCCGCCGGTGAGGGCGTTGATCTGCTTGCGGGTACGCGGTCCGTCGATGCCCAGTTCGTCCAGCCTGGCCTCGGCCTTGGCGACCTCGGCCTGCTTGACGCCCAGTTCGTCCAGGGCGTCGGCCAGGGCGGGCGAGGGCTCGCCGGCGGCCGCGCCGGGCGGCGGCGTCACCTCGTCCACCTTGCGCTCGGCCTTCCCCAGCTCCGAGAGCGCGTGTTCGTAACCGGCCCAGGCGTTGAGCTTCGCGCCGGCCTCGGGGCCGGTCGAACCGCCGAGGATCAGTTCGTGGTGGGCACGCAGGCGCTGGTTCATGGCCGCGGCGCCGGAGAAGCCGCCGAAGCGGTGGCCCGGAGGACCGGCGACGGGGCCCTTCGGCCCGGGCGCGGGGCTGGGCGTGGGCTCGGGCTTCGGCGCGGGGGCGGGCGTGGGCGTGTGCTCGGTGGCCCGCACGGCGGCCGGTACGGCGGCGGCCGCCTCGTCCGCCGCCTTCGCCGGGCCGCCCGGGTGGGCGATCAGGTCGAGGACGCTGTGGTCGGCGGGACCGGTGGCGCCGCGGGCGCCCGCGCCGTCCAGGTCGGGGACGGCGGACACGCCGGAGGGGCTGCCGGAAGCGGCACTCTGGCCGGTGGACGGGAGCGGCTTGCGGTCGCCGGTGTCGAGCAGGCTCATCGCCAGGTCGTGCTCGTTGACGACGGGCCGGGGCGCCGTCCCGGCGGCGGCGCCGGAGCCGTCGGCCGTGGCCTTGCCGGTCTCCGGGGTCTTGCCGGTCTCCGGGGTCTTCAGCCGCAGCGGGTCCTGGGCGCCGGCCGCCGGTATGCCGTCGGGGGTCTTGGTGAGGTTGCGGGGCGGGGGTACGGCGCCCACGAGGGCGGACACGTCACCCTGGGCTCCCACACCCGTCGGCCGGATCGTTTCCGCACCACCGTGCGCGCCCGGCGTCTGTCCCGCGCCACCGGGCACCTGCTGCGTACCCGTCAGATGGTGGGTCTGCGCCGGGTTGTGCGGGTTCGCCAGGTTCTGCGTGTCCGTCGTCCCCACCTTCGCGGGCCCGCCGGGCACCGTGCCGGCCAGGTCCTCCGCGGTGATCGTGCGCGGCGCCGCGTCGCCGATGCGGAAGCTGATGCCGTCCGCGTGGAAGGCGGTCACCGCGACGTCGCCGTTGGCCAGCGCGGTCAGCTCGGGGAAGGTCCAGTCTTCCAGTGCCTCGCCGTGCCCGATGGCGCCGCGGGCCATGGAGTGGCCGTCGCCGATGCCGTGCATGAAGCCGCCGTCGAACGACACCTCCGGGACGCGGACGTTGGCCGCCTCCGCCACCCCGTGCCCCAGCGGGGACGACACGTGGGTGTCCTTGAGCAGGTCGATGGCGGTGTCGGCGGACAGCAACAGGTTGCTGTCCAGGCGGACGTTGCCCGCCGCGAAGTCGGTCTGCTGGATGAGCCGGGTGGCACCGGCGCCGTGCGCGTCCGGGACGGTCAGGCCGTTGTCGAGCGTGGTGGTGCCCGGCAGGTGCGGGGTGGTCACCGGCGCGGGCTGGTCGATGTGCAGGCCGGTGTGCGTGAAGGAGCCGCTGGGCACGGTGATGCCGTGCGGCACGCCGGTCCCGCCCGGGACACTGATGTTGTGCGGGGCGTTGACGGTGTGCGGGACGTGCACGCCGGCGTGCGGGACGGAACCCAGCCCCTTGAACCCGGGGTTGCCCAGGTTTCCGGGGAGATTGAAGTTGAGACCGGTGTGTCCGAACGAGCCCAAAGAACCCACATCACCCAGGTTCTTCGGCAGGTTGACGTTCAGGCCACCGTGCCCGAACGAGCCCAGTCCGTTGGGCACCAGGTTGCCGGGGACGTTGACGTTGAAGGCGGTCGGCCCGCCCGGCCGGAAGGCTCCCAGTCCGTCCAGGTGGAGTCCGCCGATGCCGTTCGGTACGGCGGCTCCGGGGAACTTGGTGAGGCTGCCGGGCGACACGGAGGGAATGTGCACGCCGGGGATCGACACGCCGTGGAACCCGCCGGGGACGAGGTGCAGGGCCGACAGGTCCACGAAGCCGCCCGGCACGAAGTGCACGCCGTTGCCGCCGACGGGCCGGAACGGCGCCAGCGGGCCGATGCCGAAGGTGCCGTCGCGCACCGCCGCGTCCGTACGCCCCGCGTTGGCCAGCAGCTTCTGCAGGTCCGGCTGCGGGATGCCGAGCACCCGTTCGGCGAAGGCGAGCCGCGCGGCGCCGCCGATGCCCAGCACGCCCATCTCGGTGAAGTCCAGGGGGAGGATGGTGGCGATACCGGCCCGGCCGAGCCGTTCGAAGGTGACCTTCGCGTACGCGCCGATCTTGCCCCAGTCCCCGGCGACGCCCTTGGTGACGTCGGCCCAGTCCTTGGTGACGGTCTTGACCAGCGACTCCCAGCCGCCCTTGCCGAGATTGCCCAGCCCCTTGAAGCCGTTGACGACGTTGAAGGCGGGGGCCGCGTGGATGCCGAGCACGATCGGTGCCACCACGACCTTCGGAATGCCGTGCAGCGAGGAGAAGTGGCCGATCTCCTTGATGATGTTCTTGCCGGCGCCCGCGATGCCCTCGACGCCGCCCTTGAGGGCGCTGCCCAGGCCCTTGATGATGGAGCCGACCGGCAGGGCCTTGGTGGTGGGGAAGAGCACGCCGAGGAAGGCGAGCCCGAGCTCCAGGCCGCTGGCCTTGCCCTGGCTGAAGTCGACGATGGTCTTGATCAGCAGGACCGCGTTCATGCCCCAGGCGAGGACCGCGAGGACACCGCCGGTGAAGATGGCGATGACGGACAGCACGATGGTCAGCCACTGGAAGGCTTCCCAGAACAGGTCGCAGTCGCTGACCGGCTGGACCATCAGCGACCCGGCCGAGGTCAGCGACTTGTCCAGGGTGCTCGCCGCGGCGCTGAGCGCGGACTTCGCCTCGTCGGCCCGGTCCTTGTGGGTCTGCCGCTGCGGGTCGTCCTCGTCCAGCCCCTGGACGGCGGCCAGGGCCGCGTCGGCGTCGGCCTGCGCGTCGGTGACGGCGGTGGCGTACTTGCGCAGTGCCGCCTCGGCCTGGGTGAAGGACTCCTCGACGTGGCCGACGAAGTTGTGCAGGTGGTCGTCGACCAGGTCGCGCAGCTGGTCGGCGGTCTTGCCGATGAAACGCTGGCCGTCCCCGGCGGTCTGCTGGAGGGCCTTGAGGCCGTTGTTGATGGTGCCCGCGTGGGTGGCGAGGTCGCGCATCGCGTCGGCGATGGTGGTGATGGCGGAGGCGTCCCCCGGGGTCGGGTCGCCGTCGAGGCCGAGGGCCCCCCAGTCACCGGGACGCGTAGCCAAGCCTCTTCCCTTCGCGCAGCAAACCGTTCACTCGTGTCACGTCCGGCGCGCTCAGCGCAGCCGGCTCGGGGACACCACACCTACGTTTACGTATCTGTGAGCCGATCGGTTCACCGTGTGAACGACATCACTTCCGGCCGCTTCTCCGGATCAGGGGTGAACCGTTCCGCTTCGGCGTGCGTTTGACCATGAGAGACGTGAAGTGATCTCCGGAACAGCGCGAGGGGTGTGACCGTGTCCGACATTGCCGTTGACTACGAGCTGCTCAACGATGTCGCACAGAAGTCCGGCAAGCTGAAGGACGAGGTCAAGCAGGCCCGCGAGAGCAAGCAGGAGTACTCGGTCGACGAGGTCGGCTCACGGGTGGCCGTCGCGGCGATCCGCAAGTACTACTCGACGTGGAAAGGTTCCTTCAAACGCTCCGAGGAGAAGCTGGAAAAGCTGAAGAACCTCTACACGGGCGTGGCGCAGAAGTGGGCCGACTGGGATTTCGACCTGGCCAACAAGGCGGCCAAGCAGAGCGCACAGATCTCCTCCGACCTGTGGGCCGCCCGCGACAAGGAGTGGAACGCCTGGCACGAGGCGGTCGAGAACGCCAAGAAGGAACACCCGGACCTCGACCCGTCCCTGCTGCCGAAGGAGCCCGAGAAGCCCGGTGAGCGTCCCCACGAGTGGACCACCGACGACGGGCACGGCAACAAGACCACCACCACGTACGAGTACGGGCCGGACGGCAAGCCGACGAAGATCACCACGACGATGGAGACCAAGACGGGGCTGAAGTCGACCGACACCACGAACTACCACGCCGACGGCACGTACGACTCCGAGTCGACGGACGTGTTCGGGAGCGTCACCAAGACCACCGGTACCTCGACGACGACCGAGACGACCGAGCACAAGACCACCACGGACGACTTCACCAGCAAGACGAAGGACACCGAGGGCAACGAGAGCACGACGACCGGCACGACCACCTCGGTCACCGACCAGAAGACCGGTCACCGGGAAACGAAGACCACCTACACCACCGTCGGTCCCGACGAGGACGGCAACGAGCAGACGGTGAAAGGCACGACCCACTCCTCCGTCGACCTCAACGGCCACGAGGTGACCACCACCATCGAGGTCAACGAGGACGGCAGCGGCACCAAGACCGTGGTGACCGACGGCAAGACGGAGGAGTGGACGAGCGACGACGCCGAGGGGGACACCGGCTGGAAGCCGAAGAAGTCCGACGACTGACGGCCCGTCCCCCGACGGCCCGGCGCGCCCCGGACCCCGTCCGGAACCCCATCCATCCCCACACCGACCCAGGGAGACAGCACCATGCCCGCAGGCAACATCAACCTCGACTACAACGAGATCCAGCGCGTCTCCGGCGTGATGAACCAGGCCGTCAACGACATCAACCCGCTGCTGCTGAGCACCAAGACCACGGTCGAGGGCCTGCTGGACAACGGCATGTTCATGCAGCAGAGCAGCCCGGCGCTGAAGGAGTCGTACAACAACCTCACCGCGTCGCTGCAGAAGGCCGTGGAGTCCATCAACTCCTTCGCCAACCAGTTCAACCAGATCAAGAACAACATCGAGAAGATCGACGCGGACATCGCGGCCGGCGCCAAGAAGGCCGGCTGACCCTCGGCCTTCCGCACCACGCGACGGTGCCCCGCCACCGGACTTCCGTCCGGTGGCGGGGCACCGTCGTTCGTACGGGCCGGCCGGTCAGCCCGCGTCCCCGTCGCGCAGCACCGTCTCCGGCACCAGCACCGACACCAGCGCGCCGCTGACCGGGTCGACGGTCAGGCCGCGCCCGGGGGTCGGGCGGCCGCGCAGCAGGTCGTACGGGACCCGTACGCCGAGGATGTCGCCCTCGCCCGGTGACTGCGGCGAGAGCAGCATGCCCTTGCGGACGCGCCGCACCAGGCCGAGCCAGCCGATGCCGACCGAGGTCAGCGTCTCGGCGGTGGCGGCGGCGACCAGGCCGATGCCGCGGTCCCGGCCGGTGGTGGCGACCTCGCGCAGCGCCGCGTCGGCGGCGGGCAGCTGGGCGAGCAGGTCGGCGTCGTCCACCAGGACCACGGCGGGCCCCGGTTCGGCGTTCAGCGCCGCGGTGACCTCGTCGGCCAGCGGGTCGGGGTCCTGGACGACCACGGCCCGCGGGTGCCGGGCCAGGCCGCGCAGCGGCGATTCGCGCGGGGTGAGCGCGACCACCCGGGTGCCGCCGGCCAGCAGGGACACCGCGAGCGTGGTCAGCGCGGTGGACCGGCCGCTGCCGGGCGGGCCGCTGACCAGGAAGGACGGCGCGTCGGCCGCGAAGTCCACGCCGATCGCGCCCAGTTCGTCGCCGCCGACGCCGAGCAGGCCCCACAGGGGACGCCGGTCGGCCGCCGGGACCTTCTCGTACGCGTCGGTGAAGGAGACCTGGCGCGGCAGGCTCATGACGCGCGCGGGGCGGCGGGCCGCGGGCAGGTCGCGGTCGCGCCGGGCGGCCCGCTCCCCGATCCGCTTGAGCGCCTCGGCCTGATCGCGGCCGGTGACCGGCCCCTCCGTCGGCTCGCCGAGCAGCGCCACCTGTATTTCGGTGCCGCTGCCGCCGCGCCAGCCGCGGCCCTGCGGGACGACGGCCGGCACCTGCTTGGGCGAGATGCCCGCCAGGCTGTACTCGTTGCGGTCGGACATCCGCAGCAGCAGCCGCTCGTCGTTGAGCGAGGCGACCTTGCCGGTCATCAGGGCCCGCTCGGACGTGGCGATGACGTGCAGGCCCATCGGCGCGCCCTCGCGGATCAGCGCGGTCAGCTCCTGGACCGGCCGGCCGTTGTCGTGGTCGCCGAGGAGGGCGGCCAGCGAGTCCCAGCCGTCGATCAGGACGACGATGTGGGCGGGGCGTTCGGCGGGCTTCAGGAGGGCGCGCAGTTCGGTGAGGTTGGCCGCGCCGTGCGAGGTGAGCAGTTCCTGGCGGGCGCTCATCTCGGCGGTAAGGCGGGTCAGCAGGCGGCCGAGCCGTTCCAGGTCGGCGCGCGGTACGACGGCGCCGCAGTGCGGCAGTTCGGACAGCGCCGCCAGCGCGCCGCCAGCCGCGTCGATGCCGTACAGGTGCACGTCCGCGCTGGAGTGCCGCTGGGCCAGGGCGCCGCCGATGGTGCGCAGGACCTGGGAGCGGCCGGAGCGCGGGGTGCCCAGGACGTACAGGTGCCCGAAGCGGGCCAGGTCCAGCTCCAGGGGCTCCTGGCGCTGGGCGCCCGGCAGGTCGGCCACGCCCCAGACGACCGGCGCGAGGCGCCCGTCGCCCGGGTCGGGCCGCTCGGGCAGTTCGGCCAGGCTGACCGCGGGCGGCAGCGCGGGCAGCCAGGGGCTGGGCTGCCGCTCGATCCCCAGCTGCCCGGCGGCCTCCTGGATCGCGTCGACCAGGGCCGTCAGGTCGGTGGCCGCGTCGCGTTCGTCCATCGCCTCCTGGATGGCGTCGAAGAGGTCCGCGGTCTCCTCGGCGGGCTCGGCCGCCGTACGGCCCAGCAGCGACCAGGTCAGTTCGCTGGTCCACACCTCCGCCTCGGGCTGCGGCCCGGCCGGGGTGTCCGCGTCGTCCGCGGGCGCGGCCTGCGCGCCGTCGCGTACGGCGCCGACGAAGGCGGTCTGGAACGGCAGCACCGAGCGGTGCCCGACCCGGGCCAGGGCACGGCCCGGGGTGTCGCTGGAGATGCTGACCGCGTCGTTGACCTCCAGCACGTCCTGGCTGTCGAGGGCGTCGGTGACGCGCAGCGAGATCCGCAGGTTGGTGTTGGCGCGGATGTCGGCGGTGACCACACCGGCCGGGCGCTGGGTGGCGAGCAGCAGGTGCAGGCCGAGCGACCGGCCACGCTGGGCGATGCCGACCAGGCCGGGCACGAACTCGGGCACGTCGCGGGCCAGGGTGGCGAACTCGTCGATGATGAGCAGCAGCCTGGGCAGCGGGGCCAGCGCGGGGTCGCGGCGGCGCATCGCCCGGTATTCGGTGTGGTCCTTGGCGCCCGCGTCGGCCAGGATGCGTTCGCGGCGGGTCAGTTCGGCGGTCAGCGAGGTCAGGGCCCGCTCGACCAGGTGACTGTCCAGGTCGGTGACCATGCCCAGCACGTGCGGCAGCCGCTCGCAGCCCGCGAAGGCGCTGCCGCCCTTGTAGTCGACGAGCACGAACGTCATCTCGTCCGGCCGGTTGACCGCCGCGAGGGAGGCCACCAGCGTCTGGAGGAGTTCGGACTTGCCGGCGCCGGTGGTGCCCGCGATCAGGCCGTGCGGGCCGTCCTTGACCAGGTCGAAGGTGACCGGGCCGGTGTAGCCGGTGCCGAGCAGGACACCGGTGGAGGCCGGGCGCTTGGTCCAGCGGGCGGCCAGTTCGTCGGCCCGCGGCGGCTCCAGGCCCAGCAGGTCCAGCAGCTTGACGCGGTCCGGCAGGCCGTCGGAGCCGTCCGGGGTGACGTCGCGTACGGGGGCCAGGGCGCGCCCGATCCGCTCGCACCAGCCGGTGTCCACCAGGTCGGGCCGGATGCCGGTGAGGTCGGCGCTGCCGGTACGGCGCAGCGTGACCTCGCGGGCGCCGACCGCGCATACGGTGACGCACTCTTCGGGGAGCATCCGCTCCTCCTGGTCGAGGCAGATCAGGAAGACCCGTACGGCCGGGCCCTCCTTGAGGACCTGCACCACGCCGGGCACGTCGCGCAGCCGCCGGGCGCCGTCGAGGACCACGACGAGGTCCGGTTCGGCGAGCAGCGCGCCGCCCATCGCGGACTCCCGCGAACGGGCCCGGGAGCGGATCGCGGAGACCAGTTCGGAGACCCGGTTGGCGACCGTCTCCGGGTCGTTGCCGACGGTGACGGTGGGGCCGCCGGAGGGCGGCGCGGCGACGCCGCCCTCGCCGGGGCGGGCGTGCGGCAGCCAGCGCACCCACTCCCAGGCCTGCGCGCCCGCCGCGTCGGTGAGCACGGTGATCCGTACGTCGCGCGGGCTGTGCAGGATCGCGGCCTGCGCCACGGTCCAGCGGGCCAGCGCGCGGGCCGCGTCGGTCTCGCCGGAGATGCCGACGACGCCGTCCCCGCACAGGTCCACGCCGATCGGCATGTCCGGTATCTGCCAGTTGACGGAGCGGTGGTTGTCCTCGCGGGAGGCGTCCTCGATCGTCAGCAGCGACGCCTGGCGGACCGTGCCGACGCGCAGCAGCAGGTGGTCCGGGTGGCCGCGGCGGCGCTCCCACAGCCGGGCGCCGGGGCCGACGGCCCACATGCCGGCGGCGGCCGGGTCGGGCCCGGCGGCGACCCGCAGGCCGCGCTCGCGCTCGACCATGCCCTTGACGTCCTCCTCCAGCGAGGTGCGCCGGGCGCGGTAGTTGGCGACCGAGGTCAGGAAGTCGCGCCAGCCGCTGCGCTTGGAGCTGATCCAGTTGCCGATGGCGAGCACCGGGCTGAAGAACGCGAACATCAGGTAGAAGTACGAGTGCAGGAAGACGACCATGCCGACGCCCATGAACATCGGCGCGACGACCACCAGCAGCGGGATGGTGCGCCGGGGCGGCGGCACCGGCGGCGAGGGCAGGGTGAACCGTTCCGGCACCAGCGGCGGCACGATCCGCGGCGGCCGGTTGAAGTCCAGGTAGGCGCCGTCCTCGGAGGTGGCCACGGCGGCGTCCGCCTCGGTCGGCTCGGCCACCCGCAGCAGGTATTCGCCCAGCCGCAGTTCACCGCCGAGCGGCCATTCCACCCAGCCCTCGGGAAGCGGCTCGTGGGTGTCGGCGTACGGGTCGGGCAGTTCGGGCGGCGGCGGGGGCGGCAGCGGGGTCGCGTCGGCGCGGGGCCGGGCGGGCGGCGGTTCGGGCACGGACAGGCACACGTCGGTGCGGTGGCCGGGCGTGGCGCCGGTGCCGCCGTCCGCGCCCGTACGGCTCGCGGGCCTGCGGGCCGCCGGGCCCGCGTCGAGCAGCACCGTGCCGTCCGCGCGCACCGTGACGCGCACGCCCGCCGCCGGCACGTCACGGCCGGTCAGACGTACGGAACTGCCCGCCGCCGGGCCGACGGTGTGCGTACCGACGTCCAGCGGCCAGACGCGGCCGGCGCCGCGCCCGCCGATCAGCTGGAGTTCCACGCGGGGCGCGCGGGGCAGCCGCTCGCCGTCGGCGGAGCGGGACGGCGGCGGCAGCTCGGCGCGCTCGGGCCCGTAGCCGCCGTCCGGGTCGGGCGGTACGGGGCCACCGAGGCCGAGCGTGGCGCCGTCGCGTATGCCGGTGGCGGATATCGGCAGGTTGGCGGGCAGTTCACGGTCGCCGAGGTAGAGCGCGGGCGGCGCGTCCTCGGTCGCGTCCTGGCCGGCCAGGCGCGCGGCCAGGGCGCCGACGGTGGTCGAGCCCGGGGTGTGCAGGACCAGGTCGCGCCGCTCCGGGGCGGCGTGCGGGGAGCCGGGCCGGGCCGGAGCGGAGGCTTCCGGGGCGGCCGGAGCGAGGGTGACGAAGAGTCTCACGGGGTTCGGGGAGTCCGTTCCTGGGGATCGCCGGGGGCGGGGTCGGAGTCGGCTTCGGAGGTGCCCGCGGCGGACACCCCGGCCAGGCCGGGCGGCGCGGCGGCGGACCCGGGCTCGGCCAGGTCCGGTTCCGCGAAGTCCGGCTCCGCGAAGTCGGCGCCGGGGGCGGGCGCGGTGCCGGAGGCGGACGCGGTGCCGGAGGCGGGCGCCGGGGAGGCTTCGGCCGGGCGGTGGGCGGGCGTGGTTGAGGGCTGCGCAGGGGCCGGGGACTGGGCCGGGGCCGGTGCGGAGGTGCCCGTGCCCATGCCCGGCTCGGGTTCGGGCTCGGCGAAGTCGGCGCTCAGTGCCGCGGATTCGCGCGGCGCGCCGTCCCTACGGGCTGCCTGCGGGGGCGCGGTGGGGCCGGTCTCCGGCTCGGGCGGGCGTACGGCGGCTGCCGGTTCCCGTACGGGCTCGGCGAAGTCCGGGGAGGACTGAGGACCGGTGGAGTCCAGGGAGGACTGAGGACCGGCGAAGTCCGGGGAGGACTGAGGACCGGTGGAGTCCGGGGCGGGTTCCGGTTTCCGCAGGTCCGGCGCGGGCTGTGCCTGCCGTACGGGGGCGGGCTCCGGCTCGGGTGCGGGCGCCGGCTTGCGCAGGTCCGCCTGCGCGGGTACAGGCCCAGTTGCCCCCGTACCAGTGTCTGTCCCCGGACCCGTAGCCATACCGGCCCCCGGCAGCACGCAGTACGGCGCGGGCTGCCGCCGCCGTACCGCGCGGGCCACGGCCGGGCCGAGCGCGGGCGACTCCACGTCCACCCGCGGCCCGGGGCCGAGCAGCCGCCCGTCCGGCTCGGCGTGCAGGACCCAGCAGGCGCCGGGCAGCCGGCCGCCGACGAGGGCGCGGGCGCGGCCCCGTGCGCACAGGTCCGCGAGCCGTGCCGCCTGTTCGGGTGCGGGCGCCCAGCAGACCACCACCGGCACCGCCGTCGCGTCCGGATCCTGAGCGTCCGGCCCCTGCGCTTCCGGCCTCTGGCCGGGGATTCCGGCGGCGAGTTCCGCGAGCACGTCGTCCAGCGGACGGCCCGGGAAGCGCGGGTGGACGCCCGCGGTGATCAGGACGGGCGGCCCGTCGGGCATCCGGTCCACCTGCGCGGCCAGCGCCTGGAGCACGCTGCGGGACACCTGGGGGTCGCCCTCGACGCCCAGCGCCGCGGGACCGCGCAGCCAGTCGACGAGCACCACGCCCGGCGTCCTGCGGTCCACGCCCAGCACGAGCGGCAGCCGTACGGCCCGGCCGTGGCCGGCGGGGCCCCGTACCGCGTCGGCCGGTGCGGACCAGGTCCACTCCCCCGGCTCGCCCGACGCGTCCGTCCAGGGCAGGGCCGGCCCGGCGGCACCGGCCGGGTCGCGGCCCGCCACGACGACGCGCACCCGGTCGCGGGTCTGCGCGAGCTGGACGGCCGGTGCGTAGCAGCCGTCGCCCGCGTCCGCGTCCGCGCGGTCCAGCGCGGCGCGCGAGGTGGCGTAGGCGGCCGGGTCGGCGAAGTACGCGGCGAGCGTGCGGGCGCAGCGCCGGTGGCGCCGGTAGGCGCGCAGCGGCGCGGTGAACGCGCGCGCGGTCATCCGGACCTCCCAGGCGATCCGGCGGCAGGCGCGGCGGAAGCCGCCCTGTTTGCGCACGGCACGGCCGATGAGCCAGAGGATCAGGACGAGCGCGACGAGGAAGCCGATGAGGATCAGCCAGGAGTTGCGGTCCGGCATGCCGAGGGCCAGCGGCAGCGGTGCGTGCGCCGCCGCCGGGCCCGGCGGCGCCGGGTGGCCGACGCCGCTCATCCGCGCTCCCCGGCCTCGGGCGCGGCCGCCCGCCGCAGGTGGTGCATGGCGTGGTGCAGCCGGGACTTCACCGTGCCGGGCGGTATGCCCAGCGCGTGCGCCGTGTCGGGGCCGGAACAGCCGAGCAGGTATGTGTACACCAGAACCTCTCGATGGGGGCGGGACAGTTGGGCGAGCAACTCGACGACGTGCGTCCGCTCCACGACGTGCGCGATCTCGTCCGCGGGGCCGGCCGTCTCCGGCGGCAGCCCGGTCGGCACGACCGGCCGGGAGCTGTCGCGCCGGCTCCAGTCGATCACGACGTTGCGGGCGACCCTGAACAGCCAGGGCAGTCCCGGTTCCCATCCGGCCTCGCGCCGGGTGTCCCGGACGCGCGAGATGTCGCTTTCCTGCCAGGCGCGCAGCAGCGTTTCCTGGACGACGTCCTCCGCGCGCTGCGGGTCGGCGGGCAGCAGGCCGGTGACGTACCGTAACAGCGGCTGACGGTAGGTCAGGACGAGGCTGGTGATGCGGTCCTCGGTGAACCGCCGCGCGGGCGGCGGAAGGGCCGGCCCGGGGCGCTCCGGCGCGGCGGCAGGGCCTCGGGCCGCAATCGCCGGTTCGGTCATCGTCGTGCTGCCTCAGGGGGATTCGGGACGCCGGTCCGCAGGCCGGGAGCGGGTGGTTGCTACTACCACGGACCACACCCTAATCAGCCGCCGTCGAGCGCGGCAAAACACCCCGGCGGCACACCCGCGCCCCGCACCGCGGGTGGCCGGACGACCAGTGGTACAACTTTGAACATTCGGCATCAATTCCGGCAAGCGCGCTCCGGGCCGGGCGACTTCCACCGGTTCCGGCCCTCCCACGACTAGATCCAGCCCTCCAGCGACTTCATGAAGCCGTCGAAGTCGTCCCGGTGGATGACGTGCCCGGCGCCCTCGACCGTGCGCACCTCGAAGCCGCGCGCCACCACCCGCTCCTTGTCCGCCTCCGTGAAGAGGAAGCCCTCCCCCGCCACCTGCACCAGGGAGGGCACGACCGCCCGCTCCGGTATGCGCTCTTCGCGGTGGCTGCCGGACAGGGCGTACGCGCTGGCCTCGTCCCAGGCGTCGATCGTCGCCAGTTCCAGCTGTACGTCGGCTTCCTCCCAGCACGGGTTGAAGCTGCGCACCATCTGCGGGGTGGCGCGCTTGAACTCCGCGAACAGCGCGGGATCCATCGGCAGCTGCGTGTTGCCGCGGGTCCAGGCCGGGTCCGAGTAGACCGCGCGCTTCGGGCGCAGCCGTTCCACGGCCAGCGACAGCGCCAACGCGCCGAGGGAGTGCCCCAGCGCCAGTTCCGCGCCCGCGGGCAGGGTCTCCACCAGGTCGTCGGCGAACAGCGCGTCACTGTAGGGGCCGCGCGGGCTCGCGCCGTGGCCGCGCAGGTCGACGGCGATGACCCGGTAACCGCGGTCGGCCAGCGCCGGGCCCACCCGGCGCCAGGTGCGGTGGTCCGACATGATGCCGTGGACCAGCACCGCGAGCCGGTCACCGGTCCCCCACTCGTGGGTGTGCAGCTGCATGACGGAACCTTTCTGTCACCTCCGGCACCGCGGTCGGGCGGCGCGCCGGCCTGTTCTCCCGTACGCGACATTCTGCCCGTACGCGACGGGCACGGACGGCCGGGAATCCGGCCCGCCGCCCGTGCCCGTTCGCGCGGGTCAGGTCACCCGCCTCACAGCCAGTCGGTCTCCGGCGCGGCCTCCTGGAGGGCGCGCGCCGCGCCGGTGCGGAGCGGTTCGCCGTGCGAGACGCACAGGGTGTCCACGCCGGGCAGCGCCGCGAGCCGCCGGAAGGAGGCGACGGCCTCGTCCCGGTCGACGTTGAACGGGCCGAGGACGAGGCGGCCGTCCGGCCCCAGGCCCATGGTGTCGCCGGTGAACAGCACGCCGGCGGCGGGCAGGTGGAGGACGATGCTGCCCGGCGTGTGACCCGGGACGTGCAGGACGCGGGTCCCCTCCGGCCAGCCGTCGAGGGTGTCGCCGTCGTGGAGTTCGGTGTCCACCCGGACGTGCCGGAGCGGCGGCGTGCCCGCCGCGGCGAGCCCCGCCAGGGCCTGTTCGTGCAGGGCCCGCTCCTTGGCGGTGAGGAGCGGCGTCGGCTCGGTGGCGGTGCCGCGGATGTACGGGGCGTCCGCCGCGCCCGCCAGGACCCGGGCGCCGGTGGCGGCCACCAGATCGGCGGCGGAGCCCATGTGGTCGATGTGGAAGTGGGTGATCACGATCTGCCGCAGCGCGTCCGGCCGGCCGCCGATGGCGGCCAGCGCGTCCAGGACGGCGGGGGCCGAGCCCGGCACGCCGGTGTCGACGGCCGCGAACCCGCCGTCGGAAAGCCGTACGAGGTAGACGTGTCCGACCGGGAACGGCACGTGCCAGATGCCGGGGGCCATCCGGCCGGGAGCGGCGGGGGCGGGCGCGGCAGTGGTTGTGGTGGGTGTGGTGTCCGAAGAGGCATCCATGATCGGGACGCTAACGGGCGGCCCTTCACGGGTCACCCGCTTTGCGCCCGGGGCGAATTGGGCCGACGGCGAACGTCCGCCGACCGCCGCCCCCGTTACCCCTGCCGCCCCCGCTCCTGGAAGGACGGCAGCGCGAACACCCGCTCCTTGGCGGGGTCGTCCATCAACTCCACCAGGGGCAGCACCGCGCCCCACAGGTCGCGCTTCTCCACGTCCAGCACCATCGCGTCCAGCTCCGCGTCCGGCAACTCCCCCGCCGCGTCCGCCACCGCCTTGCGCGACTCCGGCGGCAACACGCTCACCAGGGGCAGGAATTCCGCCCACAGCCCGGTCGCCACCACCGCCCGCACCACCCCGCCGAGCACCTGGGCGTCACGCAGCGACGGCAGCGCGGCCACCGCGCGCCGGTCCTCCTCGGACAGCAGCGCCACCAGCGGCAACAGCGCCTCCCACAGGCCCTGTTCGTGTGCGGTGCGCACCAGCCCGTCCAGCCGTACGGGGTCCTGGCGGGCGGCCAGCGCCGCCATCCGGGCGCGCCGCTCGGGCCCGGCCAGCCCGGCCACGGCCAGCGCCTCGGGCCAGAGCCCGTCACCGGCCGTGGCCACCACCGAGGTCAGCCGCTCCTCCCCCATCAGTTCCAGGATGGCGTCGAGGCGTTCGGGCATGTCGATGAAGAATCCGACGCGCAGCACCACATCGTCGTCGATGAGCTGGAGTATGCGCCGCAGGGCGCCCTCGCGCAGGTGGCCGACGAAACGGCCCATCGTCAGGTGGTCGCCGCGCTCGGCGAGGGCGACGGCGATACGGACCACCAGGTCCTCGTCCAGCCGGTCGACTATCGCGGCGATGCGGCGGGGGTCGAGGTGGCCGCAGGACTCGGCGGTGAAGGCGACCGGCAGCTTCTCGATGATGTCGGCGGCGCGCGCCGGTTCCAGCCGTCCGGCCACGGAGGCGGCGAGTCGCGGCCCGAGGGCCTTCTGCGAGATGGCGGCGGCGACCCCGGCCGGGACGAGCTTGGTGGCGGCGGCGATGCGGTCGAGCATGTCCGGCACGTCGTCGTGGAGCGCGTCGACGGTACGGGCGCGGAGCTGCCGCACGTCCTCGGCGGGCAGCCCGTGCAGGAAGTCCAGCTGTTCCGGCAGGACGTCGAGCAACTGGGCGATCTTCTGCGCCTCGGCGCGGTTGCTGAGCGTGTCCATGGGGGTCACCGTCCGGTCGGCGGGGTCAGCGGGATCGGCAGGGTCGATGGGTCAGTCGACGGACCAGCCGATGGATCAGTCGGTGGATCAGTCGGTGGATCAGTCGGTGGATCAGTCGGTGGATCAGTCGGTGGATCAGTCGGTGGATCGGTCGGCGGATCAGCCCTCAGGTCATTCCTCAGGTCAGCGGAAGAGAATGCGGCGTACGGGGCCGCGAGCGAGGGCGGGCACCAACTGCAAGGCCGCTTCGGCCGCGTCGTTGAGGCCGGCGGCGTGGCTCTCGCGGCGGGCGCGCACCGCGCGCGCCAGGAGGGCGAGTCCTTCGGGCGCGGCGGCGGCGAGGCCGGGCGGCGGCGGTGCGCCGAGCGCTTCGGCCAGTTCGCGCAGGGCAGCGGAGTCCGGACCCGCGCCGGCTTGTGCGTCCGTACCTGTATCGGAACCGGAACCTTTGCCGGCACCCGTTCCCGTTCCCGTTCCCGTGCCTGTGCCTATACCTGTACCCACCGGTCCTCCCGGGGTGCGGCTACGACGGCTGCCCAGCAGCGTCGTGCCACGCTGACTTTTAGTCAATAGCGTGGACGGCACGAACCGCCGCCCCCAGGAATGTCACACCCTCCTTGGAGCGCACTCCACCGCCTAGGCTCGCCCGTATGAGCCCTTCCATCGCCACCAACACCCGCGTGGATCTCGACGGCCTGCTGGACTTCGTCCGCTCCCGGCACCGCGCGGTCCTGCTCACCCGCCGCTCCGACGGCACCCCGCAGGCGTCCCCGCTGACCTGCGGCGTGGACGACTCCGGGCGCCTGGTGATGGCCACGTACCCGGAGCGGGCCAAGGTGCGCAACGCGCGCCGGAGCCCGTCGGTGAGCGTGCTCGTCCTGTCGGACGAGTGGAACGGCCCCTGGGTGCAGGTCGACGGCGAGGCGGAGATCCTGGACGCGCCGGACTCGGTCGAGCCGCTGGTCGAGTACTACCGCAACATCGCGGGCGAGCACCCGGACTGGCACGAATACCGTGCCGCGATGCTCACGCAGGGCAAGTCGCTGATCCGGGTGACGCCGTTGCGGTGGGGGCCGATCGCCAAGGGCGGCTTCCCGGCCCGCCTCGTCGAGGACTCGTAGAGGGCCCGCAGCGGAAGGAGAGAGGAAGGAGAGAGGGAGGGGCGAGGGAGGAGCGCGCGGGAACGGCTCCCCGGCCCGCCCCACTCGGTCAACGGCTCATGTACGCCCCTCCGTTGACGCCGATCACCTGTCCCGTGATGTGCCGCGCCCCCTCGGACGCCAGGAACGCCACCGTCGCCGCGATGTCCTCCGGACGGCCCGCGCGGCCGGTCGCGGTCTGCGCGATCAGCTGGGTGCGCCGCTCGTCGGCGAGGTGGTCCCGGAAGAACTCGGTGTCCTCGATGTAGCCGGGCGAGACGACGTTGGCGGTGATGCCGCGCGGGCCGAGCGTGTTCGCCAGGTCGAGGTTCCAGGTGGTCAGCCCGGCCTTGGCCGCGCCGTACGCGCCCAGGGAGCCGGCGCCCCGGTCCGCGGCGATCGAGCCGATGTGCACCACGGCGCCGCCGGGGGCGAGCCGGGCCTCGACGGCCTTGGTGGTGAGGGCGGCGGTGAGCAGGTTGGCGTCGAGATTGGCGCGGAAGGCGCGGGCGTACGAGGCCAGGTCGTCGCCCGGCGCGTCGTCCAGGTCGGTGTTGCCGCCGGCGTTGTTGACCAGGACGTTGATCGAGGCGGGCAGTTCGGCGAGCAGGCGGTCCAGCGCGGCGGGGTCGGTGTGGTCGCAGACGACCGCGCGGGCGCCGGTCTCCTCGGCGGCCTTCTCCAGGGGCGCGGGGCGGCGGCCGGTGACGGTGACCGCGTCGCCCTGCGCGGCGAAGTGGCGGGCGACGGCCAGGCCGATGCCGGTGGCGCCGCCGGTGACCAGGATGGTGCGTGACATAAGGTAGCTCCCGACGTCATTCATTCAGGTCTAAATTTAGGTCTGAACGTAACACCACCAGGAGGGCCCATGGCAAGTGCGGACACCCCGTACCCCGTCCAGGAGATCGCCGACGCCTGGGAACGCGAGCGCCCCGGGACCCCCGTCTCGGCCATCGGGATCGTCACGCCCGTCTGGCAGCTGGCGAAGCTGCTCGGCGACGACCGGCGCCGGGTGCTGGCCCGCGCCGGGGTGGACACCGCCACCCTCGACCTGCTCAGCGTGTTGCGCCGGGCCGGTGAGCCGTACACCCTCAGCACCCGCGACCTGGCGGCGCGCTCCATGGTGACGGCCGGCGCGATCTCCCAGCGCGTCGCGCGCGCGGAGCGGGAGGGGCTGGTGGTGCGCCGCGCGGGCGAGGGCCGCCCTCGTACGGTATGGGTGGAACTGACCCCGGCGGGTCATGAACTCGTCGAGCGGACCGTGGACCAGGTGCTGCACCGGGAGACGGAACTGGTCTGCTGTCTGACCCCGGACCAGCAGGAGCAGCTCGCCGGGTTGCTGAAGATCCTCCTCCAGGACGTGCAGGCGCGGCTGGGCGACGACCGGATCACGCAGGTGGGCGAGTAGCGCCCGGTCGGGAGAAGGAGTGCGGCCGGGGAAAAGAGTGCGGCGCCTGCGCTCCGGTCGGGGAGGGGGACAGGCGCCGCGGTGTTCCGCACGTCGTTGTGCGGGACATCTGGAGGCCGGGGCCGCTACACGGTCAGTGCGCGGTCCGTCGGCTTGATGGGGGCGGGCAGCGCGCTGGCGCCCGCGAGGTAGCGGTCCACGCCGCGCGCCGCGGAGCGGCCCTCGGCGATGGCCCAGACGATCAGCGACTGGCCGCGGCCCGCGTCACCGGCAACGTACACGCCGGGGACGTTGGTGGCGAAGTCCGCGTCGCGGGCGATGTTGCCGCGTGCGTCCAGCTCCAGGCCGAACTGCTCGACCAGGCCGTTCTCCTGGTCGGTGCCGGTGAAGCCCATGGCCAGGGTGACCAGCTGCGCGGGGATCTTCCGCTCGGTGCCCGGCTTCGGCTCCGGACGGCCGTCCTTGAACTCCACCTCGACCAGGTGCAGCCACTGGACGTTGCCGTCCTCGTCGCCCTCGAAGTGGGTGGTGGAGACGGAGTACAGCCGCTCGCCGCCCTCCTCGTGCGCGGAGGTGACCTTGTAGAGCATCGGGAAGGTCGGCCACGGCTGGTTCGGGTTCCGCTCGTCGCCGGGCCTGCCCATGATCTCCAGCTGGGTGACGGACTTCGCGCCCTGGCGGTGTGCCGTGCCGACGCAGTCCGCGCCGGTGTCGCCGCCGCCGATGACCACGACGTGCTTGCCCTCGGCGGTGATCGGGGAGACCGTCAGGTCGCCCTCCTGCACCTTGTTGGCGAGCGGCAGGTACTCCATCGCGAAGTGGATGCCGTTCAGCTCGCGGCCGGGGACCTTCAGGTCGCGGGAGGTGGTGGCGCCGGCGGCGATCACGACGGCGTCGTAGCGCTTGCGCAGCTTGGCGGCGTCGATGTCCCGGCCGATCTCCACCTCCGTACGGAACTTGGTGCCTTCCGCCCGCATCTGCTCGATGCGGCGGTTGATGTGGCGCTTTTCCATCTTGAACTCGGGGATGCCGTAGCGGAGGAGGCCGCCGATACGGTCCGCGCGCTCGTAGACGGCGACGGTGTGGCCCGCCCGGGTCAGCTGCTGGGCGGCGGCCAGGCCCGCCGGACCCGAGCCGATGACGGCGACCGTCTTGCCGGACAGCCGCTCCGGGGGCTGCGGGGTGACGTCCCCGTTGTCCCACGCCTTGTCGATGATGGTGACCTCGACGTTCTTGATGGTCACCGGCGGCTGGTTGATGCCCAGCACACACGCCGACTCGCACGGGGCGGGGCACAGGCGACCGGTGAACTCCGGGAAGTTGTTGGTCGCGTGCAGCCGCTCGCTGGCGGCCGTCCAGTCCTCGCGGTAGGCGTAGTCGTTCCACTCGGGGATGAGGTTGCCCAGCGGACAGCCGTTGTGGCAGAAGGGGATGCCGCAGTCCATGCAGCGCCCGGCCTGCTTGCTGATGATCGGCAGCAGCGAACCGGGGACGTAGACCTCGTTCCAGTCCTTGACGCGCTCGGCGACGGGCCGGGTCTTGGCGACCTCGCGGCCGGTGGTCAGGAAGCCCTTGGGGTCAGCCATTGATCGCCGCCTCCATCATCTTCTCGTGGGTCTCGGACTCGGAGAGCCCGGCTCGCTCGGCGGCGTCCTTGGCGGCGAGCACTGCCTGGTAGGTGGCCGGAATGACCTTGCTGAAGCGGGTCAGCGCGGCGTCCCAGTCGGCGAGCAGCTTCTCGGCGACGGTGGAGCCGGTCTCCTCCTGGTGGCGGCGCACGACGTCGTGCAGCCACGCGCGGTCGGCGGCGTCCAGCTCGGTGGTCACGGCGGCGGTCAGCTCACGGTTGACGTTGGCCGGGTCCAGGTCGATGACGTACGCGATGCCGCCGGACATGCCGGCCGCGAAGTTGCGCCCGGTCTCGCCCAGGACGACGGCGTGGCCGCCGGTCATGTACTCGCAGCCGTGGTCGCCGACGCCCTCGGAGACCACCGTGGCGCCGGAGTTGCGGACGCAGAACCGCTCGCCGACCCGGCCGCGCAGGAACAGCTCGCCGCCGGTGGCGCCGTAGGCGAGGGTGTTGCCCGCGATGGTCGAGTACTCCGCGAGGTGGTCGGCGCCGCGGTCCGGGCGGACCACGATCCGGCCGCCCGACAGGCCCTTGCCGACGTAGTCGTTGGCGTCGCCCTCCAGGCGCAGCGTGATGCCGCGCGGCAGGAACGCGCCGAAGGACTGGCCGGCCGAGCCGGTGAAGGTGATGTCGATGGTGTCGTCGGGCAGGCCCGCGCCGCCGAACTTCTTGGTCACCTCGTGGCCGAGCATGGTGCCGACGGTCCGGTTGATGTTGCGGATCGCCACCTGGGCCCGTACGGGCTGCGCGGCCTCGGCGGTGTCCGCGGACAGCGCGTCGGCGGCCAGCTTGATCAGCTCGTTGTCGAGCGCCTTCTCCAGGCCGTGGTCCTGGGCGGCGATCTGGTGGCGGACGGCGCCCTCGGGCAGCTCGGGCACGTGCAGCAGCGGGGCCAGGTCCAGGCCCTGCGCCTTCCAGTGGTGCACGGCGCGGCTGGTGTCGAGCAGGTCGGCGTGGCCGATCGCCTCGTCCAGCGAGCGGAAGCCCAGCTCGGCCAGCAGCTCGCGGACCTCCTCGGCGATGAACTCGAAGAAGTTGACGACGTACTCGGCCTTGCCGCTGAAGCGCTCGCGCAGCGTCGGGTTCTGGGTGGCGATGCCGACCGGGCAGGTGTCCAGGTGGCACACCCGCATCATGACGCAGCCGGAGACCACCAGCGGCGCGGTCGCGAAGCCGTACTCCTCGGCGCCCAGCAGGGCGGCGATGACCACGTCGCGGCCGGTCTTGAGCTGGCCGTCGGTCTGCACCACGATCCGGTCGCGCAGCCCGTTGAGCAGCAGCGTCTGCTGCGTCTCGGCCAGGCCCAGCTCCCAGGGGCCGCCCGCGTGCTTCAGGGAGGTCAGCGGGGAGGCGCCCGTACCGCCGTCGTGGCCGGAGATGAGGACCACGTCCGCGTGCGCCTTGGAGACGCCCGCGGCGACCGTGCCGACGCCGACCTCGGAGACCAGCTTCACGTGGATGCGGGCCTGCGGGTTGGCGTTCTTCAGGTCGTGGATGAGCTGGGCGAGGTCCTCGATGGAGTAGATGTCGTGGTGCGGCGGCGGGGAGATCAGGCCGACGCCGGGCGTCGAGTGCCGGGTCTTGGCCACCCACGGGTACACCTTGTGGCCGGGCAGCTGGCCGCCCTCGCCGGGCTTGGCGCCCTGCGCCATCTTGATCTGGATGTCATCGGAATTGACCAGGTACTCGCTGGTCACGCCGAACCGGCCGGAGGCCACCTGCTTGATCGCGGAGCGGCGCGCCGGGTCGTACAGGCGCTCCGGGTCCTCGCCGCCCTCACCGGTGTTGGACTTGCCGCCCAACTGGTTCATGGCGATGGCGAGGGTCTCGTGCGCCTCCTTGGAGATGGAGCCGTACGACATGGCGCCGGTGGAGAAGCGCTTGACGATCTCCGAGGCGGGCTCGACCTCCTCCAGCGGCACCGCCGGGCGGTCGGACTTGAACGAGAACAGGCCGCGCAGCGTCATCAGACGCTCGGACTGCTCGTTCACCCGGTCGGTGTACTGCTTGAAGATGTCGTACCGGCGCGAGCGGGTGGAGTGCTGGAGGCGGAAGACCGTGTCCGGGTCGAACAGGTGCGGCTCGCCCTCGCGGCGCCACTGGTACTCGCCGCCGATGTCCAGCGCGCGGTGCGCCGGGGCGATGCCGGTGGCCGGGTACGCCTTGGCGTGCCGGGCGGCGACCTCCTCGGCGATCACGTCGATGCCGGCGCCGCCGATCTTCGTGGTGGTGCCGTGGAAGTAGGCGTCCACGAAGGACTGGTCCAGGCCGACGGCCTCGAAGACCTGGGCGCCCCGGTAGGAGGCCACGGTGGAGATGCCCATCTTGGACATCACCTTCAGGACGCCCTTGCCGAGCGCCTTGATCAGGTTCCTGATCGCGGCCTCGGGGTCGGTGTCCTTCGGCAGGAACGTACCGGCCCGGACCAGGTCCTCGACGGACTCCATGGCCAGGTACGGGTTGACGGCGGCGGCCCCGTACCCGATGAGCAGCGCGACGTGGTGCACCTCGCGCACGTCACCGGCCTCGACGAGCAGGCCGACCTGGGTGCGCTGCTTGGTGCCGATCAGGTGGTGGTGCACCGCGGCGGTCAGCAGCAGGGACGGGATGGGCGCGTGCTCGGCGTCCGAATGGCGGTCGGAGAGCACGATCAGGCGGGCGCCGTCCTCGATGGCGGCGTCGGCCTCGGCGCAGATCCGGGCGATCCGGGCGGCCAGTGCCTCGCCACCGCCGGAGACCCGGTACAGGCCGGAGAGGGTGACCGCCTTCATGCCCGGCATGTCGCCGTCGGCGTTGATGTGGATGAGCTTGGCCAGCTCATCGTTGTCGATCACCGGGAAGGGCAGCGTGACGCTGCGGCAGGAGGCCGCGCTCGGCTCCAGCAGGTTGCCCTGCGGGCCCAGCGAGGAGATCAGCGAGGTGACCAGCTCCTCGCGGATGGCGTCCAGCGGCGGGTTGGTGACCTGCGCGAACAGCTGGGTGAAGTAGTCGAACAGCAGCCGCGGGCGCTCGGAGAGGGCGGCGATCGGCGAGTCCGTGCCCATGGAGCCGATCGGCTCGGCGCCGGCCTTGGCCATCGGCGCCAGGATGACGCGCAGCTCCTCCTCCGTGTAGCCGAAGGTCTGCTGGCGGCGGGTGACCGAGGCGTGGGTGTGCACGATGTGCTCGCGCTCGGGCAGGTCGGCCAGCTCGATCAGGCCCGCGTCCAGCCATTCCTGGTACGGGTGCTCGGCGGCGAGCTGCGCCTTGATCTCGTCGTCCTCGATGATGCGGTGCTCGGCGGTGTCCACCAGGAACATCCGGCCGGGCTGCAGGCGGCCCTTGCGGACGACCTTGGCCGGGTCGATGTCCAGGACGCCGACCTCGGAGGAGAGCACCACCAGGCCGTCGTCGGTGACCCAGTAGCGGCCCGGGCGCAGGCCGTTGCGGTCCAGGACCGCGCCGACCTGGGTGCCGTCGGTGAAGGTGACGCAGGCCGGGCCGTCCCAGGGCTCCATCATCGTGGAGTGGTACTGGTAGAAGGCCCGCCGCGCCGGGTCCATGGAGGTGCTGTTCTCCCACGCCTCCGGGACCATCATCAGCACCGAGTGCGGCAGCGAACGGCCGCCGAGGTGCAGCAGCTCCAGGACCTCGTCGAAGGAGGCCGAGTCGGAGGCGTCCGGGGTGCAGACCGGGAACAGGCGCTCCAGGTTGTCGGTGTTGCCGGTGGCGTCCGCGAAGAGCTTGCTGGCCAGCTGCGACTCGCGGGCCCGCATCCAGTTGCGGTTGCCCTGGACGGTGTTGATCTCACCGTTGTGGGCGACGAAGCGGTACGGGTGGGCCAGCGGCCAGCTCGGGAAGGTGTTGGTGGAGAACCGCGAGTGGACCAGCGCGATGGCCGTCGCGAAGCGGCGGTCGGACAGGTCCGGGAAGAACGGCTCCAGCTGCCCGGTGGTCAGCATGCCCTTGTAGACGATCGTGCGCGCGGACAGCGAGGGGAAGTAGACCCCCGCCTCGCGCTCGGCGCGCTTGCGCAGCACGAACGCCTTGCGGTCCAGCGCCAGGCCGGTGTCCTTGCCCTGCTTGTCGGCGACGAACAGCTGGGAGAACGCGGGCATCGTGGCGCGGGCGCCGTTGCCGAGCAGCTGCGGGGCGACCGGGACGACCCGCCAGCCGAGGACGTCCAGCCTCTCTTCGGACGCGATCGTCTCGATCCGCGAGACGGCGGCCGCGGCGTCCTCGGCCACGGAGGGCAGGAAGGCGATGCCGACGGCGTACGCGCCGGCCTCGGGGAGCGCGAAGGTGACGCTCTCGCGCAGGAAGGCGTCCGGGACCTGGAGGAGGATGCCGGCACCGTCACCGGAGTCGGGCTCGGAGCCGGTCGCGCCGCGGTGTTCCAGGTTGCGCAGGACGGTGAGGGCCTGCTCGACCAGCGCGTGGTCGGCCTCACCGGTCAGGGTCGCCACGAAGCCGACGCCGCAGGCGTCGTGTTCGTTGCGGGGGTCGTACATTCCCTGCGGGGCGGGACGCCCGTCCAAGGGCGACCAGGCGGCGCCGGCGCTGCCGGTGGTCGCGGAGTGCGTGGACGCGGAACGCATCGGCTCTCCCAACGTCGTCGTGGCATGTCATGTGCCGAGGGACGACGTTGGCCCTCCGCGAAATTTCGTGCAGGTTACAGGATGGCTCGCTTCTCGAAAAGCGGATGGAGCCTTCCAGCATGCGGACACCACTGGTGGCGGTGGACCGAGGACGCGGGCGGACGGATCGGCCTCCGCCGGCATCGTGAGCGTCGTTTTCGAGCAGGCGACATTGCCCGCAACGCTTGGGCCTTATGCCCGGCCCTCAGCGAAACGAAACCGCCAAGTAACGCGGTAATTATGCGCACGCCCGCATAGCGCCGCACGCGGCGTCACCCTACGGCCGTACCGAACAATGCGCCCAGGACGTACGTCACACCCGCCGCGGCGCCGCCGAGGGCCAGCTGCCGCAGCCCGCTGAACCACCAGGACCGCGCCGTCACACGGGCCACGACCGCCCCGCAGCCGAACAGCCCCACCAGCGCCAGCAGCACCGCGGGCCACAGCTGGGAGGCGCCCAGCAGGTACGGCAGCACCGGCAGCAGCGCGCCCAGCGCGAACGACCCGAAGGACGAGACGGCGGCGACCATCGGCGACGGCAGGTCGGACGGGTCGATGCCCAGCTCCTCGCGGGCGTGGATCTCCAGCGCCTGCTCGGGGTCCTTGGACAGCTGCTTGGCCACCTCACGGGCCAGCTTCGGCTCCACCCCGCGCGACTCGTACAGCGCCGCGAGTTCCTCCAGCTCGTCCTTGGGGTGCTTGCGCAGCTCGCGCCGCTCCACGTCCAGCTCGGCGAGGACCAGCTCGCGCTGGGAGGCCACCGAGGTGTACTCGCCGGCCGCCATCGAGAAGGCGCCGGCGGCCAGCCCCGCGAGGCCGGTGATGATGATGGTCTGCTGCGAGACCGCGCCGCCGGCGACACCGGTCATCAGAGCCAGGTTCGACACCAGCCCGTCCATCGCACCGAAGACGGCGGGGCGCAGCCAGCCGCCGTTCACGTCGCGGTGGGTGTGGTTGTCGCGGTGGGCTATGTGCGTGGGCGCCGAAGCGTCCATGGCTTCCATGACGGACATGTAGGGACCCGTTCCCTTCTCACGAGGTGTGGGCCGACTCCGGCGCTTCCCCCTCCAACACCTCGACGCTATGCGCCACTTGCCCGTTCGCGCTAGCAAGGAAGGCCGAACTTACCTCGCTGACCTGCGGCTTTGCGGAGCCGATGGCTGCGGGTGAGGGCCGGATCACAGAACGCGGACCGGCGGAATACGGAAAGCCGCAGACAAGACTGCGGGAAACCGCAATGCGGGTGGGGGTGTGGGGGCGGGAAGCTGTAAGCGGCTTCGGGGGCGGGGGTCGGGAGCTGGGAGCAGGACCGGAAGCCGGGGCCGGGGCGGGAACCGGGGTTAGGGCCGGGAACCAGGCCCCCGGGCTGGGGCCCGGAACCGGAAGCTGGGGGCTGGGGCCGGAAGCCGGGACCGAGCCGGGAATCGGGGCCGGGACGAGGGCCCGGGAGCAGGGCCCGGGAGCAGGGCCCGGGAGCGGGGAGCCGGGAGCAGGGCCGGAAGCCGGAAGCCTGGAGCCGGGGCGGGAAGGGGGTGGTGGGGCGGGGGGGGCGGGGCCCCCGGGGGCGGGGGGGAAGAGAGAAGCGCGGTGCCATCCCGCCGCCCCCGTACGGAACGGACCACCGGCCTCCGCCCGCGGCAGCGGCCACCCCGTCAGCCCGCCGGACGCGACGGAGGCCGCCCCGGCCCCGCTGGGTCAGGACGGCCTCCGTCGGGCCTGGGCGGCGTGCCGCCGGGGTCAGGACTCCTTGCCGCTCCGGGTTCCGCCGCCCGGGCTCCCGGATCCGGCGTCCTTCGTGAGCTTCGCGGCGCCGTTGGCCACGCTCTCCTTGCCGCTGCCCGCGGCCTTGGGGGCTCCGGCCTTCTCGGGAGTTCCGGCCTTCTTGGGGCTCTTGTCCCCGGCGCGCCCGGCGGCCTCGGTGTCCTTGTCCGCGCCGTCCGTGACCTCGTCCTGGGCCCCCGGCTCGACGACCTCCTCGCGGCCCGGCACCTTCTTCGCCGAGATGACGATGTAGAGGATGGAGAGCACAAGGCCGATGAGCGCGGTCCACACGTTCAGGCGCAGGCCCAGGATGTGGTGGGCCTCGTCGACCCGCATGTACTCGATCCAGGCGCGGCCGGCGCAGTAGGACGCCACGTACAGCGCGAAGGCCCGTCCGTGTCCGAGCTTGAAGCGCTTGTCGGCCCAGATGACGAGCAGCGCGACGCCGATGCACCACAGCGACTCGTACAGGAACGTGGGGTGGTAGGTGCCGCCGATCCGGCCGACGGACGGGTCGTCGCTGATCTTGAGCGCCCACGGGAGGTCGGTGGCACGGCCGTACAGCTCCTGGTTGAACCAGTTGCCCCAGCGGCCGATCGCCTGCCCCAGGGCGAGGCCCGGCGCCAGTGCGTCCATGTACGCGGGCAGCGGGATGCCGCGGCGGCGGCAGCCGATCCAGGCGCCCACCGCGCCGAGCGCGACGGCGCCCCAGATGCCGAGGCCGCCCTCCCAGACCTTGAAGGCGTTGAGGGGGTTGCCGCCCTTGCCGAAGTACGGCTCATACGTCGTGATGACGTGGTAGAGGCGGCCTCCGACGAGCCCGAAGGGCACGGCCCACACGGCGATGTCCGCGACCGTCCCGGAGCGGCCGCCGCGCTGGATCCAGCGCTTGTTGCCGAGCCAGACGCCGACGAACACGCCGATGATGATGCAGAAGGCGTAGCCGCGCAGGGGGATCGGGCCGAGGTGTACGACACCCGTCGAGGGGCTGGGAATGAATGCGAGGTCCATGGCAGGGATGACGCTACCGCGCCAGGTGGGCGCGGCGACAACCCACCCGGCTACGGCTGTGTAACGACCGTCACTGTCGACGGTCGGTTACGGGGATGGCTATGGGGACGGCCGTGGGAGCGGTCATGGGAGCGGTCATGGGAGCGACCACGGGAGCGGCCACGGGAACAACCACGGGAGCGGCTGCGCCGACGGCCACGCGATCTGCCGGAGCCGCCGCCGGACCGGGCCCGCCGGTCACGACCCCGCCCGTCATGGACGGGCCAGTCACGACCCCGCCCGCCATGGCCCCGCCGGTCACGGCCCCGCCATCTCGCCCCCACCCCTCACGGAGCCGGCGCCCGGCCGCCCGTACTCCCGTCCGCATCCCGCCCCGTGTGCCCGGCTCCCGAGTGCCCGGCCCCGGCACTGTGCCCCGTCCCGGCCC
Organism: Streptomyces albofaciens JCM 4342; assembly: GCF_008634025.1. NCBI lineage: Bacteria > Bacillati > Actinomycetota > Actinomycetes > Kitasatosporales > Streptomycetaceae > Streptomyces > Streptomyces albofaciens. Next base: position 2,519,986 of record NZ_PDCM01000001.1, on the reverse strand, counting down.
CATGCCCCGCCCCAGCAGCCGTCCCCGCGCCCGCGGAGTGCCCGGCCGCGTTGCCCGCCGAGGAACCCGCCGAGGAGCCCGCGGAAGCACCCGCCGAGCCGCCGCCGCTCTGCTCCGATCCGGCGGCCTTCGGTCCGGACGGCTTGTCCCCGGTGGCGCCGCCGCCCGCCTTCTTGTCCTTGGCCGCGTCCCGGACCTTCTGCTTCAGCCCGTCGGGGGTGAGGTTCTTGTCCTCCGCGAGGTTCTTGCCGTTCAGCAGGACCGTCGGGGTGCCGCGGTAGCCGGTGTTGGTGAAGGCGGAGTTGGACTTGTAGACGAAGTCCGTGTACGTGCCCTTTTCGACGCACTGGGTGAAGGTGTCGCTGACCAGTCCGTTCACCTTCCCGGCCAGCTGGATCAGGTACTTCTTGTCCGAGAACCGGTCCTGCTGCTCCGGCGGCTGGTTCTCGTAGAGCACGTCGTGGTATTCGCGGAAGCGGCCCGCGTCCTGGGCGCAGAGCGCGGCGTTGGCGGCGGTGACCGACCCCTTGCCGCCCATGCTGCCGTCGATGATCGTCGCGAGGTGGTAGTCGGTCTTGAGCTGCCCGGCGTCCTCCAGTTCGTGGATGGCGCCGCGGAAGCCCTTCTCGAACTGGGCGCACGCGGGGCAGCGGAAGTCCTCCCACACGGTGAGCGTGGACGGGGCCTCCTTCTTGCCGACCGGCACCGCGGGCTTGTCGCTGTCCTGCGCGCCCTTGGGCATGGCCACCTTGCCGCTGCCGCCGGAGTCGTCGCCCGAGGAGGCCGCCCATACGGCGATGCCACCGGCCACGGCCAGTACCGCCACCACCGCTCCCCCGACCTTCAGTTGCCGGCCGCGGCGCTCGCGCTGCTTCTCCTTCGCGCGCTGGGCCTGCAGCCGCTCACGGGCGCTGTTCTTTTTGTCTTGATTGTTCTGGCTCACGCCCCTGAACAACGAAGCGGAGGGGCGCCGCCGCACCCCTCCGCCGCGTTCTTCGTCCTAACGAGGGACGCGCGTCAGCCGCGCTTGCGCACGCCCGCCGCCAGTTCCCCCGCCAGCTCGCGGACGCCCGCGAGGCCGGCCGCCAGGTCGTCCCCGGCGTCCAGCAGCCGCTTGACGAAGGCCGAGCCGACGATGACGCCGTCCGCGAACTGCGCGACCTCGGCGGCCTGTTCGGCGTTCGAGACGCCGAGGCCGACACAGACCGGCAGTTCGGTGGTGGCGCGGGTGCGCCGCACCAGGTCCTGCGCCTCGCGGCCGACCGACTCACGGGTGCCCGTGACGCCCATCAGCGAGGCCGCGTACACGAATCCGCTGCCCGCCGCGGTGATCTTCGCCAGGCGTTCGTCCCGGCTGCTCGGCGCGACCACGAACACGGTGGCCAGACCGTGCTCTTCGGCCGCCGCGCGCCACACCCCGGACTCCTCGACCGGCAGGTCGGGCAGGATGCAGCCGGCGCCGCCCGCCGCGGCCAGGTCGGCGGCGAAGCGCTCCACGCCGTACGCGTCCACCGGGTTCCAGTACGTCATGCACAGCACCGGCGCGCCGGTCGCGGCGTGCACCTCGCCGACCGTGCGGATGACGTCCTTGATCTTGACGCCGCCGCGCAGCGCGATGTCGTCGGCGGTCTGGATGACCGGCCCGTCCAGGACCGGGTCGCTGTGCGGCAGCCCGATCTCGACGATGTCGCAGCCGCCCTCGATCATCGCGGTGACGGCCCGTACGCCGCCGTCCACGGTCGGGAAGCCGGCCGGCAGGTATCCGACCAGCGCGGCCCGGTTCTCCTCCTTGGCCGCGGCCAGGGTGCTGCCGAGCAGCCCGACGTTGCCCGCCATCACTTGCTCCCCTCGTGGTGCGCGCCGAGCGCGGTGTCCGTGGCGTCGGTGTCGTCGGCTTCCACCGTGTCGTCGGCGGGCGCCCCGTAGAGCCCGAAGTAGCGGGCGGCGGTGTCCATGTCCTTGTCGCCGCGCCCGGACAGGTTGACCAGGATCAGCCCGTCCTCGCCCAGTTCGCGGCCGATCTCCAGCGCGCCCGCCAGCGCGTGGGCGCTCTCGATGGCCGGGATGATGCCCTCGGTCCGCGACAGCAGCCGCAGCGCCTGCATGGCCGCGTCGTCGGTGACGGCGCGGTATTCGCCGCGTCCGGTGTCCTTGAGGTAGGAGTGCTCCGGGCCGATGCCGGGGTAGTCGAGCCCGGCGGAGATCGAGTACGGCTCGGTGATCTGGCCGTCCTCGTCCTGGAGGACGTAGGAGCGGGAGCCGTGCAGGATGCCGGGGGTGCCCTCGGTGAGGGTGGCGGCGTGTTCGCCGGTCTCGACGCCGTGGCCGCCGGGTTCGCAGCCGACCAGCCGTACGGAGGTGTCCTGGAGGAACGCGTGGAAGAGGCCGATGGCGTTGGAGCCGCCGCCGACGCAGGCCACCGCGGCGTCCGGGAGGCGCCCGGCGCGCTCCAGGATCTGCCGGCGCGCCTCGACGCCGATGACCCGGTGGAAGTCGCGGACCAGGGCCGGGAAGGGGTGCGGTCCGGCGACCGTGCCGAAGAGGTAGTGGGTGCGGTCGACGTTGGCGACCCAGTCGCGGAACGCCTCGTTGATGGCGTCCTTGAGGGTGCGGCTGCCGGACTTCACGGCGACGACCTCGGCGCCGAGCATCCGCATCCGGGCGACGTTCAGGGCCTGCCGCTCGGTGTCGATCTCGCCCATGTAGATGGTGCATTCGAGGCCGAACAGGGCGCAGGCGGTGGCGGTGGCCACGCCGTGCTGGCCCGCGCCGGTCTCGGCGATGACGCGGGTCTTGCCCATGCGCTTGGTGAGCAGCGCCTGCCCCAGCACGTTGTTGATCTTGTGTGAGCCGGTGTGGTTCAGGTCCTCGCGCTTGAGGAAGACCCGGGCGCCGCCGGCGTGTTCGGCGAACCGCGGCACCTCGGTCAGGGCGCTGGGCCGCCCGGTGTAGTTGACCATCAGGTCGTTGAGTTCGGCGGCGAAGGCCGGGTCCGCCTTGGCCTTCTCGTACTCGGCGGCCACCTCGTCCACCGCGGCGACCAGCGCCTCGGGGATGAACTTGCCGCCGAAGTCGCCGAAGTAGCCTCCGGCGTTCGGGACCTGACCCTCCGGGTCCGGGATGAAGAAGTCAGAAGACATCCGACGTACTCCTCGGTACGGGGCTCGCGCCCCGGAAGTGTGGACATACGGGCATCACGGTGTGCGGTGCGTCCCGCCGGCCCCGGGCGCCCGTCGCGCGCGTACGGCGAGACGGCGGCAGGGCGGGGACTGCGGAGCGCTGTGCGTGCCATGGCCTTGCGACGGTCCGTCCGGAACACCTGACCGCGTGGGCAGGGGCGGGACGGAACGGCACACGGGCCGACAAGACGCGAACGATCCGGCGCAAGGGGCGGAACCCCCGTACGGGGATCAATCACCCGCGCTCGGCAACGAGCGGCTACAGCGCGCCGTTACGACGCCATCGCCGGCCGTTGATCTGGCCCGGCTCCGCGCCGATGTGATACCTGACCCGCCGCCCGCGCACCCGGCGCGCCGGCGCGCGGCAGCCGCGCGGCCGGCACCCGCGCCCCAGCGCCGCGTGCGGGTCGCGCGCGGCACCGGCCGCGGCGAGCACGCCGGCCGGGCCCGGGAGCGGTCCCGGGCCGGGGCGGTGGAGGCGGGCGGTGGTCATGGGAGGAGGTCAGCCCCGTCCGTGCCGGATGGCGGGGTGCGAACCGGCCGCGACCAGGTCGGCGACGGCGGTCTTCGGGTCCTTGCCGGTGACCAGCGACTCGCCGACCAGGACGGCGTCGGCGCCTTCGTTGGCGTAGGCGATCAGGTCGTGCGGCCCGCGCACGCCGGACTCGGCGACCTTGACGATGTGGTCGGGGATCTCCGGCGCGATCCGCGCGAAGTTCCCGCGGTCCACTTCGAGGGTCTTCAGGTTGCGGGCGTTGACCCCGATGACGCGCGCACCGGCGTCCACGGCGCGCTGCGCCTCCTCCTCGTCGTGCACCTCGACGAGCGGCGTCAGGCCGATCGACTCGGCGCGCTCGATGAGCGAGACCAGCGCCTCCTGCTCCAGCGCGGCGACGATCAGCAGCGCCAGGTCGGCGCCGTACGCGCGGGCCTCCCACAGCTGGTAGGCGGTGACGATGAAGTCCTTGCGCAGGACGGGGATGTCGACCCGGGCCCGGACGGCCTCCAGGTCGGCGAGGGAGCCGCCGAACTTGCGCTGTTCGGTCAGTACGGAGATGACGGCCGCGCCGCCCGCCTCGTAGTCGGCGGCCAGGCCGGCCGGGTCGGCGATGGCGGCGAGCGCGCCCTTGGACGGGCTGGAGCGCTTGACCTCGCAGATCACCGTGACGCTGTCGCCCTTGAGGGCCGCGGCGCCGTCCTTGGCCGGGCGCGCCTTGAGGGCCCGCTCCTTGAGCTCGTCGAGGCCGACGCGCGCCTGCCGCTCGGCGAGGTCGGCGCGGACTCCCTCGATGATCTCGTCGAGCACACTCACGCGAGCGGCCTCCTTCTTGAGCGGTGGAGGGTGACAGCCTGCCTCGCGGCCGGTGTCGCCCTGTCAGGCTCTCCGATGGTATCCGGCAAGGGGCAAAGGTCTCACATCCGGTTGACGGCGGTCCCACCAGGTGGACGTCCCCGGCCCCGGAGCAGCCGTGAAGCAGCAGGTCAGAGGGGTTTCGACGGACATCAAAACCTCGCTCGTCACGCCCCGCGCACATGCCTCACCGCGCCCCCGTGCCGCCGTACCGCTACGGCGACAGTCCCGCCCCGAACGGAAGGTTGCGGACCGCCGTGAACACCAGCAGCAGCCCGCCCAGCGCCCACCAGTGGACCGCCCGGGGCCGGGGCCCCGCCGTCGGGAGGCCACGCGCGGCCCGTACGGTCCAGACCGCCCAGAAGAGCGCGCAGGCCGCGTAACCGGCGACCGCGAGGAGGTTCGCGCCCGCGGCCGTCCCCAGCTCGCCGTGTGCGACGGCGTGCGCGCTGCGCAGGCCGCCGCAGGCCGGGCAGTAAATGCCGGTCAGGTCGAGGAGCGGGCACACGGGGTAGTGGCCGGGTTCGTTGGGGTCGACGGCGCCCACGTAGGCGAAGGCGGCGACGACGGCCGCCAGCGTGCCGAGCGGCGCCCGCAGCCGCCGGACGGGGCGGGGGACGGAAACCGGCCCGCTGACCGGGCCCACCGGTTCACTCACGTGCCGATGGTGCTGCCGTACGGGAACCGGCGCAGCTTCGGGACGGCCGTCCGGGGGACGGCGCGGCCGCCGTACGCGAAACGGCGCGTCCCCCGGCCCCGTACGGATGGTGCCGCCGGCACCTGGCTCGTACGGGCCGGAAAGCCGCGCCGTCACAGGATCGCTGCCGCCGGGCCGGGCCCGGCGCGGGGTCAGCCCTCCTGGGGCCGGGCCTTGGCCTGGGCGCGCGCCGTCGCGCCCTTCTTGCCCGCCTGGCCCATGCCCATCGCGCTCATCACGCCGCCCGCCACAGCGCCGATGCCGATCAGCACGATGCCGGCCCAGAACCCGGTCACGTTCGCCAGCACGGTGAAGGCGCCGGCCACGCAGAAGCCGATGAACGAGATGATGACGCCGGTCCAGGCGGCGGGAGTGTGTCCGTGGCCACTGCTCGACATGAGTGCTCCTCGTAGCTTTTTCGCGCCCGGGTCGGGGCGCGGTGATCCCTCGGGTCCATTGTCCCCGATGGCCGGGGGGCGGCCACTACCGGGTCGGGTCCTCGCCCCGGTCCAGCGACTTCCACATCTCCTCCGGCCGGTCCGGGTCGGTGGCGGTCCGGCGGCGCGGGCCGCGGGGGGACGCGCCGGCGCGCTCGTAGCGCCCCGACATCGCGGGCCACCGGCGCCCGTACAGCAGCGCCAGCACCCCGGCGACCAGCAGCAGGAGGCCGCCGACGACCGCGGCCCAGGGCCAGAAGGTGTGCGAGACGTCCTGCACGCCGGCGTCGGACAGCCCGGTCGCGGTGGCGGCCTTCTCGCGCAGCGCCCCGGTGTCGGAGATGCCCAGGTACGCGCCGACGACGGTGCCCAGGCCGCTGAGGGCGAGCAGCGCGGCGACGGCGGTCCGGCCCGCCCCGCGCACCGCGAAGAGGGCGACCAGGGCGGCCAGGCCGACGATGGCGAGCGCGCCGGGCACGCCCGTCACGTCCTGGCCCGACGCGGTCTGCGGCAGCTCGCCCTGGGCGACGACGGCGGTGGCCCTGGCCCAGGTGCGGCCGGAGGCCAGCAGGACGACGGCTGCGCCGGCCGCGCCGGCGATCAGCGCGAGCGCCAGGCTCTTTCCGCTGCGCGCGGGCTTGGCCGGCGGAGCCGACGCGGAGGCGGTCGCGCCGGTACGGGGGTGGTCTACGGCAGTCACGCCTACCACTGTACGGAGACGGCGCGCCCGACCGCCGCGCGCGGTGCCCCCGCCGGGCAGCGTCCCGGCCCGGGCACCGGCCCGCGGGCTTCGGGAACCCGGCCCGGGCGCCAGCCCCACAGCACCACAGCGGCCCGGCCGCGAGCTTCGGGAACCCGGCCCGGGCGCCAGCCCCACAGCCTCGTAGCGGCCCGGCTCAGGCACCCAGCCCATTGGCCGTGTGCACCGCCCGCAGCACCGCCGCCGCCTTGTTGCGGCACTCCGTGTCCTCCGCCACCGGGTCGGAGTCCGCGACGACGCCCGCGCCCGCCTGGACGTACGCCGTGCCGTCGCGCAGCAGCGCGGTGCGGATCGCGATGGCGGTGTCGGAGTCCCCGGCGAAGTCCAGGTAGCCGACGCAGCCGCCGTACAGGCCGCGTCGGCTGGGCTCCAGTTCCTCGATGATCTGCATCGCGCGCGGCTTGGGGGCGCCGGAGAGGGTGCCCGCCGGGAAGCAGGCGGTGAGCACGTCGAAGGCGGTGCGGCCGGGCGCCAGCCGGCCGGTCACCGTGGAGACGATGTGCATGACGTGGCTGTAGCGCTCGATGGACATGAAGTCGACGACCTCGACGCTGCCGGGTTCGCAGACCCGGCCCAGGTCGTTGCGGCCGAGGTCGACGAGCATCAGATGCTCGGCGCGCTCCTTGGGGTCGGCCATCAGCTCGTCGGCCAGGGCCTGGTCCTCCGGGACGCTCGCGCCGCGCGGCCGGGTGCCGGCGATGGGGTGCAGCGTGGCCCGCCCGTCCTCCACCTTGACCAGCGCCTCCGGGCTGGAGCCGACCACGTCGACGCCGTCCTCGAAGCGCAGCAGGTACATGTACGGGCTGGGGTTGGTGGCGCGCAGCACCCGGTAGACGTCCAACGCCGAGGCGGTGCAGGCGGTTTCGAAGCGCTGGGACGGTACGACCTGGAAGGCGTCGCCCGCGCGGATGCGCTCCTTGATGTCCTCGACCGCCTCCTGGTACGACGCGCCGCCCCACTTCGCCGTGTACGGGGGCAGTTCGGACGGCGGCAGGGCCGCGGCGCTCGCGGGGGCCGGGCGGGCCAGGTCGTAGGCCATGGTGTCCAGGCGGGCCACGGCGTCCGCGTACGCCTCGTCCACGCCCGTTTCCAGGTCGTTGTGGTTGATGGCGTTGGCGATCAGCAGGACCGTGCCGTTCCAGTGGTCCAGTACGGCCAGGTCGGAGGTGAGCAGCATGGTCAGCTCGGGCAGCCCTAGGTCGTCCGCGGTACTGTCGCCGATCTTCTCCAGCCGGCGCACGATGTCGTAGCCGAGGTAGCCGACCATGCCGCCGGTGAACGGCGGCAGGCCCTGGCCCTCCATGAGGTCCCGGGGGGTGTGCAGGGCCTCGACGGTGGCGCGCAGCGCGGCCAGCGGGTCGCCGTCGGTGGGCACGCCGACCGGCGGGGTGCCCAGCCAGTGGGCCTGCCCGTCGCGCACGGTCAGGGTGGCGGCGCTGCGCACGCCGATGAAGGAGTAGCGGGACCAGGTGCGGCCGTTTTCGGCCGATTCGAGCAGGAAGGTGCCCGGCCGTTCGGCGGCCAGCTTGCGGTAGAGGCCCACCGGGGTGTCGCCGTCGGCGAGCAGGCGCCGGGTGACGGGAATGACCCGGCGGTCCTTCGCGAGCGTACGGAAGTTCTCCAGGTCCGGTGTGGCGGTGCCGGTGGTTCCCGAGGTCATGGCGCGGAGCCTACTGCCCTTCGCTGAGCACATCCTCATCGAAGCAGGTGCGGGCGCCGGTGTGGCAGGCCGCGCCGACCTGGTCGACCTTCACCAGGATCGTGTCCGCGTCGCAGTCCAGGGCGACGGACTTCACGTGCTGGACGTGGCCGGACGTGTCGCCCTTGACCCAGTACTCCTGACGGCTGCGGCTCCAGTACGTGCAGCGGCCGGTGGTGAGCGTGCGGTGCAGCGCCTCGTCGTCCATCCAGCCGAGCATCAGCACCTCGCCGGTGTCGTACTGCTGGGCGATGGCGGGGACCAGGCCGTCGGCGTCGCGCTTGAGGCGGGCGGCGACGGCGGGGTCGAGCTGGGAATCCAGGACGCGGCTGCTCATGGCCCCATTGTGCCGTGCGGCGGGCCACCCGTGCGCCGGGCCGCGTGCGCCGGGCAGTGTGCGCCGCCGGGGCTGTCCCGTCGGCGCACGCGAGCGGGCGGCGTACGGCATGCTGCACCCATGACCCGCCAGCCGCCGCCTCCGGACGCCGACCGCACGGCGAAGGTCGCGTCGGTGGTGCTGCTCGCGATCTTCGTCGCCGGGCTGGTGGTCGCCGCCGTCCTGCTGCTGCGGAGCTGAGGCGGTGCGGCCGCGGTGCCCGCGACGCGATCCGGACACATCCGGCGCGACAGGGCCGCGCGGCACCGTGGCACCGGTCGGCGCCCGCCCGTAGGCTGGCCCCATGTCGACCCATGCGAACCGTGAACGGCTGCTGCTGGCGGACCTGCTGGAGGGTGCCGGGCCCGACGCGCCGACACTGTGCGAGGGCTGGACGGCCCGCGACCTCGCCGCCCACGTGGTGGTGCGCGAGCGGCGCGCGGACGCGGCCGGCGGCCTGCTGATCAAGCCGCTGGCGGGCCGTCTGGAGCGGGTGCAGCGGGAGTTCGCCGCGAAGCCGTACGACGAGCTGGTGCGGCTGATCCGGACCGGCCCGCCCCGGATGTCGCCGTTCGCGCTCAAGCAGATCGACGAGGCGTCGAACACCGTCGAGTTCTATGTGCACGCCGAGGACGTACGGCGGGCGCAGCCGGACTGGACGCCGCGCGAGCTGGACCCGGTCTTCTCGGACGCGCTGTGGTCGCGCCTGGAGAAGATGGCGCGGGTGCTGGGCCGCAAGTCGCCGGTGGGGCTGGTGCTGCGCCGCCCGAACGGCCAGACCGCGGTGGCCCACCGCGGCACCCCGGTCGTCACGGCCACCGGCGGGCCGGGCGAGCTGGTGCTGTTCGTCTACGGGCGGCAGTCGGCGGCCGATGTCGAGCTGGACGGGGACAAGGACGCGGTGGCCAGGGTGCTGGAGGCCTCGCTGGGGCTGTGAGCCCGGGGCGCTGATCGCCGCACCCCGGGCCCTCCCCCCGGGTTGCTCACCTGGTCCGCGCGATCTCGTAAAGGCCGCCCGGCTCCTGGAGTTCCAGCGCGCGCAGCCGCCGGTAGTCCGCCTCGATCTGCCGCGCGTCCTCGTGCAGGAGGTAGCAGACGCCGGGCGAGGTCGTGGAGTCGACGGTGGGGCTGAGGTAGTCGCCCGCCCGGACGCCGAGGAAGTGATCGGCGTACGACGGCAGGTCGCGCAGCCGCTCGAACCCGTCCAGGGAGGTCAGCCGCCCGGTGAACGGGGAGATCAGCGAGACGTAGCGCAGCCCGGTGCGGGGCTCGGCCGGGACCGCGGTGCGGGCGGCGAAGGCGGCCGGGTCACTGGCGGCCAGGGCCGTCAGCTCCACGTGGTCGGTGCCGAAGCAGCGGCTGACCACGTGCGGCAGGATGCTGCCGGCCAGCCGGGCGCCGGTCTCGATCAGGACGGGCCCCTCGTCGGTCAGCATGACCTCGGAGTGGGCGGGCCCGTGCCGTACCCCGAGCGCGTCCAGGACGCCCAGGAGGTACGGCCTGAGGGCGGCGGCAGCGGGGTCGTCCGGGGTCAGCGGCTCCTCGTAGTCGTAGATCGCCGCCCCGCCGCGGCCGCGCCGCTTGTGGTAGCGCCAGATCTCCGCGATGTGGTGGCGTCCGTCGACGCTGACGGTGTTGGCGAAGTACTCGGTTCCGGCCAGGCGTTCCTGGAGGACGACGGTCTTGTTGCGGGCGCCCTGGACGTTGGGCGAACCGAGGATGTGGTTGAAGGCGGTGCACAGCTCGACCGGGTCGGCGCAGAAGAAGACGTTGTCGGTGCCCGCGCTGTCGGCGGGCTTGACCACCAGCGGCCACCGGCCGTGCGCCCGGGCCCAGGCGTAGGCGGTGTCGAAGCGGGAGGTGCGCAGGGTGTCGGGGGCACGCAGCCCGTGGGCCCGTACGGCCATGGCCATGTCGTACTTGTCGCGCCGTATCCGCCGCTCGTCCGGGACGTTGCCGGGCAGGCCGAGGCGGCGGGCGAGGGTGTCGGTGAGGTCGACGGCGGTCTCGTTGCCGGGGAGGACGAAGGCGGGGGCGGACGGGCGGACCGCCTCCAGCAGCGCCTCCAGGTCGCCGTCGTACATCAGGGTCTCGGTGAAGGCGCCCTGCGGGAAGGTGCGCCGGAGGAAGTCGGGGATGTCCGGCGAACTCTGCACATGGACGCACTTGACACCGCGTTCGGCGAGGGCGGCCGGCAGGAAGCGGCCGGTGGAGTAGGCGTCAACGATCAGACACTGCATGGGGTGTGCCTTCCTGGACCGCCGCGGCCGGGGGCGCGCCCCGCCGGGCCAGCAGCCCGAACGCGATGAAGACGGTGATCACGGCGATGCCGGCGGCCGACGGCACCGAGAACGTCAGCCGGTCGTCGGCCAGCTGGATCAGGAGGGTCAGGCCCGGGGCGAGCGAGCAGATCATGGCGGCGGTCATCGGGGTCACCTTCCGCACCCCGATCTGCACCAGGTACGCGGGGATCGAGACGCCGATGACGGCCACCACCGCGCCCGGCACCAGCGCCCGGCCCAGCTGCTCGGTGCCGGAGAACGCGGCCAGCGTCCAGCCGACGGCCGCCACCAGGGCGAACCGCAGGCCCATGACGGTGGGCACGTCCACCCCGGCGGCGCCCAGGCGGGCGGAGAAGACGACGTTGGCGGCCCCGCCGGCGCCGGAGGCGACCGCGGCGCACAGGCCCAGCGTCATGGCGAGCGCGGCGCGGTCCCCCACGCCGCTGCGGCCGTCCAGCGACGCCCAGACCAGGCCGGCCAGGGTGAGCAGGATGCCCAGCGCGGACAGGAGTTCGCCCGGCAGGACGCGGTCCCGCTTCCACCACAGGAACTGGAGGAGGACGGTGCAGGCCGGGCCGATGGCGATGGACACGACATTGGCGACGGCCGGTTCCATGAGCTTGAGGGCGTACAGCAGGGTCAGCCAGGTGACGGCGGTGGTGATGTTGAGGACGGCCAGGTCGGCGGCGTGCGCCCGGATGACGGCGCGGAGCCGGGCCGGACGCAGCCGTACGACGGTGAGCAGGCAGAAGAACGCCCCGGTGAGCGTGAAGGCGACCGCCGCCACGCTCCCCGGGTCCACGTGTTGCAGGCGCTCGGAGGCGAAGACGTCCACCAGCGCGGAGAAGAGACTGAAGACGAACAGCGCGGCCACGGTGGCTCCTCAGGGACGCGGGCGCGGCCCGAAGACCGCCTCGCCGACCCGGACCGTGGTCGCGCCCTCCGCCACCGCGGTCTCGAAGTCGGCGCTCATCCCCATACTGAGCTGCCGCAGGCCCTGTTCGGCGGCCAGGGCGCGCAGCAGCCGGAAGTGCGGACGGGGGTCGCCGCCGTAGGGCGGGATGCACATCAGGCCGACGACGGGCAGCCCGTACGTGCCCACGCACTCCTTGACGAACGCGTCCGCCTCGGCTGCCGGAACGCCGCTCTTGTGCGCTTCGCCGCCGGTGTTGACCTGCACGAAGCAGTCCGGGCGGCGGCCCGTGCGCTCCATGGCGGTGGCCAGGGCCGCGGCGAGGCGGGGGCGGTCCAGGCTGTGCAGGACGTCGAACGTCCCGACGGCCGCGGCGGCCTTGTTGGTCTGGAGCGGGCCGATGAGGTGGAGGCGGGTGCCGGGGTAGCGCTCCTGGAGCGGCGGCCACTTGCGCCGGGCCTCCTGTACGCGGCTCTCGCCGTAGTGGCGGTGGCCTGCTTCCAGGGCGGCGGTGAGCGCGGGCGTGCCGTGGAACTTGCTGACGGCGACGAACCGCACGTCCCGGGGCGCCGCCCCGGCCCGCTCGCAGGCCAGGCCGAGGCGGCGGGCGACGGCGGCCAGGCGCTCCGCGATGCCGCCGGGTTCCGCGGTGCCGCCGGGCTCCCCGGTGGCCCGGCGGCTCGCGGCGTCCGGGCCCCCCACGGCCCGGCGCTCGGCGGTCATGAGTCCGGCTCCGTACGGTAACGGTCGTACCGGCCGTCCCAGATGCTGAAGTACTTCCAGGCGGAGTCGAACAGCACGGTGACCACGACCTCTTCCGGCGGCAGCTTCCTGGCCAGCCGCTGGGCGGCGAAGACGTTGCCGCCCGCGGTGGGCCCGACGGGCAGGCCCTCCTCGGCGATGAGGCGTTTCATGGTGCTCCAGCCGTCGTCGCCGGTGATCAGTTCGACCTCGTCGACGAGTTCCTCGCGCAGGTTGGAGGGGACCTTGCCCGGGCCCAGGCCCATCAGGTTGTGGGTGTGGTGCTCGAAGGGCAGGCCGTTGCGCTTGGCGTGGAGGGCGGCCGAGCGGTCCACCTCGACGGCCCAGGTGCGCAGGCCGGGGTGGGCGTCCTTGAGGACGTCGGCGATGCCGGTGAAGGTGCCGCCGGTGCCGAGGGAGCAGATGAAGTGGCCGGGGGTCCGGCCGGCCGCGCGCAGCTCGGTGACGATCTCGTGGCCGCAGGAGCGCCACGCGCGCCAGTTGAGGTCATTGGTGGACTGGTCGAGGAAGTGGCTGCCGGGGTTTTCGGCCGTGTACCGCCGGGCGGTCTCCTCGCCCTCCAGCAGGAAGCCGTCCGCGGAGGTCTCGACGACCGTGCCGCCCCATGACGCGATCTGTTTCCTGCGTTCCTCGGTCATGCCTTCCGGCATGATGATGACGATGCGATATCCGCGTTGTGCGCCGACCCGGGACAGCGCGGCACCGCCGTTTCCGGTCGAGCATTCGACCAGGGTCATTCCGGGGCTGATCGTCCCGGCTTTCTCCAGCTCGTCGATCATGTAGGAGAAGACCCGGTCCTTGTGACTGCCGGTGGGATTGCGGAATTCACACTTGGCGAATATCCGGGCGGCTCCCGGCTCGGCGATGCGGCGTAGTTCGTACAATTCCGTGCGGCCGGTCTCGGCGCCGGGATCGGTCGTGCTCACACAAAACTCCTCGGGCGGGCGTGGACGGTTGTGCTCCGGCGTGCGGGAAAATGTGGGAACGCCGGGGAAAGGCGGTGCGCCGGTGTGCGGCGCTGTTTCCCGTACGGCCTCAGCCCAGGACGACGACGCGCCCGGTGCCCGGGTCGACGGCGATGCGGATGACCGAGCGGACCGCGATGCCGAAGCGGGCGGCGATCCGCTCGCGGCCGCCGTTCTCCGGCTTCTCCACCGCCACCAGGACTTCCTCGACCCGTGCGCCGGCCGCCCGGACGGCCTCGATCAGGGCGACGAGGGTGCCGCCGGTGCTGATCGTGTCGTCGACGATCGTCACCCGGTCCCCCGGTTCGACGCCGTTGATGTAGAGCGTGCCCGTGAAGTATTCGCTGTCGATGGGCACCGAGATGCCGTGGCCGCCCAGGTCGTAGGTGTACCAGCGGGCCACCGCGAGCGGCAGTCCCACGGCCAGCGAGACCGCGCTGCCGAGGATGGCGCCCTTGTCCTCCTCGACCAGGATCTTCCCGGCCTCGAAGTCCCCCAGTTCGACCAGCCGCCGGGTCGCCTCGGCGAGCACCTCGGGGCGGAGTGCGGGTGATTGGTCGGTGAATTCGTTGACGGTGGTGAGATGCCGTCCCGATTTTACGGTCGGCGCTCCCGCGTACACATCTTCCAGCAACATCGGCATTTTCGGATCTTCCCCCCGTAAATCCATTGCGGTTCCGCCGATTGGGCGAATGCAGCTTTTTTAGCGCCGCAAACGTAGAAAGCGCAATGGTCGCCCCTGCTTCTGCCCGAAAACGGTCTGTTCACCTTGGGACCACTGTGTCGCACGCCGGTTCGCGCCCCCTGCCACCTGCGCGCCGCTCCGTACGGACGCGCGCACCCCTGCTTCCGCGTGGCCGGAAACCGCCCCCTCGCAGGGGATCAGAAACCGCCACCGATGCGCCGGACACCGTCACTCACCGGGCATCTCCAGCCCCAGATGCCCCAGCAGAATGCGCCGGAGTTCGCGGGCGGCCCGCGGCGGCGAGACATCTCCCCGGTGGGCCACCGAGATCACCCGGTGCATGTCGGGGGTGGCGAAGCGGGTGACGCGCAGTCCGGAGCGTTCGGCGACCATGCTGGGCACCACCGCGACGCCCAGCCCGGCGCGGACGAACCCCAGTACCGCGTCCATCTCGCCGCCCTCGACGGTGAAGACCGGCTCGAAGCCGGCCGCGCGGCAGGCCGCCACGGTGAACTCCCGCAGGTCGTAGCCGCGCCGGAACATCGCCAGCGGGTGGTCCCGGAGGTCTTCGACGCGCAGCCGGCGCCCGCGCCGCGCCGGGGCCGGACGGTCCGGCGCCGAGACCACGACCAGTTCCTCCCGCAGCAGTTCGGCGGTGGCCAGCGCCGGGGCCTGCTCCGGGAGCGGGGTGATGATGAGCGCGAGGTCCAGTTCGCCGGCCGCCAGGACCCGTACGAGATCCTGCGAACCGTCCTCGTGGACGACCAGGTCCACGCCCGGGTACGCGGTGTGGAAGACGCTCAGCACGTCCGGGACCAGGCTCGCGCACAGGCTCGGCGGCGCGCCGAGCCGCAGCCGGCCGCGCCGCAGCTGCGCCACCTCCTGCACCTCGCGCCGCGCTGTCTCGGTGTCGGCGAGGATGCGGCGGGCCAGCGGCAGCAGCGTACGGCCCGCGTCGGTGAGGGTGATGTGGCCGCGCGCCCGGTGGAACAGTTCGGCGCCCAGCTCCCGTTCCAGGGCTCTGATCTGCTGCGACAGCGAGGGCTGTGCGACGTGCTCGCGTTCGGCGGCGCGGGTGAAGTGGCGGGTGTCGGCGACCGCCGCGAAGTAGCGGAGCTGCTGGAGCTGCATACGGCCGATGATAGGCGTCGATAGGCAGCGGCTATGGAGATGAGCTGTTCCATGTCTTGGACTGATGGGCCGGTCGGTCCCTACCGTCGGGACCCATGGCACTGGACACCCGGACGGATCGGCGGCCGTCCTTCGCGGGCCTGCTGTGGCGCTCGACCGTCGGCAAGAAGACCGCGATGGCGGTCAGCGGCGTGGTGATGCTGCTGTACCTGGTCGCGCACATGATGGGCAACCTCAAGATTTTCTTCGGCCCCGACGAGTTCAACGGCTACGCGCACTGGCTGCGGACCGTCGGCGAACCCTTCCTGCACCACGAGTGGTTCCTGTGGATCGCGCGGGTGGTGCTGCTGGCCGCCGTGCTGACCCACGGAGTGGCCGCCTTCCAGCTCAGCCGCCGCGACATCAAGGCGCGGCCGAGCGGGTACGTGCACAAGAAGGCGCGCACCAGCTACGCCACCCGCACCATGCGCTGGGGCGGCGTCATCCTCGCGCTGTTCATCGTCTGGCACATCCTCGACCTGACGACGCTGACGGTGAACCCGCACGCCGAGGCCGGACACCCGTACGAGAACCTGATCGCGTCCTTCGACCGCTGGCCCGTCACCACGCTCTACATCGTGGCGATGCTCGCCCTCGGCCTGCACGTCCGGCACGGGTTCTGGAGCGCCGCGCAGACGCTGGGCGTGGGCAGCGCCGCCCGGGACCGGGCGCTCAAGACCGTCGCCAACCTCCTCGCCCTGGTGCTGACGGCGGGCTTCGTCGCCGTACCGGTGGCCGTCGTGACCGGAGCAGTGAGCTGACCATGACCACGTACACCGATTACCGGACCGGGGAGCCGGTCGCCGACACCAAGGCGCCCGGGGGCCCGGTCGCCGAGCGCTGGGACACCCGCCGCTTCCGGGCCAAGCTGGTCAACCCGGCCAACCGCCGCAAGCACACCGTCATCGTCGTCGGCACCGGCCTGGCCGGCGGCTCGGCGGGCGCCACGCTCGCCGAACAGGGCTACCACGTGGTGCAGTTCTGCTACCAGGACTCGCCGCGCCGCGCCCACTCGATCGCCGCGCAGGGCGGCATCAACGCGGCGAAGAACTACCGCAACGACGGCGACTCGGTGCACCGCCTGTTCTACGACACCGTCAAGGGCGGCGACTTCCGGGCCCGCGAGTCCAATGTGCACCGCCTGGCGCAGATCTCCGTGGAGATCATCGACCAGTGCGTGGCCCAGGGCGTGCCGTTCGCCCGGGAGTACGGCGGTCTGCTCGACACCCGTTCCTTCGGCGGCGTCCAGGTCTCCCGTACGTTCTACGCCCGTGGCCAGACCGGGCAGCAACTGCTGCTCGGCGCCTACCAGGCACTCTCCCGGCAGATCGCCGCCGGCAACGTCGAGATGCACCCGCGTACGGAGATGCTCGACCTGATCGTCATCGACGGACGGGCGCGCGGCATCGTCGCCCGCGATCTGATCACCGGCCGGATCGACACCTACTTCGCGGACGCCGTCGTCCTCGCCTCCGGCGGCTACGGCAACGTGTTCTACCTGTCGACCAACGCCATGAACTCCAACGCCACCGCGATCTGGCGGGCGCACCGGCGCGGCGCGTACTTCGCCAACCCCTGCTTCACCCAGATCCACCCCACCTGCATCCCGCGCACCGGCGACCACCAGTCCAAGCTGACGCTGATGAGCGAGTCGCTGCGCAACGACGGCCGCATCTGGGTCCCGAAGGCCAAGGGCGACACACGTCCGCCCGCCGAGATCCCCGAGGACGAGCGCGACTACTACCTGGAGCGGATCTACCCCTCCTTCGGCAACCTCGTCCCCCGCGACATCGCCTCCCGCGCGGCCAAGAACGTGTGCGACGAAGGACGCGGCGTCGGCCCCGGCGGCCAGGGCGTCTACCTGGACTTCGCGGACGCCATCGCCCGGATGGGCCGCAAGGCCGTCGAGGAGAAGTACGGCAACCTCTTCGACATGTACGAGCGGATCACCGCGGAGAATCCGTACGAGGTCCCGATGCGGATCTACCCCGCCGTGCACTACACGATGGGCGGCCTCTGGGTCGACTACGACCTCCAGACCACCGTCCCCGGCCTGTTCGCCATCGGCGAGGCCAACTTCTCCGACCACGGCGCCAACCGGCTCGGCGCGTCCGCGCTCATGCAGGGCCTGGCCGACGGCTACTTCGTCCTGCCGTCGACCATCAACGACTACCTGGCCCGCAACCCGCACCACGACGAGGTCACCACCGACCACCCCGCCGTCCAGGAGGCACTGGCCCGGACCGAGGACCAGCTCAACCTCCTCCTGGCCGTCGACGGCGACCGCACCCCCGACTCCTTCCACCGCGAACTGGGCGAGCTGATGTGGGAGCTGTGCGGCATGGCCCGTACGGAAACCGGTCTGCGCAAGGCGCTGGACCGCATCCCCCAGATCCGCGAGGAGTTCTGGCGCCGCATCAAGGTGCCCGGCACCGGCCGGGAGCTGAACCAGTCCTTGGAGAAGGCCAACCGCATCGTCGACTACCTGGAGCTGGCCGAGCTGATGTGCCTCGACGCGCTGCACCGCACCGAGTCGTGCGGCGGCCACTTCCGCGAGGAGTCGCAGACCCCCGACGGCGAGGCCGCCCGCCGCGACGAGGAGTTCTCCTACGCCGCCGCCTGGGAGTTCACCGGCACCGGCACCGCTCCCGTCCTGCACAAGGAAGACCTGGTCTTCGAGTACGTCCACCCCACCCAGCGGAGCTACGCATGAAGCTCACCCTGCGCGTCTGGCGCCAGCGCGACGCCGGCGCCGACGGCGGCATGACCACCTACGACGTGGACGGCATCTCGCCCGACATGTCGTTCCTGGAGATGCTCGACACCCTCAACGAAGAACTCATCCTCAAGGGCGACGACCCGGTCGCCTTCGACCACGACTGCCGCGAGGGCATCTGCGGCGCGTGCAGCCTGGTGATCAACGGCGAGGCACACGGCCCGGAGCGCACCACGACCTGCCAGCTCCACATGCGCTCCTTCCGGGACGGCGACACCATCGACGTCGAGCCGTGGCGCGCGGCGGCCTTCCCCGTCGTACGGGACCTGGTCGTGGACCGCTCCGCCTTCGACCGGATCATCCAGTCCGGCGGCTACATCACCGCGCCGACCGGCGCCGCGCCCGAGGCGCACGCCACACCCGTACCGAAGCCGGACGCGGACACCGCCTTCGAGCACGCCGAGTGCATCGGCTGCGGCGCGTGCGTGGCCGCCTGCCCGAACGGCTCGGCCATGCTGTTCACCTCGGCCAAGGTCAACCATCTCAACGTGCTGCCCCAGGGCGCGCCCGAACGCGAGTCGCGGGTCCTGGACATGGTGTCCACGATGGACGAGGAGGGCTTCGGCGGCTGCACCCTCACCGGGGAGTGCGCCACCGCCTGCCCGAAGGGCATCCCGCTGTTCAGCATCACCAGGATGAACCGGGAGTACGTACGGGCGGCCCGCAAGGGCAGGCGGTGAGGCGAGAGCCACCGCCTAATCGAACGCGCCGTGCCGGCGCAGCCAGGCCATCGGGTCCACCGCGGACCCGTAGTCCGGGGTGGCCCGGACCTCGAAGTGCAGGTGCGGTCCGGTGACGTTGCCGGTGGCACCGGACCGCCCGATGCGCTCACCGGCGTCCACGGAGCTGCCCACCGGCACCCGGATCTGCGAGAGGTGCGCGTACTGCGTGTACGAGCCGCTGTGATGCCGGATGACGACCTCGTACCCGTACGCGCCGCCCCAGCCGGCCTTCACCACGGTCCCGCCGCGGGCGGCCCGTACGGCGGTCCCCACCGGCACGGCGAAGTCCTGCCCCGTGTGCCCGCGTGCCCAACGGCCTCCCGAGGCCCCGAACCCGGCGGTGAGCGTGCCGCCGCTGACGGGCCGTACGGCGTCACCGGCCGCGGCACGCACGGCGGGCCGGTCGGCGGAGCGCGAGACGTGCCGCTGCGGGGTGGCGGCCGTACCGCTCAGCTTCAGTTTCGTACCGACCTTGACCAGGTCCGGATCACCGCCGACCGCGGACCGGTTGCTCGCGTAGAGCTTCGTCCAGCCGCCCTTGACGCCGTGCTTCGCGGCGATCTCGGAGAGGCTGTCGCCGGGGGCGACGGTGTACGTCCCGCCGTCCGCGGCGGAGGCGACGGACGCGCCGACGACCGGCAGCGCGAGGGTGGCGGCCGCGGTCGAGGCGCGGGTGAGTAATCGGCCCGCACCGCTGCGGCGACGCGGGGCTCGGTGGCGGCCTGTCGGGGAAAACATCATGGCGGGTTCCCTTCCGGTGGGCGTCCGGGATCCGAACGCGAGAACGGTAGGGAGCCCCCGACCATGAACACAAGCACCACGGGGGAATCGGGCAGCGACTGTCCCGATAGGCCCGTTACGCGCGGCGGCCCGCGCGGTCACTTACCACGCGGGCCGCACCTCCTAAGATTTCCAGCTCCGCAGCCGACGCGCGGCATCCAGCAGGTCCGTCCGCTTCTCACGGAGGTCGCGTACCAGTTGCGACATCGCGCCTGGGGGTGGCGCAATGTCCTCGCCGGAATCCTCCATGTACGTCCAGGCGCACGCAGCTCCGATGATGCCGTTGTAGTCCTCGAACGGCCGCAGGAGCACCATGGTTTCGAGTAGCGTGGCGGCGCGTGTCGGAGTCTCCTCGTAATAGACCTCGCCTGCGAACCTCTCGAACCGGTGCCTTTCCACGACGGCGTGCAGCGCGCCCCAGTCCCGCAGACGCGGGTCGCTGGGGACGTGGCTGGCCTGGATTCCCAGGATCCAGCCGGCGTCGATGGCAAGGATCATCGGTCCCCCGCCTCGAAGGAGTCGAGGAACTCGGGCGCCAGAGCCGCGAACTTGTCGCTCGCGCCTTCGACGAACTTCTGCCGCTGCCGCCGCCGCACCACGCTCTCGGTCAGTATCCCGTGCGCCAGCCGTTTGATCGCGACGCCCTGCTCCTTGGCCTCGGCGCGCAGCTCGGACAGCTCTTCCTCGGTGAACTCAATCGTGATTCCAGGCATATGCGCAGGCTAGACCCGGCGCCACCTTGATCACTACCAGATTCACTACCAGGAGTGAACCGGACGTGCGCCACCCCACGCGCGCCCCGCGCACGCCCCTCACCGCACCGGATGCCCCGCCCCCCGCAGCGTCTCCTTCACCTCGCCGATCCGCAGGTCCCCGAAGTGGAAGACGGACGCGGCCAGCACCGCGTCCGCGCCGGCCTCGACGGCGGGCGGGAAGTCGGCCAGGCGGCCCGCGCCGCCGCTGGCGATGACGGGGACGGTGACGTGTTTGCGGACGGCGGCGATCATCTCCGTGTCGTAGCCGTCCTTGGTGCCGTCGGCGTCCATGGAGTTCAGGAGGATCTCGCCGGCGCCGAGGTCGGCGGCGCGGTGGGCCCATTCGACGGCGTCGATGCCGGTGCCGCGGCGGCCGCCGTGCGTGGTGACCTCGAAGGAGCCGGTTCCGGTGCGGCGGGCGTCGACGGACAGGACCAGGACCTGGCTGCCGAAGCGTTCGGCGATCTCGCGGATCAGGTCGGGGCGGGCGATGGCGGCGGTGTTGACGCCGACCTTGTCCGCGCCGGCGCGCAGGAGTTTGTCGACGTCCTCGGGGGTGCGGACGCCGCCGCCGACCGTGAGCGGGATGAAGACCTGTTCGGCGGTGCGGCGGACCACGTCGTAGGTGGTCTCGCGGTTGCCGGAGGAGGCCGTGATGTCGAGGAAGGTCAGCTCGTCGGCGCCTTCCTGGCCGTAGATCTTGGCCATTTCGACGGGGTCGCCGGCGTCGCGCAGGTTCTTGAAGTTGACGCCCTTGACGACCCGGCCGTTGTCCACGTCCAGGCAGGGGATGACTCGGACCGCCAGGGTCATGTGCTCGTGGCCTCTCTGAATGCTTCCAGTTCGACTTCGACCAGTACGCGCGAGTCGGCGAAGCCGGAGACCACGACCAGGGTCGCGGCGGGCCGTACGGCGTCGAAGAGTTCCTTGTGGGCGCGGGCCGCCGCGTCCACGTCCCGCGCGTGGGTCAGGTACATGCGGGTGCGGATGACCGCGCCGGCGCCCAGCCCGAAGGGCTCCAGGGCGGCCAGCGCGTTGGAGAAGGCGACCTTGGTCTGCTCGTACGGGTCGCCCTCCCCGTACAGCACGCCGTCGACCAGTGGCATCGTGCCGGCGACCAGGACGCGGTCGCCGGCCGCCACGGCGCGCGCGAATCCGATGATCTCTTCCCAGGGACTGTCGGTCTGCGCGCGCTCGATGGTCATGACGACACGGCCTCCAATGCCTCTTCCAGGGTGAACGCCTTGGCGTAGAGCGCCTTGCCGACGATGGCGCCCTCGACGCCTTCCGGTACCAGGGTGGCGATCGCGCGGAGGTCATCAAGGGAGGAGACGCCGCCGGAGGCGACGACCGGCTTGTCGGTCGCGGCGCACACGTTGCGCAGCAGCTCCAGGTTGGGGCCCTGGAGGGTGCCGTCCTTGTTGATGTCGGTGACGACGTAGCGGGCGCAGCCCTCGGAGTCCAGGCGGGCCAGCGTCTCGTAGAGGTCGCCGCCGTCGCGGGTCCAGCCGCGGCCGCGCAGCGTGGTGCCGCGGACGTCCAGGCCGACCGCGATCTTGTCGCCGTGCTCGGCGATGACCTTGGCGACCCACTCGGGGGTCTCCAGGGCCGCCGTACCGAGGTTGACGCGCGTGCAGCCGGTGGCGAGCGCGGCCTCCAGGGAGGCGTCGTCGCGGATGCCGCCGGACAGTTCGACCTTGATGTCCATCGAGCGGGCCACCTCGGCGATCCGCGTGCGGTTGTCGCCGGTGCCGAACGCCGCGTCGAGGTCGACCAGGTGCAGCCACTCGGCGCCCGCGCGCTGCCAGGCCAGCGCGGCCTGGAGCGGGTCGCCGTAGGAGGTCTCGGAGCCGGACTCGCCGTGCACGAGGCGGACCGCCTGGCCGTCGCGGACGTCGACGGCGGGGAGGAGTTCGAGCTTGCTCATCGCGGAGGGTCCTAGAGGGTCTGGGTCCAGTTGGACAGCAGCTGGGCGCCGGCGTCGCCGGACTTCTCGGGGTGGAACTGGGTGGCCCACAGCGGGCCGTTCTCGACGGCGGCCACGAACGGCTCGCCGTGCGTGGCCCACGTGACCTTGGGCGCGCGCATGTTGGGGTTGCCGACTTCCAGCTCCCAGTCGCGTACGGCGTAGGAGTGCACGAAGTAGTAGCGGGCGTCGGCGGGCAGCCCGGCGAACAGGCGCGAGTCCTCCGGGGCCTGGACGGTGTTCCAGCCCATGTGCGGGACGACGTCGGCCTTGAGGGGGCCGACCGTGCCGGGCCACTCGTCCATGCCCTCGGTCTCCACGCCGTGCTCGATGCCGCGGGAGAAGAGGATCTGCATGCCGACGCAGATGCCCATGACGGGGCGGCCGCCGGCCAGGCGGCGGCCGATGACCCAGTCGCCGCGGGCCTCGCGCAGGCCCTTCATGCAGGCGGCGAAGGCGCCGACGCCGGGGACGAGCAGCCCGTCGGCGTTCATCGCCTTGTCGTAGTCACCGGTGATCTCCACGTCGGCGCCGACGTGGGCGAGGGCGCGCTCGGCGGAGCGGACGTTGCCGAAGCCGTAGTCGAAGACGACGACCTTCTTCGCGGGTGCGGTACTCAATTCCACACATCCAGACGGAGAATGCCGGCGGCCAGGCACATGGCCGAGCCGATGCCCAGCAGGACGAGCACGCTCTTGCCCATCCCCTGCTTCCAGAAGGAGTAGAGCCCGCCGAGCAGGAAGAGGCCGAGCACGATGAAGACGGTGGACAGGCCGTTCACAGCGCTCCCTTGGTGGACGGGAGGATGCCGGCGGCGCGCGGGTCGCGCTCGCTGGCATACCGCAGCGCGCGGGCCAGCGCCTTGAACTGGCACTCCACGATGTGGTGGGCGTTGCGGCCGTACGGGACGTGGACGTGCAGGGCGATCTGCGCCTGCGCCACGAAGGACTCCAGGATGTGCCGGGTCATCGTGGTGTCGTACGTGCCGATCATCGGCGCGATGTTCTCCGGCTCGGTGTGCACCAGGTAGGGACGGCCGGAGAGGTCGACGGTCACCTGGGCCAGCGACTCGTCCAGCGGGACGGTGCAGTTGCCGAAGCGGTAGATGCCGACCTTGTCGCCGAGGGCCTGCTTGAAGGCGGCGCCCAGCGCGAGGGCGGTGTCCTCGATGGTGTGGTGGGTGTCGATGTGCAGGTCGCCGTCGGTCTTGACCTTGAGGTCGAACAGACCGTGCCGGCCGAGCTGGTCGAGCATGTGGTCGTAGAAGCCGACGCCTGTCGACACATCGACCTGCCCGGTGCCGTCGAGATCGATCTCGACCAGCACCGAGGTCTCCTTCGTGGTGCGCTCCACGCGCCCAACGCGGTTCATCGGTTCTCCTTCAGTACTGCACGGACCGCGTCGAGGAACGCGTCGTTCTCGGCCGGGGTTCCCGCGGTGACCCGCAGCCAGCCCGGTACGCCGTTGTCACGGACCAGGACGCCCTGGTCGAGGATGGCCTGCCAGGTGGCGTGCTGGTCGTCGAACCGCCCGAACTGGACGAAGTTCGCGTCCGAATCCACCACCTCGCAGCCGATGGCGCGCAGCTCGTCCACCAGCCGGTCGCGCTCGGCCTTGAGCTGCTCGACGTACTTCAGGAGCGTGTCGGTGTGCTCCAGGGCGGCGAGCGCGGTGGCCTGGGTGACGGACGAGAGGTGGTACGGCAGGCGGACGAGCTGGACGGCGTCGACCACGGCGGGGTCGGCGGCCAGGTAGCCCAGGCGCAGGCCGGCGGCGCCGAACGCCTTGGACATGGTGCGCGAGACGACCAGGTTGGGGCGGCCCTCGATCAGCGGGAGCAGCGAGGGGCGGTGGCTGAACTCGCCGTACGCCTCGTCCACCACGACCAGCGCGCCGCCGGTGTCCGCGCGGGCCGCCTGCGCGGCCTCGTACAGCGCGAGAACCGTTTCGGCGGCGACGGCGGTGCCGGTGGGGTTGTTGGGCGAGCAGATGAAGACCACGTCGGGCCGGTGCTCGCCGATGGCCGCCACGGCCGCCTCGACGTCGATGGTGAAGTCGTCGTTGCGCGGGCCGGAGAGCCAGCCGGTGCCGGTGCCGCGGGAGATCAGGCCGTGCATCGAGTACGAGGGCTCGAAGCCGATGGCGGTGCGGCCAGGGCCGCCGAAGGTCTGGAGCAGCTGCTGGATGACCTCGTTGGAGCCGTTGGCGGCCCAGACGTTCGCGAGCGTGACCTCGTGGCCGCCGGTGCGCGTCAGATAGGCGGCCAGCGCCGTGCGCAGCTCGACCGCGTCCCGGTCGGGGTAGCGGTTCAGCTCGCGGGCGGCCTCGGTGACCCGCTCGGCGATGCGCCGCACCAGCGGCTCGGGCAGCGGGTACGGGTTCTCGTTGGTGTTCAGGCGTACGGGCACGTCCAGCTGCGGCGCGCCGTACGGGGACTTGCCGCGCAGCTCGTCCCGGATGGGAAGGTCGTCGATCTTCGTCACGTGCTCGCTCACTCGCCCTGCGGGATCTTCCAGTCGAACCTGGCCTTCAGCGCCGCGCCGTGGGCCGGGAGGTCCTCGGCCTCGGCGAGGGTCACCACGTGGTGGGCGACCTCGGCCAGCGCGTCGCGGCTGTAGTCCACGACATGGATGCCGCGCAGGAAGGACTGGACGGACAGGCCCGAGGAGTGGCAGGCGCAGCCGCCGGTGGGCAGGACGTGGTTGGAGCCGGCGCAGTAGTCGCCGAGCGAGACGGGGGCGTACGGGCCGACGAAGACCGCGCCGGCGTTGCGGACCCGGGCGGCGACCGCGGAGGCGTCGGCGGTCTGGATCTCCAGGTGCTCGGCGCCGTACGCGTCGACCACCTTCAGGCCCTCGTCCACGCCGTCCACCAGCACGATCGCGGACTGCCGGCCGGCCAGCGCGGTGCTGATCCGCTCGGTGTGCTTCGTGGCGGCGACCTGGGTCTTCAGCTCGGTCTCGACGGCCGCGGCCAGTTCGGCCGAATCGGTGACCAGGACGGCGGCGGCCAGCGTGTCGTGCTCGGCCTGGCTGATCAGGTCGGCGGCGACGTGCGCGGCGTCGGCGGTGGCGTCCGCGAGGACCGCGATCTCGGTGGGCCCGGCCTCCGCGTCGATGCCGATGCGGCCCTTGAGCAGGCGCTTGGCGGCGGCGACGTAGATGTTGCCGGGGCCGGTGACCAGGTTGACCGGGCGGCACTCCTCGGTGCCGTACGCGAACATCGCGATCGCCTGGGCGCCGCCGGCCGCGTACACCTCGTCCACGCCGAGCAGGGCGCAGGCGGCGAGGATGGTCGGGTGCGGCAGGCCGCCGAACTCCGCCTGCGGCGGGGAGGTGACGGCGACCGCGTCGACGCCCGCCTCCTGGGCCGGGACGACGTTCATGACCACGGAGGACGGGTAGACCGCCAGGCCACCGGGTACATACAGGCCGACGCGCTCGACCGGGACCCAGCGCTCGGTGACCGTGCCGCCGGGCACGACCTTGGTCGTGACGTCGGTGCGGCGCTGTTCGCGGTGGACGATCCGGGCGCGCCGGATCGACTCCTCCAGGGCGGCCCGTACGGCCGGGTCCAGCTCCGCGAGCGCCCGCTGGAGCGCCTCGGCGGGCACCCGTACGCGCTCGATGGCGACCCCGTCGAACCGATGGGCGTACTCGATCAGCGCGGCCGTCCCACGATGGCGCACGTCCTCGCAGATGGGCCGCACCTTCTCCAGGGCGGCTTCCACGTCGAACTCGGCACGGGGCAGCAGGTCGCGCAGGGCGGCGCCCTCGGGGAGGGCGTCACCGCGCAGATCGATTCGGGAGATCACCCCTCCAGTGTCTCAGACCCGTTCCCGGGCGCGGCCGCCCGTATCAGTCGGTGATACACAGCACGCGGACCGCGCCGGATCACGGCGGACCGCACCGGACCTGGCGGAAGACCGGCCGGAACCGGTCCTCACGGATCGTGTTGAGACGGTCACGCAGCGGGCATGGGGTTCGTACGGGCGTACGGAGTGACGGGGCTGACGCACGGGGCGCCGGGCGTACGGGAAACGGCTGGACGCGGGCGCCGCACACGCGGGACCGTACGGACCCGCCCCGGGGCGCGGGAGGCGCGGGGAACAGCGGGGAGCAGCGGGGAAAGGGGGAATCAGGTGGCCACGCCGGAGGAGGGCGACGCGCCTGCGGAGCTGATGCTCAACCCTGCCGAGTGGAGCATGTGGCAGGCGTTCCGCAACGGCAGCACCTGCGATCTGCGCACCGGCGATCCGGCCAGGGACGACCCGCACGGGCAGTTCCGGTGGGGCCCGGAGCGGCGGGTGCGCGCCCGCATCCTGGCGCTCCTGCTGCTGGAAGGGCCGCCCGCGCAGCCCGGCCGGGTCTCCGCACTGAAACTGGCGGGTGCGTACATCACCGACACTCTCGACCTTGCGGGCGGCACGATCAAGCCATTCGTGGAGCTGCGCGACTGCCGCTTCCAGAACGAGGTCGTGCTGCCCGAGAGCCGCTTCACCACGCTGCGCGTGGTGGGCTGCGCGATACCCCGGTTCGAGGCGGCCCGCCTGCACACCGAGGGCGATCTGCACCTGCCGCGCTGCGTCGTGCGCTCCGGCATCCGGCTGACCGACGCGCACATCGGCACGGACCTGCTGCTCAACCAGACGGTGGTGCACAAGGACCGGCAGGGCCGGTCGGTGATGGCGGACGGGCTCACCGTCGCCCAGGACCTCCAGGCCGAGATGATGGAGTCCTACGGGGAGCTGTCGCTGCGCGGCGCGACGATCGGCGTGTCGCTGAGCCTGCGCGGCAGCCGGCTCAGCAACCCGTACGGCCGCCGCGCGCTGAACGCCCCGCAGATGACGGTCGAGCGCACGCTGTACCTGACCGGCGCGGGCCTGGCCAACTCGCCGTTCTCCAGCACGGCCGCCACTCCCCCGTACGGCATCGCCCACACCCCCACCCGCGGCACCCGCATGCAGCGCTTCGAGTGCGAGGGCGGGATGCGGCTGGACGACGGGCGGTTCGGCGACGCCGTCGACTTCGAGCAGGCCCGCTTCATCATGGAACCCGACCAGGAGCTGTCGCTGCGCCGCATCCAGACCCCTGAGCTGCGCTTCCTGGGCGAGCGGCCGCAGCGGGGGCGGGTCATCCTCTCGGGCGCGCGGGTGGTCAACCTGGTCGACAAGGCGGCGAGCTGGCCGGGGCTGGGCGGTCTGTGGATGGCGGGCTTCGCCTACGAGACGCTGATCCCGCGCGGGCACTTCCCGCTGTCCCGGCGGCTGGAGTGGGTGGCCGCCGCCACGCCGGAGTACGCGCCCGAGCCGTACGAGATGCTGGCCGCCGCCCTGCGCCGCAGCGGCGAGGACTCCGACGCGCGCGAGGTGCTGCTCGCCAAGCAGCGGCGGCGGCGCGAGACGCTGCCGCTGGCCGCCAAGGCGTGGGGCGTCCTCCAGGACTGGACGGTGGCGTACGGCTACCGGCCGGGGCGGGCCGCGGTGTGGATGGCGATCCTGTGGGCGCTCGGCACGGTCTACTTCGCCCAGTCCCCGCCCCCGGCCCTCAAGCCCGGCGAGGCGCCGCCCTGGAACCCGTACCTCTACTCCCTCGACCTGCTGCTGCCGGTGATCGACCTCTACCAGGGCTCGTCGTGGAAGCCGGACGGCGCGTCCCAGTGGGTGGCCGCGATCATGATTCTGACGGGCTGGGTGCTGGCGACGACGGTCGCGGCGGGCGCGTCGCGGCTGCTGCGGCGGCAGTAGCGGGGGGGGGGCGCAGCCGCGGCGGCGGGAGCGCGTGGGGGCGCGTGGCGGGGGCGGGCTTCCGGACGCCCGGCCCGGGCGCCGTCCCCGCTCGTGGGGGCGGGCGCCCCGGGTTTCCGGCGCCCGCTCCGGGGCCACCCGGCCGTCGTACGGGGGCCGTCCGCCCCCGGCGCCGGGCGCCGGATCGCGGGCCGCGAACCACACCCGTCTCCACAGGCTCTAGGCTTACGGGCTGTGACCTCCGTGCGCCTACCGCTCTTCCCGCTGAACTCGGTGTTGTTCCCGGGACTCGTCCTCCCGCTGAACGTCTTCGAGGCGCGGTACCGGGCCCTGATGCGCGACCTGCTCGCGCTGCCCGAGGACGAGCGCCGGTTCGGGGTCGTCGCGATCCGCGACGGCCGCGAGGTGGCGCCGTCCGCCCCCGGCCTGCCGGACAGCACGGCGATGCCCGTCGGCGGGCCCGGCGCCGGTTTCGGCCCCGACCCGATCAGCGCCTTCCACACGGTGGGGTGCGTGGCGGACGCGGCGACCATCCGCGAGAAGAGCGGCACCCCCGGCTCCGCCCCCGCGTCCGACGAGGACGCCGACGCCGAGGCGGCGGGGACGGCCCCCGGCGGCGGGCCGGAGGCGCCCGGTTACGAGGTGCTGGCCACCGGCACCACCCGCTTCAAGCTGCTGTCGGTGGACGCCTCGGGTCCCTACCTGATGGGCGAGGTGGAGGAGCTGCCGGAGGTCGAGGGCGAGGGCGCCGGCGCGCTGGCTTCCGGTGTCGTACGGGCGTTCCGTACCTACCAGAAGCGGCTGGCCTGGGCGAACGAGCGCACGCTGGCCGGCGGCCAGGACCTGCCCGCCGAGCCGTCGGTGCTGTCGTACCTCGTCGCGGCGGCCGCCGTGCTCGACATCCCGGCCAAGCAGCGCCTCCTGGAGGCGCCGGACAACGCGGCCCGGCTCACGCAGGAGCTGGAACTCCTTCGCCGGGAGACGGCGGTGATCGGTAAGCTCCCGTCGCTGCCCGCGGTGGACCTGACCCGCCACCCGACCAGCCCGAACTGAGCGCGCGGGCGGCCGTCCCGCCCGTACCCCCACCGACCCGTGCCCGTACCACCCCGATACGTCTTACGAGGGCGACGACATGTCCAAGAAGCCGAAGCGGACCAAGCAGGCGAAGAACGGGAAGCAGCCGGCCGGCGCCGGGGGCACGCCCGCGACGGTCGCCCTCACCGAGGCCGGCGTCGACTTCACCCTGCACGCGTACGAACACGACCCGGCCGCCCCCTCGTACGGCGAGGAGGCCGCCGAAGCGCTCGGCGTCTCCCCCGACCAGGTCTTCAAGACACTGCTCGCCGAGGTGGACGGCGCCCTGACCGTCGCCGTCGTGCCGGTCTCCGGCTCCCTCGACCTCAAGGCCCTGGCCGCCGCGGCCGGCGGCAAGCGCGCCGCGATGGCCGACCCGGCCGCGGCGGAACGCAGCACCGGCTACGTACGCGGCGGCATTTCGCCGCTCGGCCAGCGCAAGCGGCTGCCCACGGTCATCGACGCGTCGGCCGCCGCGCACTCCACGGTGTGCGTGTCGGCCGGGCGCCGCGGGCTGGAGGTCGAGCTGGCCCCCGACGACCTGCGGGAGCTCACGGGGGCGACGCTCGCGGAGATCGCGCGCGGCTGAGCGGGTACGGCCGGGCGCGGGCGGCCGAGGGCGGGCGCGCGCTTCGCAGACCCGCGCGGCCGAATGCGTCCCGTACGCCCCGGCCGTCACCGTGCGGGGCCTTTACGCCCTCCGTTTCCTCCGCTACGACCCGTGGAGGAGGTACGCCATGTCGAAGAAGACCCGCAAGCGGAAGTG
Source organism: Streptomyces albofaciens JCM 4342 (assembly GCF_008634025.1). Classification (NCBI taxonomy): domain Bacteria; kingdom Bacillati; phylum Actinomycetota; class Actinomycetes; order Kitasatosporales; family Streptomycetaceae; genus Streptomyces; species Streptomyces albofaciens. The sequence continues at coordinate 2,490,125 of NZ_PDCM01000001.1, read as the reverse complement.
GCGCATCAAGAAGGGCAAGGCCAACCACGGGCGTCGGCCCGCCTGAGTGACCGGGGCGGGCCCGTGCGCGCCGCGGGCCCGTTCCCCCGGACGCGTGAACCCGCCCGGGGCTTCCCGCGGGGCCCCCGCCCGATGCTCGTCCGGGGCCGTCCGTCAGCTGTCCGACGACGACGGCGGGGGCGGTGCCTGATGCGGCCCGGTGGCCCAGTCCGGCTGCGGCGGCTCCGGGTCGCGGGGGCCGAAGAAGCCGGTCACGAGCAGATGGGTGACCATGGCGCCGACCGGCCAGGCGAGCAGCGCGCCCTTGGCCTGGAGACGCAGCGGCGCGTCGAACGTGACGCCCTTGCCGACCTCGGCGGCCCGGGCCGCCAGGTCCGACGTCGGCCCCATCCACATGCCGAGCCGCCAGGCCACCACTGAACCCAGCAGCCCGCCCACCGTCAGCGCCACCACCAGCGGGATGCCGCCGCCCTTGCGGTAGAAGAAGGCCGCCAGCGCGCACAGCACCCCGAAGCCGAGCCCCAGCAGGACGAACGTGCCGTCCCCGCCGATGGACTCCTCGCCCTCGCTGTTCTTGAGGTAGACATTGCCGCGGCCGTCCGCGACCAGCGGAACGTGCGGTGCCAGCCACGCCCACAGGACGCCCAGCAGCACGCCGCACACCGTCGCCACGATCGCGATCAGCACCGCCTCGCGCAGCTCCCGGCGGAACTCGGCCCGGTCGTGCACGGCAGTCCCCTCGGTGGTCGAAGCGGCGTACGCCCCCTGGGCCGTCCCGGCCCCGGTCCAGGGGGCGTACGCACGCTCGGGCGGCTGGTGGTCGTGCGGCCGGCCGTCGGCCGGCTGGTCATGGGGCGGCTGGTCGTTGGGCGGCGTCTGTGGTGCGGTCACCCCGTCATCGTGCCAGGTGGACACGGTGCGGTCGGCGGGAGGCCGGGGCCGCGACCGGTTCCCGCCGGTCTGCCCGCACCCGTCCGGCCGGGCGCGGTGGCCCGCCGGGTCCGTCACCGTACGGCCGCCCGGCGGTACGCCCAGGTCGCCACCATCAGCGACAGCACACCGACAGCCGCGCAGACGCCCAGGTCCGCGACGACCGCCAGCCAGTCCGGGTGGGCGTCGAAACCACGCGCCAGGGCCTCGACGCCGTACGTGGACGGCAGCAGATCACGCGCGTACGAGATCGGCGCGGGCAGCCCGGAGGCCGGCAGCACGCCCAGCAGCAGGGCCGCCGACATGCCCAACTGGCCGCAGAGCGTGGCCAGTTCAGGGCGGGGCGCGAGCAGGCCGAGCGCGGCGCCGAGCCCGGCGAGGGCGGCCCCGGCCAGCGGGATGACCGCGATCAGCACCCACAGGTTCGCCATCGGCAGCTGGAACAGCAGACAGCCGGTCACGGCCGTGACCACCGTGCCGGGCGCGGTGAACGAGGCGTACGCCCCCGCCGCGCCGAGCACCACGGCGGCGGGCGGCACCGGCAGCGTGGCGTAGTGGTCGAGCCCGCCGCCGGCCCGCAGCTGCCCGAAGTACTGGGCCAGCAGGTTCAGCGCCACGAACGCCACGACCAGCACGCTGGAGCCCGAGACGACGGCCCGGGCGGCGTCGCCGCCGTCGACCACGCCGCGCATCAGGACCATGATCCCGATGGACTGGAAGGTGGCCACGAACAGCAGCGGGATCCGGGCGACCCGGGCCCGCGACAGCTGGGCCCGGTAGACGGCGCCCAGCGCCGGCAGCAGGCGCGCCCGGGGCGCCAGCGGCGCGGCGGCGGTACGGGGCGCGTCCTCGACACCGGGTGCGCCCGCCGTACGGGTCGCCTCCCCGGCCTCGGCGGTCGCGGCCCGCGCCACCGTCTTCGCCGCCGTCTCCGGCACCGCGTCCGCCTCGGCGGGAACCACGCTCACGCCTTCACCAAGCCTTCCTCCGTACGGCCCCCCAGCGCGAGATACACATCTTCCAGGCTCGGCGTCGCGAGCGTGAAGTCGTCCAGCGCGGCGAAGGCCGGGCCGGCCGTCACGGCGGCCACCGCCTCCCGCGCGCGGTCCGGCGGCAGCCGCAGCGTCCAGCGGCGCCCGCTGGTCCGCGCGGCCTCGCCGAGGGCGGCCACCTCGGGCACGTCCAGCGGCGCCCGCTCCCGCCACACCAGCTCCAGCCGGACCTCCTCGCCCACCAGGCCCTTCAGGCCACCGGGCGTGTCGCAGGCGATGACCCGGCCGCGGTCGATCACCGCGACCCGGTCGAGCACGCTCTCGGCCTCGATCACGTTGTGCGTCACGAGCAGCACGGTGGCGCCGCGTTCGGCCCGGCGGCGGTCCACGGCCGCCCACACGGCGCGGCGCGCCACCGGGTCCATGCCGGTGGTCGGCTCGTCCAGAACGAGCAGCGGCCGCTCGCCGACGAGTACGGCGGCGAAGCATGCGAGGCGGCGCTGGCCCCCGGAAAGGCGTTTGAGCGGGCGCCCGGTGATGTCGCCGAGCCCCAGCTCCTCCACGACCGCGTCCCGCTCCGCGCGCGCGTCCCGTGCCGTCAGGCCGCGCAGGCGGCCGGTGGTCTCCACGGCCAGCGCGACGGTCATCTCGTCCAGGGCGCTCGACTCCTGCCCCAGGTAGCCGAGCAGCCGCGCGGCGCGCTCCGGATACCGGACGAGGTCGTGGCCCAGCACGGTGACACTGCCGGAATCGGGGCGCAGCAGGCCGGTCAGCTGGCGCACCAGGGTCGATTTGCCGGCGCCGTTCGGGCCGAGCAGCCCGAAGATCTCACCGCGCCGTACGTCCAGACTGATCCCGTCACTCGCCCGGACGGCCGGCGCCCCCGCCGCTCCCCGTCGCCCGCGCACCGCGGGGTACGTCTTGACCAGGTCCCGCACGGCACACACCAGCTCGCCGCACTCCACCTGCTTCGCACCCATCCTCACGACCCACGAGCCTACGCGTCCCTGCGGCTTGGCTCTCGTTCACCCCCTGTGGGTGGGGTGGGTATGTCTTCGTGGAGCGTTTGCGTGGCGGGGGTGCGGGTGCTGCGCGGGCTGTCCGGTGGGTGGGGGTGCGCGTTTCGCGCCTAGGGTTCGGTGGGTGGGGGCTCGGGGCCCCGCAGGGGTCACTCCTCGGCGCCGGGAGTCAACCGTGTGGTCATTCGTGACCGGGGTCTCGGTCGTCCTGCGGGGAGACCCCTACGTGTCCCCGAGCCCGCGCCGTTCGCGGCTTTCCCGCCGCCGTGGCTGGGGTCTTTACAGACCCCGGCAGCGGCTTACGCACGACGCGGAGGCGCCCCCGGCCCTGCGCTTACGTACCGTGAATGTGACCACAGGGTGGGCGCGCACCAAGGTCATCTTTTTCCTCCCCCCACCGGCCCGCACTCGCCAAACCGGCGGGAGGGGGTGTGCAGGGGGACACTCCCCGCAGGACGACCGTAGCCCCGGTCACCAACGAACACTGGTTCACTCCAGGCGCCGAGGAGATGGCCCCCTGCGCACCCCCGCCCCACGACGCAACCCATGCGAACCAGCGCGCAAGCGCGATCCGCGCGAAGCGCGGGCCAGTACCTCACTCCCCCACGGGAACCCCCGCCGCGGTACGCAGATCCACCTCCCGCCAAAACCCGGCCCGAATCGCATATCGATCATGCTCGTCGATCTGATCGTCCTTATGGGCGAGCAGCCCGAACCGCGCCGCGTACCGCAGCAGCTCCCCGTCGATCCGGTGCGGAATCCGGGGGTACTCCGTGGAGATCTGCTGAAGGTGTGACGCGTCGGACAACCGTTCCGTCCAGCGGCGGGCGAAGACCTGGCCCACTTCGAAGGGGTCGCCGCTGACCGCCGTGATGTCCTCCTCACGGTCCGCCCAGCGCTGCTCCGCACTCGTGAGCTGGGCGAGCGTCGGCAGGGACGCGGTTTCGGGGGGTTCGCCGACGGGACCGCCGCGCTCGACCCAGCCCTTGTCGGAGGACCACCGCAGCGTCGCGCTCGGCACGGGCGCCGGCGTCGCGGTGGCCCCGCCGGGCCCGGCTCCGGGGCCGCGGTTGAGGTCGGCGAGATCTTTCGGGGTGGGCACCGAAGCGCTCCGGCCACCGGCCGGCCCGCTCCCGCCGTCCCGGTCATCCGCGTCCGACCGGGCGCACCGCTCCGCAGGCACGCGCTCGGGCCGGGCCGTACCGTTCGTGCCGTTGCGCTCGTGGCCGCCGCCCCGGTCCGTCTCATGCGCGGCGGACGCCGCGGCCGCAGCCGCGGCCGCCGCGGCGACGGCGGACTCGGGCAGCGGGGCGGAGAGGATCGCGGCGATCTCCGGCCGTGGCGCGGGCGGCGCCGCGCAGGGCCCGCCGAGTTCCTTCAGGCGTACGGCGCGAGTGATCCACTCCCGGTCCAGCACGCGCCGCTCATCGGCCTCGGCGACCAGGTCCTCGGACTGGTTGTAGTCGCCGTCGGCCGCCTGGACGGCCCACAGGTGCACGGCGACGCCGTGTTCCTTGGCCGACATCAGGCCGGGCAGCAGGTCGCCGTCGCCGGTGACGAGCACGATGTCGGAGCAGGCCCGGTTGCGCGCGAGCTCGGTCAACTCCGCGTGCATCGCGGCGTCCACGCCCTTCTGGGCCCAGCGTCCGTCGCTGCGGGTCAGCGCGCCGAGCCGGACCGTGACGCGGGACATCACGCGCAGCCGCCGGTGTTCGGGCTGCGGTACGCGGTCGGGCGCGCCGTCGAACCAGTAGATGCGCAGCAACGGCCGTTCGGTGTCGGCTTCGGCGCGCTGGCGCAGACCCTGGATGAGTTCGGCGTGATCGACGGTGATGCGGGAGCGGGTGGGCTCTCCGGCGAGCAGGCTCGCGGCGGCGCCCAGCAAGTATCCGGCGTCCACCAGGACGACGCAGCGATCCACGTTCCACCCTCTTCCCTGAGGTGCTGAAGTCGGACGCCCCCCGGCTCGGCCTGTGGCACGAGGTTTTCCTACGGCTTTCCTTCGAGTCTGCCCGACCGTACGGGGGTTAACTGCCCGAACTCGATCATCGGCGTGGCGGATTCGGTGCCAACGGCGAACACACCACGTGACACACCGGATAACTGACGGTAATTGTCCAAAATGCACCCCTCGGCGTTGCGTGTAAGCCTGGTCACGGTTCCGGTCCCAGGATCCCCCTCAGGAGGCACGATCATGGCCAAAAACAAGAATCGCGACCGCAATCAGCAACAGAAGGCCGGGCAGGCCGCCGAGCGCGGCCGCCAGGAAGCCGAGAGGTCGGCGGCGGATGCCCAGGCGTCGGCCCAGCCGTTCGAGGCGACCCCGAGCGATGTTGCCCGTAAGCACCAGCGCCGTTTTGGTCACAACTGATCACTGTCGCGCAGCAGTAGAGGGGCGCACCCGTTTGGGGTGCGCCCCTCTCCGCGCTACAAGGGCCGCCGGGGCACGTCACCCGGCCGGCATCCGGGCTTTGTTCGCCGGGTGAACAAACATGGGGGCGGGCAGCCGCGGCCGCCCGCCCCGCACCGCCTCAGCCCGCCAGGCAGGACGGCCCCAGCAGCACCTTCAGGTCGCCGAAGAGCGACGGATCGGGCGTGACCCGGTGCCGGTCCAGCCGGAGCACCGTCGTCTTGCGTGTCCCCTGGAGCTTGATGCGGACCTCGGTCGCGCCGCGGTGGCTGGTGAGCACCTCGCCGAGCTTCTCGACCAGCGGCGGGGTGACCTTGACCGTGGGGATCGTGATCGTCACGGGCGCGTTGGCGCCGGCCTCGGAGAGGTCGGGGACCATCATCTCCATGGCGACCAGTCGCGGGATGTCCTCGCGCTTGTCCAGGCGTCCCTTGACGAAGACCACGGTGTCCTCGACGAGTTGGGTGGACACCAGCTGGTACGTCGCCGGGAAGAACATGCACTCGATGGAGCCGGCCAGGTCCTCGACGGTGGCGATGGCCCACGCGTTGCCCTGCTTGGTCATCTTGCGCTGGAGGCCGGAGATGATGCCGCCGATGGTGACGATCGAGCCGTCCGAGTAGTCGCCGCCGGTCAGCTGGGAGATCGCCGCGTCCGCCTTGTCGGACAGTACGTGCTCCAGGCCGAACAGCGGGTGGTCGGAGACGTACAGGCCGAGCATCTCGCGCTCCTGGGCGAGCAGGTACGTCTTGTCCCACTCGACGTCGGAGAACTCGACGTCCAGGCCGAAGCCGGGGCCGTCCTCGGAGCTGTCGTCGCCCATGCCGCCGAAGAGGTCGAACTGCCCCTCGGCCTCCTTGCGCTTGACCTGCACCACGTTGTCGATCATGGCTTCGTAGTGCGCGGTCAGGCCCTTGCGGGTGTGCCCCATCTCGTCGAACGCGCCCGCCTTGATCAAGGACTCGGTGGTGCGCTTGTTGCACACGACCGCGTCGACCTTGTCGAGGTAGTCGGGGAAGGAGGCGTACTTCCCCTTGGCCTTGCGGCAGCGGATGATCGAGTCGACGACGTTCTGGCCGACGTTGCGGACGGCGGTGAGGCCGAAGAGGATCACGTCGTCGCCCTGGGCGGCGAAGTTCGCCAGCGACTCGTTCACGTTCGGCGGGAGCACCTTGATGCCCATGCGGCGGCACTCGTTCAGATAGACCGCCGACTTGTCCTTGTCGTCGCGCACCGAGGTGAGCAGCGCGGACATGTACTCCGCGGGGTAGTTCGCCTTCAGGTAGGCGGTCCAGTACGTGACCAGGCCGTACGCGGAGGAGTGGGCCTTGTTGAACGCGTAGCCGGCGAACGGGACCAGCACGTCCCACAGGGCCTGGATCGCTTCGTCGCTGTAGCCGTTCTTGCGGGCACCGGCCTGGAAGATGGTGAAGTTCTTCGCCAGCTCCTCGGGCTTCTTCTTGCCCATGACGCGACGGAGGATGTCGGCCTCGCCGAGGCTGTACCCGGCGATGATCTGGGCGGCCTTCTGCACCTGCTCCTGGTAGACGATCAGGCCGTAGGTCAGGCCGAGGGTCTCCTTGAGCGGCTCCTCCAGCTCAGGGTGGATCGGGGTGATCTCCTGGCGGCCGTTCTTGCGCTCGGCGTAGTTGATGTGCGAGTTCATGCCCATCGGGCCCGGGCGGTACAGGGCCGATACGGCGGAAATGTCCTCGAAGTTGTCGGGCTGCATCTGGCGCAGCAGCGACCGCATCGGGCCGCCGTCGAACTGGAAGACGCCGAGGGTGTCACCGCGGCAGAGCAGTTCGAAGGTCTTGGGGTCGTCCAGCGGGACTTCCAGCAGCTCCAGGTCGACGCCCTTGTTCGCCTTCACCATCTTCAGGGCGTCGTCCATGATGGTGAGGTTGCGCAGGCCCAGGAAGTCCATCTTCAGCAGGCCGAGCGACTCGCACTGCGGGTAGTCCCACTGGGTGATGGTGACGCCGTCGGTGTGCCGCACCCAGACCGGGGCGTGGTCGATGATCGGCTCGCTGGACATGATCACGCCGGCCGCGTGCACGCCCATCTGCCGGACCAGGCCCTCGACGCCCTTGGCGGTGTCGATGACCTTCTTCACGTCCGGTTCGTTCTCGTACATCGACCGGACCTCCCCCGCCTCGTTGTAGCGGGGGTGCTGCGGGTTGGTGATGCCGTCCAGGTCGATGCCCTTGCCGAGGACGTCGGCGGGCATCGCCTTGGTGATGCGGTCGCCCATCGCGTACGGGTAGCCCAGCACGCGGGCGGAGTCCTTGATGGCGTTCTTCGCCTTGATCTTGCCGTACGTACCGATCATGGCGACCTTGTCCTCGCCGTACTTCTCGGTGACGTACCTGATCACTTCGACGCGCCTGCGCTCGTCGAAGTCGATGTCGACATCGGGCATGGAGACGCGCTCGGGGTTGAGGAACCGCTCGAAGATCAGGCCGTGGGTGACCGGGTCGAGGTCGGTGATGCCCATGGCGTACGCGACGATCGAGCCGGCCGCGGAGCCACGGCCGGGGCCCACCGCGATGCCGTTGCGCTTGGCCCACATGATGAAGTCGGCGACCACGAGGAAGTAGCCGGGGAACCCCATCTGGATGATGACGTCCATCTCGTACTCGGCCTGCTTCTGGCGGTCCTCGGGGACGCCGCCCGGGTAGCGGCGCTCCATGCCGCGGCGGACCTCCTCCTGGAACCAGGTGACCTCGGTGTACCCCTCGGGGATGTCGAACTTCGGCATGAGGTCGCGCTTCTCGAACATGCCGGTGGTGTCGATCTGCTCGGCGACCAGGAGGGTGTTGCGGCAGCCCTCCTGCCAGGCGTCCGAGGAGTCGATGGCGTACATCTCGTCCGTGGACTTCAGGTAGTAGCCGGTGCCGTCGAACTTGAAGCGGTCCGGGTCGGTGAGGTTCTTGCCGGTCTGGATGCACAGCAGGGCGTCGTGGGCGGTCGCCTCGTGCGCGTAGGTGTAGTGGGAGTCGTTGGTCACCAGCGGCGGGATGCCGAGCTTCTTGCCGATCTCCAGCAGGCCGTCGCGGACCCGGCGCTCGATCTCGATGCCGTGGTCCATCAGCTCCAGGAAGTACCGGTCCTTGCCGAAGATGTCCTGGTATTCGGCGGCCGACTTCAGGGCCTCGTCGAACTGGCCGAGGCGCAGCCGGGTCTGCAGCTCACCGGAAGGGCAGCCGGTGGAGGCGATCAGGCCCTCGGACCACTGGGAGATCGTCTCCTTGTCCATCCGGGGCCACTTCTGCAGCCAGCCTTCCTTGTACGCGTCGGAGGAGAGCTTGAAGAGGTTGTGCAGCCCGGTCTTGTTCGCCGCCCAGATCGTCTTGTGGGTGTAACCACCGGAACCGGAGACGTCGTCGCGCTTCTGGTGCGGCTGGCCCCACTGGATCTTGCGCTTGGTACGCCGCGACTCGGGCGCCACGTAGGCCTCGATGCCGATGATCGGCGTGATGCCGGCCTTCTGCGCGCTGTGGAAGAAGTCGTAGGCGCCGTGGAGGTTGCCGTGGTCGGACATGGCGATGTGCGTCATGCCCATCTCCTTGCACGCCTCGAACATGTCCTTCAGCCGCGCGGCACCGTCCAGCAGCGAGTACTGGGTGTGCACGTGCAGATGCGTGAAGGGCGGCTTGGCCACGGTGGACGACCTCCGGACGGTAGGGGTTGCGGCGCGCGCCGCCTCGATCAGGGGTGGTGGTCGGGCGACGGGCGGGCGGGGCAGGGACGGTCTCGAAGTCTACGGCCCTCCACCGACACCCCGGGGCCCCGGCACGCGGTCCGGGCGGCCGGCCGCCGGGCACCCCTGAGTAGCCTCGGCCGTTGGAAGAGACGGCACACCCGTCTGCATCACCTGCCTCAGGAGGCACACCGCGATGTCGTCCCAGCACGTCCCGGCGCCGGACGCCGATCGGCGCGGCGAGGAGATCCTCGCCGTCTTCGACACCGCCTTCGGACAGCTGCTCGCCGCCGACCCGGCGGCCTTCCGCGTCAAGTTCCGGAAGATGGCCGCGTCCGCCTTCGCCTTCTACCGGGGTACGGCCTGCCTCTTCTACCACGACCTCCAGGAACAGGGCGGCGCGGGCAGCGGCCCGTACGAGGACGAGCGGACCGGCCAGGTGTGGATCCACGGCGATCTGCACGCCGAGAACTTCGGCACGTACATGGACGCCACCGGCCGGCTGATCTTCAACGTCAACGACTTCGACGAGGCGTACGTAGGCCCCTTCACCTGGGACCTGAAGCGCTTCGCCGCCTCGGTGGCCCTGCTCGGCTACGCCAAGGCGCTGAGCGACGGGCAGATCGGCGAGCTGGTCGGCATCTACGCCACCGCCTACCGCGAGCGCATCCGCGCGCTGGCCACGGGGGCCAAGGACGACGACGTGCCGCCCTTCACCCTGGACACGGCCGAGGGCCCGCTGCTGGGCGCGCTGCGCATGGCCCGCTCGCTGACCCGGTTCGGCCTGCTGGACTCGATGACCGAGATCCGCGACTTCGAGCGCCGCTTCACCGACGGCGGCGGCACCGTCGAGCTGGACGCGGCGACCCGCTACAAGGTCCTGGCGGCCTTCGACGGCTATCTGGAGACGCTGCCCGAGTCCAGCCTGACCCGCCCGGACTCCTACCGGGTCAAGGACGTGGTGGGGCGCCGCGGCATCGGCATCGGCTCGGCGGGCCTGCCCTCGTACAACATCCTGCTGGAGGGCAACAGCGACGCCCTGGAGAACGACGTCGTGATCTACATGAAGCAGGCGCAGACCCCGGCGGTGTCGCGGCACATCACCGACCCGCGGGTGCGCGGCTACTTCCGGCACGAGGGCCACCGCACGGTGATCTCGCAGCGCGCGCTCCAGGACCACGCCGACCCGTGGCTGGGCTGGACCGAGCTGGACGGCGCCGGCCAGCTCGTGGCCGAGATCTCGCCGTACGCGGTGGATCTGGACTGGTCGGACATCGACGACCCGGCCGAGATCGCGGCGGTCGTCGCGGACCTGGGGCGGGCCACCGCGACGATGCACGCCGCCGCGGACGACGAGAGCGGCCACTCCCTGGTGCCGTTCTCCACCGAGCGCGCCATCGACGCGGCGATCGCCGCCGACGAGGAGGGCTTCGGCCGGCTCCTGGTGGACTTCGCGCACGCGTACGGGGCCCGGGCCCGCGCCGACCACCAGATCTTCGTGGACCTCTTCCGCAACGGCCGCATCCCGGGGCTGTGAGCCCGGACACCGGGTGAGCCCGGTCACGGAGTGAGCGGGGCGAGGGGCGCGGTCACGTGTTCGCGCCTCTTAGTCCCCTCTTACACCGGACCATGGCAGACTCGCTGCAATGGACATCTCGGCGGCACACCTGCGGGCACTGCGCGCGGCGCTCTTCACGGCGCTGTGCGTGACGCTGTCCGCCGCGGGCCATGTGCTGCTGTCCCGGATGCCGCTGCCCCTGACCCTCGTCGCCGCCCTCTCGGCCGCCGTCTTCACCGTCTCGTACGCGCTGGCCGGCCGGGAGCGCGGCTTCTGGCGCATCGCCGCCCTGCTCGTACCGCTGGAGCTGGCCGCCGACACGGTCTTCAGCACCGGCCAGCACACCTGCTACGGGCGGGCCGGCGGGCCGGTCACCGGTCCGCTGCGGTCCCTGGGCGTGGACCTGCTGTGCGGCGGCGGCAATGTGGGCACGCCGCTGGCGCACCTGTCCGGTGACGATCCGGCGCCCGTCTCGACCTGGCTGCTGCTGCTCGCCGCGCATGTCGCGGTGGGTCTGCTCGCGGCGGCCTGGCTGCGGCGGGGCGAGGCGGCGCTGGCCCAGCTGCTGGGGGCCGTGACCGCGTTCGCGTTCCGGCCGCTGCTGCTGGCGGTGGCGGTCGTCCGGGCGCTGCCCGTGCCGCACCGCCCGACGGCCCGGCCCACGCGTACCGAACCGGCCCCGCGGGCCGTCCCCCTCCTCGTGCACTGTGTCGTACGGCGTGGACCGCCCTGCTCCCTCGCCGCGTAGCCTTCGGGCCGCGGCTCGTCGGACAGGCACCCGTTCACACCTTTCCCAGGAGCAGGACAGTCATGAGCAACCGCAACAGCCAGGCCAACAAGCAGGCAGCCCGTGAGCGGCTGCGCGCCGAGCGCGAGCGCCAGAAGAAGAAGGAGAAGGTCCGCCGGCAGCTGACCGTCGGCGGCGCGATCGTCGCCGTGCTGGCCATCGCGGGCGGCATCGGCGTCGCCGTGGCCAACTCGGGCGGCGGCGACTCGGGCGGCGGCGCCGACAAGTGGGCCAAGGCCGCGAGCGCCAAGCTGGTCCAGCCGGCCAACACCGCCGGCAAGAACGGCACGGACATCACCCTCGGCAAGAAGGACGCCAAGCACACGCTGTCGCTCTTCGAGGACGCCCGCTGCCCCGGCTGCGCCAACTTCGAGCAGAACGTCGGCGAGACGATCCAGAAGGACCTGAAGGACGGCAAGTACAAGGCCTCCATCCACCTGGGCACCTTCCTGGACAACAACCTCCAGGGCACCGGCTCCAAAAACGCGCTCAGCGCGATGGGGGCCGCGCTCAACGTGAGCCCGGACGCGTTCCTGAAGTACAAGGAAGCGCTGTTCTCGAAGAAGTACCACCCGGAGGAGACCGGGCCGGACAAGTTCGCCGACAACGCCTACCTGCTGAAGGTGGCCGACACGGTGCCGGAGCTGAAGGGCAACGACAAGTTCGAGAGCGCCGTGAAGGCCGGTACGTACAACCGCTGGGCGCTGGAGATGTCGGAGAACTTCAACTCCTTCAAGGACGTCAAGAGCACGCCGACGGTCAAGCTGGACGACACGGTGCTGGGCACCGACTCGGCGAACGGCAAGGTCGCGCCGTCCACCCCGGACGCGTTCAACGCGGAGGTCGACAAGGCGATGAAGGGCTGACCTGAGCGTCCCTCCTTGAACACCTCTGCTTGAGCGCATCCGCTTGAGCGCATCTCCCAGAGCGCCCTTCCCGGAGCCCCGGACCGATGTCCCGGTCCGGGGCTCCGGCGTACGCCGATGCCGAATCTTGACCCTGCGGATCGCCGTGCTCATGGCAGACTCCGGGCATGGAGCGGACCGGGGCACGGCCGGGAGCGCCGTCCGGCGGACCGTCCGCCGCCGGCCCGCGCGCGGTACGCCGCCGGATACGTCCCGTCCGCCCGCTCCCCCGGCTCGGGCACTGCGTCGTACGGCGCGGCCCGCCCCGGCCCGCGACCGCCGCGTACTGACATGCACGTACCAAGGGAATCGGGACAGGGAGTCGGGAAGCACCATGAGCGACCGCAACAGCCAGGCGGGCAGGCAGGCAGCCCGCGAGCGGATCCGCGCCGAGCGTGACCGGCAGAAGAAGAAGGAGAAGGTCCGCCGGCAGCTCATCGTGGCGGGCTCGGTGGTGGGTGTCCTCGTCGTCGCCGGCGGGATCGCCTTCGGCATCATGAAGGCGAACGAGCCCACCGGGTGGGAAGCGGCCAAGGAGGCCGATCTGGTCGAACCGGCCCACACCAGCGGCAAGAACGGCACCGAGATCGTCATCGGGAAGCCGGAGGCGAAGGAGACCCTGGAGGTCTTCGAGGACATCCGCTGTCCGGCCTGCGCGAACTTCGAGCAGAGCGCGGGCCCGGCCCTCCTGAAGGGCATGGAGGACGGCCGCTACAAGATCCGTTTCACCATGTACACGTTCATCGACGGCGGACAGGGCGGCGAGGGCTCCAAGAACGCGCTCAGCGCGCTCGGCGCGGCCCTGAACGTGAGCCCGGAGGCGTTCCTCAAGTACAAGGCCGCGCTGTACTCCGAGAAGAACCACCCGGAGGAGGCCGACGACGCGTACGCCAAGGACGCGAAGCTGCTCTCGGTGGCCGACCAGGTGCCGGAGCTGAAGAACAACGAGAAGTTCCGGACGGCGGTCGAGAACGGCACGTACGACCGCTGGACGATGGAGATGACCGCGCTGTTCGGCCGCAAGGGAGTGACCGGCACACCGGCGTTCCTGCACGGTGACAAGAAGCTGAAGCTGCCGCCGGTCCCGCAGCAGCAGATGACCAAGCAGCAGTACTACGAACTCGCCACCGCCAACTTCAACAAGATGATCGACGACGAGTTCGGCCCGGCGAAGAAAGAGGAGAAGAAGTAAGGAAGGGACCGGTCCGGTGGGCGCGGCCGGTTCGGCGGACGGCGGTTTACGGATCGGCGAACTTTGTGCCGCGCCCCTCCCCTCTCGCGCTACGCGACAGTATGGTCATCCGCCGTGACCGACCATGACCAGATATCCCGCCGCACCGCCGTCACGGCGGCAGCCGCCTCCGCCGCCCTGCTGCCCTTCGCCTCCGCGAGCCCCGCCCACGCCACCGGGGCACGCGCCGCCGGCCGGACCCGTACGAGCACGCCGCGGCTCTTCCAGCACGGCGTGGCCTCCGGCGACCCGCTGCCGGACGGCGTCCTGCTGTGGACCCGCGTCACCCCCGAACCCGGCGCGGTACCCGGCTCGGGCCTCGGCCGGGACACCACGGTGGGCTGGGAAGTGGCGGCGGACCAGGACTTCGCCTCGGTGGTCGCGCGGGGAACCGCGACCGCCACGGCCGCGGCCGACCACACCGTCAAGGCCGACGTCCGCGGCCTGGCGCCCGCCACCACCTACTACTACCGCTTCACCGTCGAGAGCACCCGCTCGCCCGTCGGCCGCACCCGCACCGCCCCCGCGCACGACGCCAAGGCGCCCAACATCCGGTTCGGCGTGGTCTCCTGCGCCAACTGGGAGGCGGGCTACTTCTCCGCTTACCGGCACCTCGCGGCCCGCCCCGACCTGGACGCGGTGCTGCACCTCGGCGACTACATCTACGAGTACGCGACCGGCGGCTTCCCCGCCTCCGGCAAGGTCGTACGGCAGCACTCCCCGAAGCACGAGATCATCACGCTCGCCGACTACCGCACCCGGCACGGCGTCCACAAGACCGACCCCGACCTCCAGGCCCTGCACGCCGCGCACCCGATGATCGCGATCTGGGACGACCACGAGTTCGCGGACAACGCCTGGTCGGGCGGGGCCGTGAACCACACCCCGGGCACCGAGGGCGACTGGGCGGCGCGGATGGCCGCCGCCAAGCGCGCCTACTTCGAGTGGATGCCGGTACGGACCTCCACGGCGGGCACCACCTACCGCCGGCTGCGCTTCGGCAGGCTGGCCGATCTGCACCTGCTCGACCTGCGCTCGTTCCGCGACCAGCAGGCCGGGGTGGGCAGCGGCTCGGTGGACGACCCGGACCGTACGATCACCGGGCGGGCCCAGCTGGACTGGCTCAAGGCCGGTCTGGAGCGCTCGGACACCGCCTGGCGCCTGGTCGGCACCTCCGTGATGATCTCCCAGGTCGCCTTCGGGTCCGTACCGGCGCATCTGCTGGCGCCGCTCGCCGAACTGCTCGGGCTGCCCAAGGAGGGCCTGGCGGTCAACACCGACCAGTGGGACGGCTACACCGACGACCGGCGCGAGCTGCTCACGCACCTGCGCGACCGCGGCATCGGCAACACCGTCTTCCTGACCGGCGACATCCACATGGCCTGGGCGAACGAGGTGCCCGTCAAGGCCGCGACCTATCCGGCCGCGCCGCCGGTCGCCACCGAGTTCGTGGTCACCTCGGTCACCTCCGACAACGTGGACGACTTCCTGCACGTCGCCCCGCACACCGTCTCCCTGGTCGGCGTGGCCGCCATCCGGGCCGCGAACCGGCACGTGAAGTGGGTGGACATGGACTCGCACGGCTACGGGGTCCTGGACGTGACCGCCGAGCGCACCCAGATGGACTACTTCACCGTCTCCGACCGGGCCGATCCGCACGCGACCACGGCACCGGCGCGCTCGTACCGGACCCTCTCGGGCACCCAGCGTGTGGAGCGGGTCCGGCAGCCGGTGCGCTGACCTGCGCGTACGCGTTACAGCGAGTCGAGGAAGCCGAGGGCGACCTTCCAGGCGCTCTCGGCGGCCTCCTCGTCGTGGTCCGGCAGGCCGGGGTCGGTGAACAGGTGCCCGGCGCCCTGGTAGCGGAAGACCTCCACGTCCGCGCCGGCCCGCCGCATGCGCAGGTACCAGGCGTTCAGCCAGTCGTGCGGCTCGAACGGGTCCGGGTCCGCGACGTGCAGCTGTACGGGCAGTTCGTCGGCCGCCGCATCGTCGGCGATGTCCGAGGTGCCGTGCATCAGCAGCAGGCCGCGCGCCTTCTCGTCGGCCAGGGCCAGGTTCTGGGCGACCGCGCCGCCGAAGGAGAAGCCCGCGTAGACCACGCCCCGGTCGGAGTACGGGGCCGCGGCCACCACCGCGCGGCGCAGCAGCTCGTCCTTGCCGATCTCGTCCTTGATCACCACGCCGTCCTCGACGGTGTCGGCGGTCCGCCCGTCGAAGAGGTCCGGCACGACGACCTCGTGTCCGGCCGCGCGCAGCCGGTCGGCGGCGGCGTGCACCGCGGGCCGCAGACCGCACACCGAGTGGAACAGAACCACCGTCGAGGGTTTCGCGGACGGCGCGCACGGCGAGGCGGGCGAAGAGGCCACTGAGTTCACTTCCCTGTCATTGAATCGCACTTCCACCATCGTGCCAGTTACGGTCGGGAGGAACCGGCACGAAGCTGACCACAACTAGGAGGACCGAAGTGTCCATGGAGGACGTGCTTCGTCCGCTCATCGTCGTAGGCGGCTCCATAGTCGTGACGCTCATTCTGGGCTGGCTGGTCGATCTGGCGCTGCGCCGGGCCGACACCGCCCGCCCCGACACGCCACTGTGGGGCCTGCTGCGGCGCTGCCGCGTCCCCCTCCAAGTGGTGCTGGTGACCGCGCTGCTGCGCGGCTTCTACGACCGGACCGGTGTGAAGTTCATCGAGGAGCACGAGGGCGGTCTCGGCCAGATCCTCTCCCTGGTCCTCATCGCCGCCACCGCCTGGCTCGCCATCCGCGCGTCGGCGGCCATCGTGGAGTCCTCGTACTCCCGCTACGCGGCGGGCGCGCGGGACGCCGCCCGGGTGCGCCGGGTCCGTACCCAGGTCACCCTGATCCAGCGGGTGGTCACGGCGATCGTCATCGTCGTCGCGGCCGCCTCGATGCTGCTGACCTTCCCCAAGATGCAGACCGTCGGCCAGTCCATGCTGGCCTCGGCCGGACTGGTCGGCATCGTCGCCGGTGTGGCGGCACAGTCCACGCTCGGCAATCTCTTCGCCGGCCTGCAGATCGCCTTCGGCGACATGGTCCGCATCGGTGACACGGTGGTCGTGGACAAGGAGTGGGGCACGGTCGAGGAGATCACCCTGACCTTCCTGACCGTACGGACCTGGGACGAGCGCCGGATCACCATGCCGGTGTCGTACTTCACCAGCAAGCCGTTCGAGAACTGGTCGCGGGGCGGCGCTCAGATGACCGGCACCGTCTTCTTCCACCTGGACCACGCGGCGCCGGTGGAGAAGATGCGGCAGCGGCTGCACGAGATCCTGCAGAACAGCGCCGACTGGGACGGCCGCGGCTGGAGCCTGGTGGTCACCGACACCACCCCGACCACGATCCAGGTGCGCGCCCTGGTCACCGCCCGGGACTCGGACGCCATCTGGTCGGTGCGCTGCGAGGTCCGCGAGCGGATGATCGACTGGCTGCGCGCCGAGCACCCGTACGCGCTGCCGCGGGTCGTCACCGCCGCCGCGCCGGGCGGCGGTGAGGACGCCGCCCGGATGGCGGACGGGCAGCGGACCCCGGGGACGCTCGACAAGGGGCCGGGGCTGGACGGCTGACGGGCCGGGGCCGACGGCGCCGCGCCACGGCAGCGGTGCCCCTACGTCAACGATGCCCTCTACGGCAGCGGCGCGCCCCGCAGGCTGCGCATGTCGAGCTGGCGCAGCACCCGGTCCACGATCTCCGGGTCGGCACCCGGCTCGCTGCGGGCCGCCAGCACCTCGTGCCGGGCGGCCGAGAGCATCTCGCTCTGGATGCGCTGCACCTTCTTCATACGGGTGATGCGCTTCTCGAAGTGCTCGCGCCGGTCGTCGTCCACGATGTCCGGCGCGATGCGGGCGCCCATGTCGTACGCGCGCCGGGCGAGCTGCTCGCTGACCTCCTCCGGCAGCTCCTCGACCTCAAGGATCTCCTTCAGGCGCCGCTTGGACGCCTTGATCACCCGCAGCGCCAGCTCGTGTTCCAGCTTCTCCTCGGCCTCCGAGTCGGCCCGTACGCGCAGCTTCTTGACCAGCGTGGGCAGCGACAGGCCCTGGACGACCAGCCCGGAGAGCACCACCGCGAAGGCGATGAAGAGGATCTCGTCGCGAGCCGGGAAGTCCCCTCCGCCGTCGATCTCGTACGGAATGGCCAGCGCCAGCGCAACGGACGCCACGCCGCGCATCCCCGACCACCACATGATCACGGTCTCCCGCCAGCTCAGCGGGATGTCCTCGTCGAAGTCGCGCCGCTTGTGCATGCGCTTGGCCAGCCAGGCGGCGGGCAGCAGCCACAGCAGCCGGACGCCCACCACGACCACCACGACGGCGGCCCCGATGCCGAGCATCTCGCCCCAGCGGCCGGACGCGGCCTTGATGACGTTGTGCAGTTCCAGGCCGATCAGGCCGAAGGCGACGCCGGTGACCAGGGTGTCGACGATCTCCCAGAAGGTGTAGCCGGCCAGCCGGCCCATCACGTCGTCGGCGTCCACCGCGTACTCGGCGAGGAACAGGGCGGTGGTCAGCACCGCCAGCACACCGGAGCCCTCGAACTCCTCGGCGAGGACGTACGCGACGAACGGCACCAGCAGGGTCAGGCCGATCTGCAGCGTCGGGTCGCCCAGCAGGCCCATCAGCTTGTTGGCGGCCCAGCCCAGCACCAGGCCGACCGCTATGGCGACCACCGCGGACAGCACCAGCGAGCCGACCGCGCCGGGCACCGAGAAGGAGCCGCTGACGGCCGCGGCGAGCGCGACGTGGTAGAGCACGATCGCGGTGACGTCGTTGAACAGCCCCTCGCCCTCCAGGATGGAGACCATGCGGCGGGGCAGCCCCAGCTTGCCCGCGACGGCGGTCGCGGCGACCGGGTCCGGCGGCGCGACCAGGGCGCCGAGCACCACCGCGGCGGCGATCGGCATACCGGGGACGACGGCGTGCGCGACGGCGGCGACGGCGGCCGTGGTCGCGAAGACCAGGGCCACCGCCAGCAGGAAGATGGGCCGGATGTTGGCCGTGAACTGCCGCCAGGAGGTGCGCTGCACGGCGGCGTACAGCAGCGGCGGCAGCACCAGCGGCAGGATGTACTCCGGCGGCACCTCGACGTTCGGTACGAACGGCAGCAGCGCCAGGACCGCGCCCGCGAGCGTCATCAGGACCGGCGACGGCAGGCCCAGCCGGTCGCCGACCGGGACCATGACCACGGCCCCGAGCAGTAGGACGAACATCAGGGCCAGCTGATCCACGGTGGCGCGCTCCGGGGTCGAAATCGATCACTTTCCGCCCCAAGCCTGCCATGGAACGCGCAAAAACCGCTCGGACGAGCGTTGTGATCGCTCGTCCGTCCGGCCTACCTCAGGAAGCGCTGATCAGGCACTCTCGGCCCGCACCCGGTCCAGGGCGCGCTGGAGGTCGTCGGGATAGGCGCTCTCGAACTCCACCCGGCGGCCGTCGGCCGGGTGCTCGAAGCCGAGCCGCACGGCGTGCAGCCACTGGCGGGTGACGCCGAGGCGCTTGGCGAGCGTCGGGTCCGCGCCATAGGTCAGGTCGCCGACGCACGGGTGGCGGTGGGCGGACATGTGGACGCGGATCTGGTGCGTACGCCCCGTCTCCAGCTTGATGTCCAGCAGGCTGGCGGCGCGGAACGCCTCGATGAGGTCGTAGTGCGTGACGGACGGCTTGCCGTCGGCGGTCACCGCCCACTTGTAGTCGTGCTGCGGGTGGCGTCCGATGGGGGCGTCGATCGTGCCGCTGAGCGGGTCCGGGTGGCCCTGCACCAGGGCGTGGTAGCGCTTGTCGACCGTACGCTCCCGGAACTGCTGCTTGAGCAGGGTGTACGCGCGCTCCGACTTGGCCACCACCATCAGGCCGGAGGTGCCGACGTCCAGGCGGTGCACGATGCCCTGGCGCTCGGCGGCGCCGGAGGTCGAGATGCGGAAGCCCGCGGCGGCGAGGCCGCCGATGACGGTGGTGCCCGTCCAGCCGGGGCTGGGGTGGGCGGCGACGCCGACCGGCTTGACGATCACCACGATGTCGTCGTCGTCATGGACGATCTCCATGCCCTCGACGGGCTCGGCGACGATCTCCACCGGCGGTGCGGCCTGCGGCATCTCCACTTCCAGCCAGGCACCGCCGTGCACCCGCTCGGACTTCATCACTTCGGCGCCGTCCACCCGGACCTTCCCGCCGGCCGCCAGCTCGGCGGCCTTCGTACGGGAAAAGCCGAACATCCGGGCCAGCGCGGCGTCGACGCGCTCGCCCTCCAGGCCGTCCGGTACGGGCAGGGTGCGGATCTCGGGAATCGTGCTCACCCCACCGAGTATGGCAGTCCCCGGTGACACTCCCGCCGGGGACCGCTCGCCCACCGGTCCGTCAGCCCCCGTGGGCGGTGCCGTCGGCCCTCTGCGCGGTGCCGTCAGTCCTTGTGGACCGTGCCGTCCGGGTCCAGGCCGCGGAAGGACAGGATCACGATCAGGATGCCGCCGCAGACGATCGCCGAGTCCGCGAGGTTGAACACCGCGAAGTGGGTCGGCGCGATGAAGTCCACCACCGCGCCCTCGAAGACGCCCGGCGTACGGAAGATCCGGTCGGTCAGATTGCCGAAGGCGCCGCCCAGCAGCAGGCCGAGCGCGATGGCCCACGGCAGGCTGTAGAGCTTGCGGGCCAGCCGCGCGATCACCACGATCACGATCACGGCGATCAGGCTGAGGAAGATCGTCAGCGCTTCGCCGATCCCGAAGGCGGCGCCGCGGTTGCGGATGACCTCCAGGCGCAGCAGCGAGCCGATCACCTCGATCGGCGCGTGGTGCTCCAGCTTCGCGACCACCAGCGCCTTGCTGCCCAGGTCGAGGAGGTAGACGATGGCCGCGACCAGGAGCAGCGCGGCGATCCGCCGCTTGCCCCGCCGCGCGGTGGCGCCCGCCTCGGCGGCGCCCGCCCCCGCTTCCTGCTCCGGCCGCTGCTCCCGCGGCGCGGCCCGGTCGCCGTCGTCCTCGCATCCCGGCACCGCCGCCGCTTCCGGCTCGGATTCCGGCCCGGTCTCCGGCGTACCGGTGATGCGCTCCGCCTCTGCCACGTTGTGAGCCCCTCAGCCCGTCGAGTCCGCACGCCAGGCCGCCCCCGGCTGAGGACGAGGGTACGGCACAGGCGTACGGACACCGCCGGTACGGGGGCCATCGGCCTCGGGTGATGTCCCCGCGCCCGGCCGGGCGGCCCGGCCGGGCGGGCCGCCCGGCGCTTAGCGCCGCTCCTGCTTCTGCTTGCACTCCACGCACAGCGTCGCCCGGGGAAACGCCTGCATACGGGCCTTGCCGATCGGCTTGCCGCAGTTCTCGCACAGGCCGTACGTGCCCGCGGCCAGCCGTTCCACCGCGCGTTCGGTCTGGGACAGCATCTCGCGCGCGTTCGAGGCCAGCGCCAGTTCGTGTTCGCGGGTGATGTTCTTGCTGCCGGTGTCGGCCTCGTCGCCGGTGCCCTCGCCGGAGTCCCGCATCAGCCCGGCGAGGGCGCTCTCGGACGCCTCGATCTCCGTACGGAGCCGGGCGACCTCGCGGTCCAGCTCGGCGCGGGCCTCGGCCACCTCCTCGGGCGTCCAGGGGTCCTCGCCGGGCCGTACGGCCAGCTCGCCCGGGTCCGCGGTACGGGCCTTGGGCACCGGCCCGGTCCGGCCGGTCTGCTCCGCCTCGGCGGTCGGTGCCCCGCCCGGAGTTCGCTTCTCCACCACCGTCTTGGCTCCCGTCTTCTTCGCCGGCACCGCCTTCTCGGCGGGTGCGGTCTTCTTCGCCGCCTTCCTGGGCGCGGCCTTCCTGGCCGCGGGTCTGCCGTCAGGAAGGGGATCCCCGGCCTCCTCCAGAGCTTTCCCGGCCGCCGCCTTCCTGGCCGCCGCCTTTTTCGCGGATGTCTTCTTCGCCGTCCTCCCGGCCGCCTTTCCGGCCGCTGTCCCGGCCTCCGGCGGCTCCGGCGCTCCGTCCGGGGCGGCCTCCGCGCTCATCGCCGCGGCGGACGCCCGCTTCTTCGCCGCCGTTTCCGGCTTCCCGGCCGCGGCCTTCCCGGCAGCCGCCGTGCTCTTCTTCGCGGCGGACTTCTTCGCCACCATGGCCGCGACCCCTTCACGTATGTGATCATGCTCGCGAATCGTGACCGGAACGATAAATCGCCTCAAGGCACGCGGCAACGGGACGCACCGCCCTTTCCCACCCGGTCTCCCCACGCGGGAGCCCGGTCTGCATCGGTTGTGCCCCCCTGCCCGCCCGGTAATCCGCCAGCCCAGGGCGCGGGCGGCCGCCGGCACGGCGCGCCCGCCGCGCGGGCGCCGACTCCCGCGCCCTGCGTATCGCCATTCGGGTCACGTCCTCGGCGCCCGCTACCTCAGTCGGCGCAGCCCGGGAAACCGGTCGGTCCGCGCCGTCGGTGCCCCGTACACTGGGGGAAGCGAAAGGCGCGGATGGGACGAGTAGCGTCGTACGCAGCCATCAGCGATCCGGGGACGGTGCGAGCCCGGAGGCGTGCACGACGTGAAGATCAGCCCGGAGCCGCCGGAAGAAAACCGCAGGGGTGCCCGCAGACGGCCCCGACGGCCAGTAGAACCGGCTTCGCGGCCCTAATGAGGGGGCGGTGGACAGCGCACCGCCAAGGAGGGTGGTACCGCGGGAGCCCAGGCTCTCGTCCCTCCGGACGGAGAACGCAGCAGGTGTCCGCCGGAGGAACGCCCCGATGTCACAGCCTCAGTACCGCCAGGTACCCGCCCAGGTAGACCTGCCCGCCCTTGAGCACGCGGTGCTCGACTTCTGGCGGGAACAGAAGGTCTTCGCCCGTACCCTCCAGCAGTCCGAGGGACGGCCCGAATGGGTCTTCTACGAAGGTCCGCCGACCGCCAACGGCATGCCCGGCGCCCACCACATCGAGGCCCGCGTCTTCAAGGACGTCTTCCCCCGCTTCCGCACGATGCGCGGCTACCACGTCGGCCGCAAGGCCGGCTGGGACTGCCACGGCCTGCCGGTCGAACTGGCCGTCGAGAAGGAGCTGGGCTTCAACGGCAAGAAGGACATCGAGGCGTACGGCATCGCCGAATTCAACGCCAAGTGCCGCGAGTCGGTGACCCGCCACACCGACGCCTTCGCCGCGCTGACCACCCGGATGGGGTACTGGACGGATCTGGACGACCCGTACCGCACCATGGACCCCGACTACATCCAGTCGGTCTGGTGGTCCCTCAAGCAGGTCTTCGACAAGGGCCTGCTGGTCCAGGACCACCGCGTCGCCCCCTGGTGCCCCCGCTGCGGCACCGGCCTGTCCGACCACGAACTGGCCCAGGGCTACGAAACCGTCGTCGACCCCTCGGTCTTCGTCCGCCTCCCCCTCACCTCGGGCCCGCTCGCCGGCGAGGCGGCCCTCCTCATCTGGACGACCACCCCCTGGACCCTGGTCTCCAACACGGCGGTCGCCGCCCACCCGGACGTCACCTACGTCGTGGCCACCAACGGCGAGGAAAACCTGGTCGTCGCCGAGCCCCTCCTCGAAAAGGCCCTCGGCGAGGGCTGGGAGACCACCGGCCGGACCTTCACCGGCCGCGACATGGAGCGCTGGGCCTACCGCCGCCCCTTCGACCTGGTCGAGCTGGAGGGCGCCAACTTCGTCGTCAACGCCGAGTACGTCACCACCGACGACGGTACGGGCCTGGTCCACCAGGCCCCGGCCTTCGGTGAGGACGACCTCAAGACCTGCCGCGGCTACGGCCTGCCGGTCGTCAACCCGGTGCGCCCCGACGGCACCTTCGAGGAGGGTCTGGCCCTCGTCGGCGGCCAGTTCTTCAAGAAGGCCGACGAGCACCTCGTCGCCGACCTCGACGCCCGCGGCCTGCTCTTCAAGCACGTCGCCTACGAGCACAGCTACCCGCACTGCTGGCGCTGCCACACCGCCCTGCTCTACTACGCCCAGCCGTCCTGGTACATCCGCACCACCGCGGTCAAGGACGCCCTGCTGCGCGAGAACGAGCGCACCAACTGGTTCCCGGAGTCGGTCAAGCACGGCCGCTTCGGCGACTGGCTGAACAACAACATCGACTGGGCGCTCTCCCGCAACCGCTACTGGGGCACCCCCCTCCCGATCTGGCGCTGCGCCGAGGACCACCTCACCTGCGTGGGCTCCCTCGCCGAGCTCACCGACCTCACCGGCACCGACCACTCGAACCTCGACCCCCACCGCCCCTACATCGACGCCGTCACCTTCCCCTGCCCCACCTGCCGGGGCACCGCGACCCGCGTCCCCGAGGTCATCGACGCCTGGTACGACTCGGGCTCCATGCCGTTCGCCCAGTGGGGCTACCCGTACAAGAACAAGGAACTGTTCGAGAAGCGCTACCCGGCGCAGTTCATCTCCGAGGCCATCGACCAGACCCGCGGCTGGTTCTACACCCTCATGGCGGTCGGCACCCTCGTCTTCGACAAGTCCTCGTACGAGAACGTCGTCTGCCTGGGCCACATCCTCGCCGAGGACGGCCGCAAGATGTCCAAGCACCTGGGCAACACCCTGGACCCGATCCCGCTCATGGACCAGCACGGCGCCGACGCGGTCCGCTGGTTCATGGCGGCGGGCGGCTCCCCCTGGGCAGCCCGCCGCGTAGGCCACGGCACCATCCAGGAGGTCGTCCGCAAGACGCTCCTCACCTACTGGAACACCGTCGCCTTCCAGGCCCTGTACGCCCGCACCTCCAGCTGGGCCCCCAGCGCGTCCGACCCCGCCCCGGCCGACCGCCCCCTCCTGGACCGCTGGCTCCTGTCCGAACTGCACGCGCTCACCCAGGGCGTCACCGACGCCCTCGAAAACTACGACACCCAGCGCGCGGGCAAGCTCCTCTCCTCCTTCGTCGACGACCTCTCCAACTGGTACGTACGCCGCTCCCGCCGCCGCTTCTGGCAGGGCGACGCCGCGGCCCTGCGCACCCTCCACGAGGTCATCGAGACCGTCACCCGCCTGATGGCCCCCATCACCCCGTTCATCACCGAACGCGTGTGGCAGGACCTGATCGTCCCGGTCACCCCCGACGCCCCCGACTCGGTCCACCTCTCCACCTGGCCCGAGGCCGACCCGTCGGCGATCGACCCCGAGCTGTCGAAGCAGATGGTCCTGGTCCGGCGCCTGGTCGAACTGGGCCGCGCCACCCGCGCGGAGTCCGGCGTCAAGACCCGCCAGCCCCTCTCCCGCGCCCTGGTGGCGGCCGCCGGCTTCGAGACGCTCTCCCCCGAGCTGCGCACCCAGATCACCGAGGAACTGAACGTCTCCACCCTCGCCTCCCTCTCCGAGGTGGGCGGCTCCCTGGTGGACACCACGGCCAAGGCCAACTTCCGCGCCCTGGGCAAGCGCTTCGGCAAGGGCGTCCAGGCAGTCGCCAAGGCCATCGCCGAAACCGACGCGGCTGCCCTCTCCCTCGCCCTGCGCGAGGGCACGGCAACCATCACGGTCAACGACGAAACGGTCCCCCTCTCCCCCGACGAGGTCATCATCACCGAGACCCCGCGCGAGGGCTGGTCGGTGGCCTCCGACACGGGCGCCACCGTGGCCCTCGACCTGGAGATCACCCCGGACCTGCGCCGCGCCGGCCTGGCCCGCGACGCCATCCGCCTCATCCAGGAGGCCCGCAAGAACAGCGGCCTGGACGTCGCCGACCGGATCGCCCTGCGCTGGCAGACCACCGACGAGGAGGTCCGCACGTCCTTGACCGACCACCAGTCCCTCATCGGCGAGGAGGTCCTGGCCACCGACTTCGCCCAGGGCGAGGCCGACGACACGTACGGCCCGGCCTTCGAGGACGAGTCCCTGTCCCTGACCTTCCGCCTGCGGAAGACGGAGGCGTAGGCCCCACCGCGTAACCAACGGCCCCCGGCGCAGGACGCGTCGGGGGCCGTTGCCGTACAGGCGAAATGGGCTTTTCCGTGCCACCTATCCCTAAACGTATGGAAAGCCGCATACGGCGCGGGCTCGGGGACACGTAGGGGTCTCCCCGCAGGCGACCGAAGCCCCGGTTGCGTCCATACATTTCGGCCGCACCAGGCAACGTGGGGGTCCCCCCGGCCGGAGGCTGGGGGAGAGTGACCCCTGCGGGGCCCCGAGCCCCCACCCACCGGACAGACCGCGCAGACGCGCACCCCCACCGGACCGGACGAACGCAAAAGAACCGGGTCCCCGGGGGAAACCCCCGGGGACCCGGCCCTGATTGCCGACCACGCGCAACGCGCGCCTACGTCAGTTGTCGTCCTCGTCGATCAGGAACCCACGCATCGGCGAAGGCGCCTGCTGCATCGGCTGCTGCCCCTGCGGCCGCACCGGAGCCATCGGCTGCGTCATCGCCGGCGACATCTGCTGCTGCCCACCGTACGACGGAGCGCTCCCCGAGCCCCCACCGTGACCGCCCATCGACTGCCCGCCACCCATGGAGTGGTTGCCCCCCATGGACCCGGCGCCGGCCGAAGCCATCGACGGCGACGGCGGCAGCGAGGCGGTCGCCGGCGTCCGCGGCGGCGCCAGCGAGTCGTCGGCCTGGTTCTCCAGCTGGCGCAGCTGGCTCTCCAGGTAGGACTTCAGCCGCGTACGGTACTCGCGCTCGAAGCCGCGCAGGTCCTCGACCTTGCGCTCCAGCGTGGCGCGGGCCGACTCCAGCGACCCCATCGCGACGCGGTGCTTCTCCTGCGCGTCCCGCTCCAGCGCGTCCGCCTTGGCGCGGGCGTCCCGCTCCAGACCCTCCGCACGCGACCGCGCCTCACCAACGATCTTGTTGGCCTCGGAACGGGCCTCCGCGATCGCCTGGTCGGCGGTCTGCTGCGCGAGCGAGAGCACGCGAGCGGCGCTGTCACCGCCCGGCCCCTGACCCGGCTGCGGCAGCTGCGGGCCGCCGTGCCCACCGGGACCGCCCATCGGGCCGCCCAGCGGACCACCGGGGCCCATCGGACCCGGGCCGTGCGGGCCCTGCGGGCCGGGACCGTGGCCACCGGGCCCGGCCGGGAGCTGCGGGGCTCCTCCGGTCAGCTGCGGTGGGCCGCCCAACTGCTGCTGTTGCTGCTGTTGCTGCGGCGGCACCGGCTGCGGTCCGGATATGGCGGCGGGCACGGGAGCGCCGGGCCTGCCCTGCTGGTGCTGCTGCTGGTCCTGCTGTTGCTGGTCCTGCTGCTTGCGCATGTTCTGCTGCTGGTTCTGCGCGGCGGCCCGCGTCGCGGCGGCCAGCTTCGCGCGCAGGTCCTCGTTCTCGCGCAGCAGGCGGGTCAGTTCGGCTTCGACCTCATCGAGGAAGGCATCGACCTCGTCCTCGTCATAGCCTTCTCGGAGGCGGACGGTCGTGAACTGCTTGTTCCGCACGTCCTCGGGGGTCAACGGCATCTCTACTTCACCTCAACGTAGTCGTCGGCAATCGGCAAGACCGTATCGTTCACACCAACAACACCGACCTCACGACGGTGATCAGGATGTAGACGATGATCATCAATACGAAGAAGGACAGGTCGAGCGCCACGCCCCCGAGACGCAGCGGCGGAATGAACCGCCGCAAGAGCTTGAGTGGCGGATCAGTGACAGTGTAGGTGGCCTCCAGAACGACCACCATTGGCTTGCCGGGTTGCCATGAACGGGCGAACTGGAAGACGTAGTCCATCACCAGCCGGAAGATCAACACGATGAGGAAGCAGTACAACGCGATGTAGATCACCTGCCCAGCAATGCTCATCCGCGCTGTCCTCTCCCCTTGCCTTGCTGTCGTGTTGGGGCCTTTCGGCCTGGTGTGCCCGGTGTTGCGTCTCAGCTCTGGTTGAAGAACCCGCCCTCTGCGATGCGGGCCTTGTCCTCCGCCGTGACATCGACGTTAGCAGGAGACAACAGGAACACCTTCTGCGTCACCCGCTCGATGCTGCCGTGCAGGCCGAAGACCAGACCGGCGGCAAAGTCGACAAGTCGCTTCGCGTCCGTGTCGTCCATCTCCGTGAGATTCATGATCACCGGAGTGCCCTCACGGAAGTGTTCCCCGATGGTACGGGCTTCGTTGTAGGTCCGAGGGTGCAATGTGGTGATGCGGTAGGGCTCCCGCTCGGACACAACCTTGGGCATGATCACCGGTGCGTTCTTCTCCAGGTTCGGACGGTCGGGTGTGATGGACGCCACGGGGGCGATTCGGGCGGGTCGTCCGCTTTCGGCGGCCGGCGGTGCGGACTCACGCTGCGCGGGAGGCTGGGTGACCCGTACCGGTTCGTCCCGTTCCGGGTGCGGTTCGGTGGGTACTTGGGTCTGCTGTCGCCGTCCCCGATCGGGCTCCGGGTCAAGCTCGGGCTCGAACTCGTCGTCGGGGTCGAACCCCCGGCCGTCGTACCCATCGTCCTCCACGAGGCCGAGGTAGACCGCCATCTTGCGCATCGCGCCGGCCATTCTCTGCGTCCTCCGCTCTGTGGTGGATCGGCTCCGTCACCGGGCGCCGTGAATCCACGTGGTCTGCCCTCCTTTTGGAGGCAATGACCATATTTTGTGCTGTGGTCCGACTTGCTTGGCGACGTTACCCGAGCCGTGGTCGGACTCCGAGTACCGCGGTGCCGACGCGCACATGTGTCGCCCCGGCGGCCACGGCGTCATCAAGGTCCGCGCTCATCCCTGCTGACACCATGTTCGCAGCAGGATGGTTCCCGCGCAGGCCGGATGAGATTTCCATCAAACGCTCGAACGCCGCCCGCGGGTGCCCGGCGTACGGGCCGGCCAGCGGAGCCACCGTCATCAGACCGCCCAGGCGCAGCCCTTCGGCGTCGGCGATCGCGTCGGCGAGGGCGTCGACCCCGGCCGGGGCCACCCCGCCGCGCCGGCCGAGCCGCCCCTCGTTGTCGCCCGACTCGGCGTCAAGTCCCACCTGGATCAGGCAGCCCAGCTCCCGGCCGGCCCGGACGGCTTCCTTCGAGAGCGCCGTCACCAGCTTGACGCGGTCGACCGACTGCACGACATCGGCGTAATTGACCACAGATCGTACTTTGTTGGTCTGCAACTGTCCGACGAAGTGCCAGTTGAGGGACAGATCCGAGCACTCGGCGGCCTTCGGTGCCGCGTCCTGGTCCCGGTTCTCCGCCACGTGGCGGACACCGAGTTCGGCGAGCAGCCGGACGTCGCTCGCCGGGTAGGTCTTCGTGACCACGATGAGGGTCACGTCCGCACGCTTGCGACCGGCTTTGTCACAGGCGGTGGAGATTCGTTCCTCCACGCGCGCCAGGTTGTCGGCCAGTTCCGCCTTACGATCCGTCACAGCTCAGCATCCAGCCATACATAGCTCGCGAGCCGCCCGGTGATGCGGTCGCGCCGGTACGAGAAGTGGTCCGCCGACTCCAGCGTGCAGATGTGGGAATGTTCACCCACCTGTACGCCGTGCGCGGCCAGTTGGGCACGGACCCCGGCGGCCATGTCCACCGCGGGCGTGCCCCAGGAGGTGGTGGCCCATGCTTCGGGCACCACCGCGGCGACCTCGGCGCGCATCGCCTCGGGCACCTCGTAACAGCGCCCGCAGACCGCGGGTCCGGTACGGGCGACGATGCGCGCCGGGTCGGCGCCGAGCGCGGTCATCGCCTCGACGGTCGCCGGGACCACCCCGGCCACCAGGCCCGGGCGCCCCGCGTGGGCGGCGCCGGTGACCCCGGCGACCGGGTCGGCCAGGAGCACCGGGGTGCAGTCGGCGGTCAGCACGGCGAGGGCCAGGCCCCGGCGGGCCGTCACCACCGCGTCGACACGGGGGATCTCGGCGCCGTCGCGCCACGGTCCGTCGACCACGGCGACGTCCCGGCCGTGCACCTGGTTCATCCAGACGACCCCGGCCGGGTCCAGGCCCAGCGCCTTGGCCGCCAGCTCGCGGTTGGTCCGTACGGACTCCGGGTCGTCGCCGACCGCGCCGCCGAGGTTGAGCTCCGCATACGGAGCGGCGCTCACCCCGCCCCACCGGTCGGTGAAGGCGAAGTGCGCGCCGCTCGTGTCGTTCGTCAGCACCGGGTGCTGCTGCCCTATCACGTCGGGACTTCGGTTATTTCAGGAAGTCGGGGACGTCCAGCTCCTCGGCCGTGGTGTCCGAGTACGGACGGGCCGGCGGAACCTGCGGCGAGCTGGTCGGGGGCGGCGGCACTTCGCCCAGCGGGGACGGGTCGGCCGGGGCCGGCTCCTCGTCCCGTACGGGCACCGAGCCCAGGCCGCCGAAGGAGGACGGCCGCGGTTCGGCCTGCGGGGCCGGGCGGCCGGCGGCCGGGGCCGGCTCCTCGCGCTTGCCGGTGTTCTGGCTGCCGAGCACGGTCTGCTGACGGGCCGGCGGCTGCCCGCCGTCGAAGCCCGCCGCGATGACCGTCACCCGTACCTCGTCGCCGAGCGCGTCGTCGATGACCGCGCCGAAGATGATGTTCGCCTCGGGGTGGGCCGCCTCGCTGACCAGCTGCGCGGCCTCGTTGATCTCGAAGAGACCGAGGTCGGAGCCGCCGGAGATGGAGAGCAGCACACCGCGTGCGCCGTCGATGGAGGCTTCCAGCAGCGGCGAGGAGATCGCCATCTCCGCCGCGGCCACCGCGCGGTCGTCGCCGCGCGCCGAGCCGATGCCCATCAGGGCCGAGCCCGCCTCGGACATCACGGACTTGACGTCGGCGAAGTCCAGGTTGATCAGGCCGGGGGTGGTGATCAGGTCGGTGATGCCCTGGACACCCGACAGCAGTACCTGGTCCGCGGACTTGAACGCGTCGAGCACGCTCACCTGGCGGTCCGAGATGGACAGCAGTCGGTCGTTGGGGATCACGATGAGGGTGTCGACCTCGTCGCGCAGGCCGGCGATGCCGTCCTCGGCCTGGTTCGCGCGCCGGCGGCCCTCGAAGGTGAACGGGCGGGTGACCACACCGATCGTCAGGGCGCCCAGCGAACGCGCGATGTTGGCGACGACGGGCGCGCCGCCGGTGCCGGTGCCGCCGCCCTCTCCCGCGGTCACGAAGACCATGTCGGCCCCCTTGAGGACCTCCTCGATCTCCTCGCGGTGGTCCTCGGCCGCCTTGCGGCCGACATCGGGGTTGGCGCCGGCGCCCAGGCCACGGGTGAGTTCCCGGCCGACGTCCAGCTTGACGTCGGCGTCGCTCATCAGCAGGGCCTGTGCATCGGTGTTGATCGCGATGAACTCGACGCCCTTGAGCCCGACCTCGATCATCCGGTTGATGGCGTTCACGCCACCGCCGCCGATGCCGACGACCTTGATGACTGCGAGGTAGTTCTGCGGTGCTGCCACGTCGAAGGCCTCTCGCCTCGAGTTACGTGTCGCCGCCGCACCGGGGTGCGGTCGTCGACTGATGCCGATGGGACGGTTCGTTGTGCCGACCCGAACCCTAACGCTGAAGTTTAGGGTTACCAGTGCCTGTGTTCCTGGGACTCTTTGGAACGAGACACTAAGTCGACAAGTGGCGCACGTTCAACGAACACGCCGAACCTCCCGTTTTTCTTTTCACCCTATGTGATCACCCATAGTGGTAGCCATCCAGGGTGCTGGCCTGCGGGTACGCACGTCAACTCCCGGACACCGCGGGTGCGGTGGGCACACTCACATCGAAGTGGCGCGCGTCACGCGCCGCTTTCAGCGCGGCGGTGAGCACCTTGGCCTTGGCCGTACTGCGTTCCTCGCTCCCCCAGACGACGGTACGGCCGTTCGTCAGCCGCAGTGTGATGGAGTCGTAGGAACGCACCTGAACGGTACGAACGTCCTGGTGGACCGCCTTGGGCAGGGCGGTGACGACGGTCGCGGCCGCGCCGCGGAGCCGGTCGGCGCCGAACCTCCGCAGGCTCGGGCTGTCGCGTACGGCCATTTCCAGAAGCGGGACGCCCTTCGGGGCGGTGGCGACGGTGGCGAAACGCGTCCCTTCGGCGTCCACTTCGACGAACTTTCCGCCCGTTTGAATAAGGAGTTCCGGCTCCCTTTCGGTCACTTTCAAGCTGACCGTGTGCGGCCAGGAGCGCGACACCACAACGGACTTGATGCGCGGGAGTTCCGCGCGCAGCCGCTCGGCGATGGCCCGCTTGTCCACGGAGGCGAGGGGGACGTCCATCGGGACCGCGGCGGCCCGTACGACCTCATCCGCCGTCAGAACCTTGGTGCCGGTGGCCTTGACCTCTTCCGTGCGCAGCCAGGTGGAGCCGTAGAGGGCCCAGGCGCCGAAACCGGCCAGCAGCGCGGCGCCGGCCAGTGTGATGATCAGGACGCGGCGGGGCGGCAGCCGGAACCGGCCGCGCAGCGCGGACCCGCCGTTCTTCGGGCCGGACGACTTTCCGGATTTCCCGCCTCCGCCCCCGCCGCCGGAGCCGCCGGCCTTCCCGGAAGCGGGCGGGCGGGAGCGCCCGGGCTTCTTCTCGCCGCGCCGGGCGGTCGTCGGTCCGGCCACGCTCCCTCTCCTTCCGGCCGCCGCCCCGGGTGGGCCCGGGGCGGCGCCGCGTATTCCGTCAGCGGCCGGCGACCGCCTCGTACACCATGCCGACCAGCAGTTCGTCCGCGTCCCGGCGGCCGAACTCGGACGCCGCGCGGGACATCTCGTACAGCCGGTGCGGGTCGGCGAGCACCGGGAGCACCTGGCTCTGCACCCATTCCGGCGTCAGCTGCGCGTCGTCGATGAGCAGTCCGCCGCCAGCGTTGACCACCGGCTGGGCGTTCAGCCGCTGTTCGCCGTTGCCGATGGGCAGCGGGACGTAGGCGGCGGGCAGTCCGACGGCGGACAGTTCGGCGACGGTCATCGCGCCCGCGCGGCAGAGCATCATGTCGGCCGCGGCGTACGCGAGGTCCATCCGGTCCACGTACGGTACCGGTACATAGGGGGGCATGCCGGGCATGTTGTCCACATGCGGCAATTCGTTCTTCGGGCCGACCGCGTGCAGCACCTGGATGCCGGAGCGCTGGAGCGCGGGCACGGCGGCCTGGATGACCTCGTTCAGCCGCCGGGCGCCCTGCGAGCCGCCGGAGACCAGCAGCGTCGGCAGGTTGGGGTCCAGCCCGAAGGCGGCCCGCGCCTCGGGCCGGACCGCCGCCCGGTCCAGGGTCGCGATGGAGCGGCGCAGCGGGATGCCCACGTACCGGGC